>JAHFTC010000025.1 GCA_023269585.1 Opitutaceae bacterium
AACTGCGATTCACCCGCCCCGCCATCGCCGCCGCCATCGCCGCGCTCGATGCCGCCGCCGCGCCCGCCACCGACTGCAACCGCGGCACCTGGCGCCTCGCCCCCGGCGAGCTCTCCATCGCCTTCCTCACCGACGCCGCCCTCGCCCGCCTCCACGGCGACTTTCTGGACGACCCCACGACGACCGACGTGATCACCTTCCCCGCCGCAACCCCGGGCCACGACCAGGCCGGCGAAGTCTGCATCTCCGTCGACACCGCGCACCACTACGCCGCCCAGCACGACCGCGCTTTCACCGAGGAGCTCACATTGTATCTGGTCCACGGCTACCTCCACCTCTGCGGCTACGACGACCGCACGCCCGTCACCCGCAAGCAGATGCGCGGCGGCGAACGCCAGGCCCTCGCCGCCCTGCGCGCCGCCAAGAAGCTCCCCGAGTTCGCCTTCGGCCGCTGAACGGCGACGCAGCAATGGCGGCGTCACGGCCGCACCGGGCGACAAACCCTCCTCGCAGCACCGCTCGCGAGCGCACCGAGCCACCTATCGGCCACCGCGGTCTTGCTCCCTTGCGCCCGGGCCGCGATTCGGTACGCAACAAGTCCCGCGACCGCCGCGCCCACCTCCGCGAGAAGCGGGCGTCGCTCGCGGGCTGAACCTCAGCGCAAGCTCACGCGTACCCGCATGAACCGGTGTGCGGCTCCGGCGCCGGCAAAATCGTGATAGGGAAACGAAGTATACAGTTCTCCACTTCCAAAATCGTCCCAATCTGGGGCGACCGGCTCCCAGTTCACCAAGTCGCTGCTCGCTTCGACAACGTAGACCAAATCCGTCGAGCATAGAGATTTCCTGACACTCAACTGAAGCACCGGGTCGAGCGGCTGAAGTTGATAGCCGCCCTGTCCATCATCAACTGCAGCGAACCGTTCATCATCGAGCTGCACCTGTGGGAGCGCTAGCAAATCGGGGTCCTTTGGATTCAGACCGAAAGCGTACGCTTGGAGATTCGTGACACCGGTGCCGCTTGGGTCCGCCTCCGGACCACTGATGGCCGGGTTGGCACACTCCTCCGGCGTGAAACGCCAAGCCTTGAACGCAGCGTAGTTCCACGTTGCGGAAGCCTGTTGCGTAACGGAAATCTGCTGTCCCAGCACCGTGAAGTGTGCCGTCCGGGCAACACCAGTCCTGTTGTACAGGGTGTAGTAGTACATTCTGCCTCCGTCTACCCGTTCGAACACGAGCCATGTTTGATCGCTCTTCGGTGCATATACCCCCGCCAAATCCACCACCTCCGCCAAGACCGGGGAATACGGCTTCAGCAACCCACCCGGCCCTTCCATCCGTGGCGTCACATCAACGTAGGCCCGCCGTAGCGTGTAGATCGCCTTCTCCGTCATGGCCGCGAAATAGACATTTCCCCGACCGTCGACCGCCACGTGCCCGAGCATCTCCTGCGCGAGGGTTGTGAGGGGAACGGAACTCCCGCTGGCCGGCGACCAGCGGCGCAACGTGCCGCCGTGCCCCAGCAGCACGTTCCCGCAACCGTCGGCCGCCACACCGAAACCGCCGCCCTCGTCCAAGACTTGCACGGAGCCATCCGCCTTCAGCCGGCGCTTCGTCGCATAATTGAGTCGGTCACCGAAGCTCACGTTACCAAGCAGGTCGACCGTAACTCCGCCGGGACCGTTCAGGCCGCTGCCCACCAACGTGGAGACCGTCCCATCCGCCGCGGACCAGCGCTTGATCGCGTTGTTGCCCACGTCTGCGAACAACACATCGCCCTCGGGTGTGATCGCGATTCCGTCGGGCCGGCTCAGCCCGCTGCCCACCAGCGTCTCCACGGTGCCGGTGTCCGCGTTCCAACGCTTCACCGCATTGTTGCGCGAGTCGGCGAAGACCACGTTGCCCGCGGCATCGATCGCGACTCCCGCCGGGCCATCGATTCCGGCTTCGACCAATTGTGTCACGGTCCGCGTCCGTGCCCACCATTTCAAGATTCGGTTGTTCTGCGAATCGGCGATCACAAGATTGCCATCCGCATCGGCCGCGAGGCCCGAGGGGATTCCCAGCCCCTCGATCGGCAATTTGATGGCCTGCGAGACCGGCACATAGCCGATCCCCGCCTGAGTAACGACAAACTCCGTCCCACCGATCGCGATCACGCCTTCGCGCGGCGTATGGTGGGGATTCGCGTCGCAGGAGAAACTCAGCACAGCGTCGCCGATCCCGCTCGTCTGCGCGAGGTGGATCCACCCGACCCGCTTCTCCGCGGTCCACCGGGTACTGTCGGTGGCGGCATCCACTAGAACGGAGCCAACCACCGCCTCTGCTCCCGCGAGGGTCTTGCGCGCCCCCAGAGTCACGACCCCGGCCGACTGCCGGACCTGGATCGACTGGCCCAACACGCTCAGCTGCGCCACGCGATCGGTTCCGGTGGTGTTCGCGGAGAACGCATACCGGATCACGCCATCCGCCACGCTCGTAACCGTCAGCCACGGCTGGTCGCTCGTCGGCGCGTACGGCCCGCTCAAATTCGTAGCGGCAGGCAACACCGGCGGCAGTGTGGCGGTACCTGCTCCCACCCCCACCTCTTGCGCCGTCGGATCGACCCAGCTGTTGGGGATCGCCTGCAATTGCTTCTGGGCGCCGTCGGTAATGAAGACGTTACCCCGCGCATCAACCGCCATGGCGCCATTGCCGTCACCCCAACCGTGCAGAAACTCGATCTCACGACTATTCGCATCCCATTTGCCCACACTTCCGCCGCCCGGCCTTTTGCCTTCGGTGAAATAGACATTCCCAGCAGCATCTACCCCAACCCCGTAGATGAATCCGCTATCGCCGCTATAGACCAAGGGGCGCGCCGTATCGGTGCTGGGCGAGTACCGAATCACTCCCCAATCGTTGCCATTGCTGTCGGCGAGATACAGATCGCCGCAAACATCGACGGCGACTCCTTGAGGCCACGCGACCCCATCGTAGAGCACGGTCACAGCGCCGTTCTCGGGGTTCACGCACCGGATTTCGTGATGATCACCGAGATCGGTGAGCAAAACCTGCCCATCCCGAGCATACGCAACGTCGGTCGGCCAAAGGTCCTCGCCCGCAAGCAAGGTTCGAATCGCCCCCGTGCGCGGATCCCACAGCCCGATCTTGTTGCCATCCATATCCGCAAAGGCGATTTCGCCCCTTGGCCCCACCGCCAGTCCCGTCGGCAACCCGATGCCGGACGCGATGAGCGTCGATAGCACTCCCGTCATCGCCGTCCACTTCTTGATCGTCTTGTCGCCCGCATCGGAAATGTAGAGGTTCCCTTCACCATCCACGGCCAATCCGTACGGCGACGGCGAAACCAGCCCTTCCTTCGCCAAAACGATCGGCGACTGGGTGTGCGCATAGGTTGCCCCCGCCTGCGTGATCGCCACCGTGGTGTCCCCGGCCGTGAGCCGGGCCGTGCGCGGCTTGCGGTCGGGATTCGCGGCAAACGAATACTGCAACAACGCGTCCCCTGTTCCGGCCACAGTCTCCACCGTCAACCACGACGCATCGGAGTTCGCGCTCCACGGCGAAGTCGTCGCGGGCGCCGCCAGAAGGATGGTACCCTTCCCCGCTTCGCTCGACTCGACCAACTCCTCGACACCGAAGGCAAACTGTCCGGCACGGACCGGCAGAAGGCCGAGGACAAACACCGCGAACAAGGTGAGCGTGGGGCGCAACATGCACCAATGCTCGGCGGAGGATCACCGCGTTGTCGAGCGCATCATGTCCCCCACGTTCAAGCACGGGGGCCCCTGCCACCGATCATCGTCGGCGAGCCCACCGCCTGGGGCATGGCCGTGCGCAATAACGAGTCCCGCGACTGCCGCACCCACCTGCGAGGGAGAGCGTGCCGCCCACCGGCTTAACGCCATTGATCCGGCCGGGCTTAACGCCCAGCTTCGCCTCATGTTCCGGCTGCTTCCTTCCCTTGCCGTGCTCTCGCTGCTCGCCGCACTCGCACAGGCGGACACCCTGCTGCCTGAAATCACTCCGTTGGTAGATCCCGCGCTGGCCGCGCCCTTCGCCGGTCGGCAGGTCACCGGCGTCTTCGTGGCGCTCGACGCCCGCTCCGGACGCACTGTCACCAACGATTCGACACGCGCCGCCACACGTTTCCTGCCCTGCTCCACCTTCAAGATCCCCAACTCCCTAATCGCCCTCGAGTGCGGTGCTGTCGAGAATGTCGACACTGTCATCCCCTGGGACCGCGTGGAGCGCTGGAACAAGGCCTGGAACCGCGACACCACGATGCGCGAGGCCCTGCCGCGCTCCACAGTGTGGTTCTACCAGGAGCTCGCGAGGCGGATCGGTCCGGAACGCATGCATGAGTGGCTGCAACGGCTCAACTACGGCAACGCGGACATCTCCGGCGGCATCGACCGTTTCTGGCTGGATGGAGCGCTGCGCATTTCCGCCCTCGAACAGCTCGATTTCCTCCGGCGTTTCCGCGACCACCAGCTTCCTTTCCGGCCCGCGGTGCAGGCGGCCGTGCTTGAAATCCTAATCTCCGACCAACGCGACGGCTGGGTGCTGCGCGGCAAGACGGGCACCGCGCTCGAGGGCAACCGCGGCTTCGGCTGGTATGTCGGGTGGGTGGAGACAGCCCAGGGCCCGGTGTACTTCGCGCTCAATCTCGACACCGACCGCGCCGGCGCGCTCGATCCCCGGCCCCGCAAGACCATCGCCTACGAGGCCCTCGCCCGCCTCGGCGCCCTCCCCGCCGGCACCACGCCGCCGCAGTAGCGCAGCGGACGACGTCGCCGCCCTATCCCAACGGCCGAGCTGCTTGCCGGCCAGGCTCTCGATTTCCAGGCGGAGCACCGCCACCGCCGCGAGCTGGCGCGGATCGTAAGTGTTGGCGTCGGTTCTGGTCCACCGAGACATGCACGGCGCCCATCAGCTTCGCGTAGGTCTCGCCATAGTCTTCGGATGTGAACACCGCGTCGGGTGCCCGTCCCAGCCACCGAACCGTGTTCTCGGCCCAGATGCGCGAGTCGTTCTCGTCGTAACGGTCGTCGATCACCATCACGCGAACTTGCGGGTGAATCTCCCGCATCCATTGGCCCCGGATCTCGCCGTCCACGAAGTCGGATGGTTTCGCGCAGACAATCACCACTGTCTGCTCGGAATGCGCTGCCGCCGTCTCAACCAGCAACTTGTGTCCCCGATGGGGCGGCAGGAACTTTCCGATCACCAACCCGAGTCCGTGTTTCATGTTTTGCTCCCGGCCGAACGCCAACTGCGCGACCACTCCCGTACGCCGATCAGGCACATGACCAAGAACACACCGTAGAGCACCGCCGTGAGCGGCAGGCCCCGGGCGAGATACAACGGGACGTAGATCACATCGGCGGCGATCCAAAGCCACCAGTTCTCGAGTCGCTTCCGGCAAAGCAGGTATTGCGCGGCCAAACTCAGCACGGTGGTGAGCGAGTCCCAGAACGGCGCTGCGCCATTCACCAACAGCAACACCTCCTTCAACCCAAAGGTGCAGAGTGGGATGGCGATCAGGAGCGCCAGCCATTCGCCACGCTTGGTCCGGCTAATCACAAGCCGGTCGTGATGGGACCCACCGTACAGCCAGTTCCACCAGCCATAAGCACCGAGTCCGACGTAGACCACCTGCAGCCCCATGTCCGCGTAGAGCCTGCCGTGGAAGAAGAGCACGAAGAAGACGACGTTGTTCGCGAGGCCGATCGGCCAGTTCCACATGTGCTCGCGTACAACCAGCCAGACACACACGCCGCCGGTCGCGAAACCCCACGCTTCCATCACCGAGATCGACCACCAACTCAGATAGGAGGCCGCAAGGACCAGCAGCGACGCCAGTGTCATGGCCACGATTTCACCCACACGCAATCCACGCGGTGGCACGGGAGTCGTGGGCACCTTGGCTTCGGGAGCGGTTGCTGTATGGGTCGAATCCAACTCGTCTACAGAAGATTGGATTCAGAATGCTGCCAAGCCTGCGGTCGGCGGGTTTCACCATGCAGCTCGATACACGGAAGCATTCTTGCCCCGTGGGGATCGGATCACAGCATGTTCGATTTTCGCCACTCGATCATCTACGGAGAGTCAATGAATCGTCGCCTTAGGATCCTGTTCGTGTGCGCAATGAATCGGCAGCGCAGCGTCACCGCCGAGCGGGTATACCGCAATGACGCGCGGCTCGAGGTGCGCTCGGGCGGGGTGCGCTCGGAAGCCGAACGGCGGGTGGGCGAAGCGGACCTGAAATGGGCCGACATCGTCTTTGTGATGGAGCGCGAGCACAAACAGTGGATCACCATGCGGTTCGAGGAGCTGGATCTGCCCCGGATCGACGTCCTCGACATTCCCGACGATTTTGAAGTGATGGACCCGGAGTTGGTGGACCTCCTGCGGGCCACTCTCGATCCGGAAATCAACCACCTCCTCGCCGAACCGACCTCCCTCGGCCAATAGCCTCCGCGTTGCCGCAGCTTATCATCCCACCGTTGGGACCACCGCTACACCATGTTCAAATCCATTCGCCAGCTGTTCTCCGGCCGTAAGCACAAAGCCAAGGTTGATCAGCACACGATCAGCACATGTCCGGACTGCGGCACGCCGGCTGGAGGGCTCCATGATCTCTTCTGCACGAGAGAATATTGTCCCTTCTGCCGGGCGCAATTGATTACCTGCGACTGTATCCGGACCGTTCTAGAATTGTCTGCCGAAGAACGACGCGCGCTCGACGAATACGTCGATGATTCGATCCCGCCGCTTTCGGATGTCATGCTTCGGTGGAAGGCCGCATTGACGGCCAAAGGTCGAATTCCGTTCAAGGCATTCCCCGACGACCCCATTCGGGCGGCCTACCGCGGCGACGTCGAAGCAGTCCGCCTTTTCATCGACGAAGGATTCGCGCCGAATTCAGGAAACGAAGTTGGCTACACCATGCTTATGGCGGCGGCGCGAGGTGCCAGCCAGCTGGTGATCCGAACGCTCCTATCAAAAGGGGCCTCGGCGACCATAGCAGATACGCGGGGTTTCACCGCGATGCATTGGGCAGTGGCCCAGTCCACAACTGAATCAGGAAGGCAGGTCGCCTGCGTACGGGCATTGTTGGATGCCGGCGCCGATCCGAACGCCCGAAGTCTCGATGGCGGCACCCCGCTTATGAATGCGGCTTGGTTTGGAGATCCCGAATCCGTGGAGGAGCTTCTTCGCCGCGGCGCTGATCGATCAGCAGCTGACGACGAAGGACGTACAGCGAGAGACCTCGCCGCATCCCGACGGCACAACCGTGTGCTCGAACTGCTGAGTTGAACACACTCGGTCGGCCGAGAACGAACCGGCCCTTAATACGGAGACGTCGGGGAGTCCCAGCACAGCGAGCTCACCCCATCGATTCTTCCACGAGGGTCTCCCCTTCCCGACGGTCGGCCTTGTGGGCGGCCTTCTTCTCGCGGCGATTGCGGACCCAGAACGGCTCGTCCTGCTCACCGGCCATGATGCAGCCACGGGGCTGGATTTCGCCGACGAGTTTCGCCAAGCCGAACTTCTCGATCTGGGCCTTCACCTTCGTCGCATCCTTGTAGCCGATCGGCGACTCGGAGAGGTCCGGCGTACCACTGAACCAGCGGATGTCCAAGCCCGGCGTTTCGCGGGTGAGGACATCGCGGACCTTCTGCGGGTCGATGTTGCCGTCCTCGTCCTTGAAGGGAGCGAGCGTGGCGGTACGCGACTGGTTGCGGCCGGCTCCGTGCGGAGCGAAGGACAGGAACTGGTCGTTGTCCGAACCGAGCACGAGGAGGATTTCGCGGGCCATATTCAGCGGCACGATACCGAGCAACGGACGGCCCTCGGCGTCGCGCCAAGCCGGCGTCGCGCCCTTGCCGTGCAAGAAGCGATCACCGCGACGCCACACGAAGTTGTGCTCGTTACCCAGCTGCACGAGGGCGCGCTGGCCGATGCGACGCAGGAAGGCAGCGTGGATCTGCGCGTGGTTCTCACGCGTCCAACGTCCGACATACTGCAGCGCATCCCAGTACGACTTACCCTCGGGCGAATCGTACGGGAGCCACACCGCGGCATCCGGAACGTCCTTGGCGTTCTCGTCGCACCAACGACGGGCGGCGACTTGGCCACGCTTGTAAAGGTCCGCGCCAAGGCCGCGCGAACCGTGATGGGTCACGAGGACATTGAAGCGGCCGTCACGGCGCACGATCCATTCGGACAGCTCGGTGAAGCCGGCCGACTCCAACGCGGCGCGCTGGGCCTCCGCAAACTGGATGCGACCAACGTAGGCGAAGTGATTTCCGTCACCCTGCGTACCCATGAAATCGCGGGCGCGGCTGCGCAGATCGCGCAGGAACGGATTGTCCCAGACCGGTTCATCGAGGACCGGCGACGCCCATTGGTCGCCGCGAGGACGGCCGCCCGGACCGAAATGCGTCGTCTTCTGCAAGTGATCCATCAGCTCCTGAACCGGATGATTCTCCGGGAAGAAGGTGGCGAACATCGAGCAGCAGATGTCGGCCGAGTGCGCGCCCGGGATGAGGGCATTCTCGACTTCGATGGCGCCGCCAACCGGGATCGTGGCGCGGCCACCACCCGACGGGCAGGCATCCGGCATGATCGCCCCGCGGCGAATCACCCGGACATGCAGCAGCTCATGCATCTTGGCGCGAGCGGCGGCGATGTTCTTGGTCTCCTCGGGAGTTTCACAATCAACCGCCTCGGCCAGCGGCGCCGGCTCGTGGCGCGGCAGGATCACCGGGAGCTGCTTCGGGAATTCGACCTCGAGTTGCGCGAGGACCTGGTCGCGCGGCAAACCGGACGACTCAAGATCGCGGGCACGGCGCAACGTCGGGCCCAGGCGGCGGCCTTCGTGCCAGCCGGCCGTGATCAGGTCACGGGCTTTGATTTCCATGTTCATGACGGGAATAGAGATTATCGAGAATTTGGATGTATTGGCGAGCGGAGCTCGCCTGGATCAGTCGAGAAACCCAAGCGACGCCGGGCGCTGCTCGTTGTTAATGTAGACGCGGTGCCAGGTGTGCAGATGGATCGTGCCGTGATCCGGATGGCGGATCGCACCACGAACAAGAACGGTGCCCTCACGAGCGACCCGCAGGCGACGAGACCATCCTTTGGCAGTGCGGACCGACTCCGGCAAAGCCGCGTACCGTGCATCAGAGACACCGTCCGAAGCATAACGGGCGTGGTGCCAAACCATTTCGCCGGCCCCACGAGCGAGCTCATCGACGATATGTGGTTTCCCACCGCCAGGACGGACGAGCGGCTCCTTTCGATGGATCGACAACGGATTCACCGTAACATCGGTGGGCACGAAGAACCACTCACCTTGGCGAACGAATGCGTTCGTGTGCCGGCGATAGCGATGCGTGTGCCGGAGCCCAACGCGCTCGATGGCTTGGCGAACAGCCACTGGGATAAGGCTCTCCTTCGCCGCTACAACGCTCGAGGAGGCCGCAACAGCCGCCGCGAACCAGTGGCGCTCGTCGAACCCACACAGGAAGTGCTCCACGTTCGCGCGCGGCGCGCGGACACTCAGCAAGAGGTGGCGCTCATCTTGACGACAATCAAGAACACTGGCGACGCCATCGGATGGAAGCGTCAAACCGAAAGCATCGTCCAAGACTTGGATGCGAACCGGGGAAACCGGGCCGGCGCGCCAACCCCGGGCACGAGATGGAGCCGGAACAATACGAATGTCGGTTCCGATCTTGCGGAATGCCGTACGCAGAGAGGGTGTGATCTGGAAAGTATTCATGGGAATCAGTGTATTCAGTGCTCTGTCGAACAAGGTCTCTTTGTCTGCGCCTGAACCGATGGATCAGTCAGCGGGGCGCTTTGAGTTCGGCCAGAGCTTAGCAGTTTGAATGGGGGCGAGGTATCGCGCTTCGCGCACTTACCATGACTTCCTAGTCAGGTGTTATTCGGTTCAAGTCGGTCGTTGCACCAGCGTCTGCCAGAGCGAGAGCACCAGCAGATCGCTGCGCAGCTTCTTCTCCCCTGCTTCGCGCACCTGGCGGGCACGCTCGCGCGAGACCCCGAGCTCGGCGGCAATGGCGTCGAGCGTGGCGTCCTCAAGGTAGTAGCGGCGCAGGGCCAGCGCTTGGTTGGCCGGCAGACGGTCGAGCGCGACACGCAGGCAGGCGTGAACGTCCGCCACCTCAACAGACTCGGCGGGAGAAACCGCTTCGCTGTCAGGGATGCAGTCCCACTCGATCTCGTCGGTGGTTTGCGCCGCCGCCAGACGCACCGCCGCGACATCCGCAGTCGGGATCTGCGTCGCCACCGCGACCTCATGATCCGTCGGCACACGCCCGAGGCGTGCCTCCAGCGCCAGAAGTGTTCGGGCGACGACGACAGCCAGTGAGCGGTGACGACGAGAAAGCGGATCGATGCGGCGGAGCTCGTCGAGCATCGCCCCGCGGACGCGCACAAAGCAGTAGGCGCGCACCTCATCGGAGGTGCCCGTGCATTGGCCGATCGTGACCACCAGCGCCAGCTTGCCGACGGACTCGAGATCATCGAGGGCGACGGTGGCGGGCAGGCGACGGGATATCGTGGCCAGGGCGATGTCCACGATATCGAGGAAATCGGCCAGCTCGGCGGTCTGTGACAGTACGAAAGTCATGGGAAGTCGACGACCGCGGCAGATTCTGAGAGTTGGCTGGAACGAATGCCCGGCGCCTTCCTAACGCCGGGCGGTCGTTAGCGCGCGAGGAAGTGTCGCCAGTCAGGGTGCTTGGCCTCGCGAATAGTCGCAGAGACCGGGAGCGGTGCAGGAGCCTTGGGCCGGCGGAGGAGCCGCAGGCCCGCCTCATGCGGGAGGCGGTTAGCCTTGAGGGAGTTGATCTCCTTCTTGGCCCACACGAGGTTGTCGAAGCTGTCACGGCCGCCACGGTCACGGGGAATGACGTGATCGAGGTTGCCGCCGCTGCGGCCGACGAATTCGCCGGTGTATTGGCAGACGCCGCCGTCGCGGGAGAAGACGGCATCGCGACTCAAGCGCGGAGCACAGACCGGCATGCGGTCGTACTGCGTGGATACGATGACGGTGGGCACACGGATCGCGAGGCGAGCCGTATGGACGGTGAAATCGAAGTCGCGAATCGGGAGTCGGATCCACTCTTCCCAGGCAACCGGGTTGAGATAGACCGGCTCGTCGAAGTTCCAGGATCCGTCCGCGTTCTTCGCGTAACCGATGTCCAAGCCCACGGCCGGAGCAACGCCGTCGGAGCCGCCGTTCAAGGCGACCAACGCCTGCTTGACCGAGCGGTGGCCAATGGCCTGCCAGGCGCGGTTGAGCGAGAGGACGATGAGTTTGTCGAGGATGTTGCTCATGGGAGGAAAATGGAAACGCCGCGGCTCGCGCCGCTGTGCCATGGTCAAGCCATGACGGTGTGTGTTCTCTGTGGAAAATGGGGCCCCGTGCCGGATGTGCGCCGGCCTCCCCGCATTACGAGTGCGATGCGTCGCTCTCTACGCTTACAGGGCGAAAGTGGCTGCCGGGGCTGGGATCGCACCAGCGTTCGCGGATTCAGAGTCCGCTGTCCTACTGCTAGACGACCCGGCAATGGCGGAGGGTTGAGGTACTGCCCCCCAATCCCGCAGGTGCGGGATCGCACGCGTTAGCACCGCGGCTTCCGTCTCACGGAATTAACCCTCCAATTGAAAGTGGCGGAGGGTTGAGGTCACGCTCCCCAGTCCCGAAGGACCGATCTGCTTTCGAAACAGTCCCCGCCCTCGGCGGGTTAACCCTCCAAAATGGCGGAAGACAGTGGGCATGCTCCACAATCCCGTGACGGGATCCGGCCCGTTTCCAACGGGCGACCGCCCTTGGCGGTTTTGTCTTCCAGAAAGTGGCGGAGGCGCGAGGTCACGCTCCCCATCCCGCACCAGGCGGAACGATCCGGGTTCAAGCCGGTCCCGATCCTCGATCGGTTGCGCCTCCCTGGTCCCCGCGACAGGAGTTGCACCTGCGTCGGTCCGTTTAGAAGACGGAAGCCTGATCTGCTCGGCCACGCGGAGAAATTGGACCTCGTGGCGGGAGTCTCACCCGCATCACCGCGTTCGAAGCGCGGCATGATATATGTTTCACTACACGAGGTTCTGGAAAATGGTCCCCCTGCCCGGACTTGCACCAGGGATTCAGCCTTCGCACGGCTGCGTGATGTGCTTCTTCACCACAGGGAGAAATGCGGAGCCGGCATCGGCCGGCCCGCGGGTTAACGATTGTCAGTTTGCCGTCTGGTCGAGAGCGATGGCCTCGACTTCACGCACCAGCGCGTCCGGATCGCGGTCGAGCTTCTGCATGATCTCGAGCACACGATCACTCCAACCGGCCATGCAGTAGACGCGTTCCTGCGGGAACTGGAGCGTGCCCAGGCCCTTCAGGTCGAAGCTGTAGACGCGCGGACGCACGCTGTAGCGGCGCTGGTAGTCCGCGAACGGAGCCACCGGAGCGCCCCCACCGATCCAGCCCTGCATGTCGGACAGGATCACGATGCGGTCGTACGCCTTGTTCGCGCGCTGGAAGATGGCGTTGAAGTTCGTGCCACCCGACGCGAAGCCGATGCGGCGAGCCGAAGTCAGCGTCGTATCCCGGCGGTTGAACGTCAGATAGCGCGCATCGTCGCTGAACACCATCAGGTCCGCCCCGACCGCCTTCACGAAGACGGCGGCAAAGAGCGAACCGATCGTCTGCGGACGACCAGCCATCGAACCGGAGCAATCGAGCGCGACCAGCGTCGAACCCTCAAACTTCGGCACATTGGCCAGCGAAAGATCGATAGCGGCGTTGAGCGCCTCCATGACCTTGTCCGTGCCGGCAAGATTGCCCTTCTCGAGGACCTCCACGGCGGAGAGGAACTGGAACGGGAACACGAGCGAGCGGCGGATGGCCTGCTCGTTGGTGAGCTGCGCGCACAGTTCGTCGACCGCGTCCGGAGCGTGGGTGAGCACGTTGCGGACATTGCGCAGGAGCGCGAGGTACCCGAGCTTGCGCTCGCGGACGAGCTGGGCCCAGGCCTGAGACTTCGCCTCGGCAGTGTTGTCGGCCGTGCCGGCCTGGGTGAGTTGCGTCTCCCAGGTCTGCGCCGGAGCGAGTTCACCGCGTACCAGCTTCGTCAGCGCCGGCGTGGCCGGCGGGCGGACGAGGTTGACGGCGTCGACCAGCTTGAAGGTCCCGTGATCACGGCGGTACTTCGCGAGCTGGTGCTCATCGAAGCGCGCGAGCGCCGCACCGAGTCCCTTCTTGAGGGAGTTCGGGAGCGGACGGCCGTAGACTGCCAGATAGTAGCCGAGGATCTCGAGCGCATCGTCCGGGCGGCGAACCACACGGTCGAAGAAGCTCTTGGTCCACGTGCGGGCCTTCACGCCCTTGGCGATTTCGCCGGCGACGAGGTGGCTGACCGAACGCATGCCGTGCTCGTTGCGAGCATAGAGCGCGGCCTTGGCGGAGAACTCCGGCTCGACCTTGCCCATCAGCTCACGGATACGAGCGGTGGTCTGCTTCTCGGTGCGGTAGAACTCATCGCCGAGGAAAGTCGTGATGAGAATCGACACGAATTCGAGCTTGGCCGTCTGGGTGAAAGATCGACCGCCTTCGAAGTTAACGGTGTTCGGCTGACCTGCCTTACGCGACAGGGCCGAAAGGATACTGAACTTGGCCATCGTGGCCTCCTTTGCATTTGGGGTCGCATCCGGAAATGCCGGAGCGACGGGGTTGTACCCGAAGCGTCGGGCGACGGTGGCTAGAAGAATTGCGGGAGAACAAGCCCCACGGGAACCGCCTTGCGGCGTCTGGTGCTCTAACCACTGAGCTATCCCGCACGAGGCGGGAGACGGATTTGAACCGCCGACCATCAGTTCCGAAGTAACCGCGAGATCACTGCCCGCAAAAGTCGATCGAGGGAGAACAACGGACGCAGGTTTCTGGGTTTGAACCAGGGCACGGTTGAGGTGCTTATCCGAAGTGACTGCGTTCTCACTACCCTCGAAGAGGAGATCGGAGGAGATTGCTCGGCCCGGTTTGATATTTTCGCCATCGGGCCCGGAGGCCCGAGTGGGATTCGAACCCACAAGCTCTTACGAGCGATCGCTTGTCGCGTTGCGTTTGCCGAAGGAACCGAACCATCACTGCCTCCGAAAGGTTTCCCGGGAGAAACGCGGACGAAGTTCCCCTGGAGCCCTTCCGCGACCTCATTGCTGAGGCCTCGGCGCTCGTTTTTGCAGCCTTGCTTGCCGGCAGGCGCGGGGAGACGGCGGCATAGCCACCTTGGTGGCGAAGTAACTCCATCCTCACTACCCGGAAAGGGAGTCCCAAGAGGACACCGGCTGGGGATATGATCCTTTCGGATCGGCAGGATTCGCACCTGCTACCAATCGTTTATGAGACGACTGCTCTACTGATGAGCTACGAAGTAGCCCCGGCCTCACTGCTTGGGAAGATGGAGCCCGCCGCCGGAGTCGCACCGGCCTGAAACCGACTTACAAGGTCGGCGTGTCGCGTCCCTACACCTGACGGGCAGGGTCGGTGGGACAGGATTTGCACCTGCAACGGGCGTGATGCCCACGGGTTTCTGAGACCCGCGTGTCTACTGATTGCACCACCCACCGAAAATTGGTCGGCGCCCGGGGAATCGCACCCCGAAGGCTGTCTCGTTTTAAGGGAGCCCCGTCTACTGATTCCGGGCGAACCAGGCGCCGTCGAATTGGTGCCGGAGGGGAGACTCGCACTCCCAAGGATCATCGCTTTTGAGGCGAGCCGGTCTACTGGTTTCCGGTTATCCACCCCGGCAGAAAATGGTGCGAACGGAGGGACTCGCACCCCCACGGGCTTGCGCCCAGCAGCATCTCGGGCTGCCGCGTATTCTGATTCCGCCACGCTCGCATGAAAAGCTTCCCGTCTGACAAGCCCGCCGGCAGGCCCACCTTGGCCAATGCCGCGTCACCGCGGTGCCGACGCTCTCATCACTCCGACGTGAAGAACGCCGGACGGTTGAACTCCGCACACGGACGACAAACCGCGTGCAGCCTGAACGGGAAAATGGAGCCAGCACGGGGACATGCACCCCGCTCTCGACCTTACCAAGATCGCACATCGCTTTCTATGTTTTGCCGGCTTGGTCCAGGCGGAAGGACTTGCACCTCCGTAGCCCGATGGGCTGCGCGTTTACAGCGCGCTGCATTTGCTGCTCTGCCACACCTGGATGAAAATTGGGCGCTCGGGCGGGATTCGCACCCGCGACCTTTTCCTTATGAGGGAACTGCGCTGACTGCTGCGCCACCGAGCGAAATCTTGAACCGGTCACGCCGGCGCGCATCGCGACCCGCTCTCGCCACTTCACACAAAGCCGCTGTCGAGACGTGCCGCGTTCACATCGCAATTACGGCGGAAATGGTGGAGGCGGTGGGACTTGCACCCACAGCTTGCCGGTTAAGAGCCGGCTGCTCTGGACATTGAGCTACGCCTCCATGGCTGCCGGGGCAGGGCTCGCACCTGCATTCACGGATTCAAAGTCCGTCGTCCTGCTGATTAGACGACCCGGCAAGAAAGTGGTCCGGACGGCGGGATTCGCACCCGCGACCTTTCGCTTCCGAAGCGAGCACTCTGGCTAGGCTGAGCTACGTCCGGTTGGTGCCGACAGAGCGGAGGAAACTCGGCTCCGATGAAATCATCGGATCGGCTGATCCCCTCGCCGCGTCACGGGCCTCCGGCGCGGCTAAGAGCAGATGGTCCTCGGCCGCCGAGTCGCACGGCGCCCTCCTGCATGTCGGGCAGGCGTGGTCACTGGCTCACTCGCCGAGGAGAATGGCTGCCACGGCAAGACTCGCACTTGCATGGTCCCGATTAACAGTCGGGTGCTCTGCTATTGAGCTACGCGGCAATGGTCGGGCGACCCGGATTCGCACCGGGAATTCCTGGGTGTAGGCCAGGCGTGATGACTCTTTCACTATCCCCCGAAAAGTGGTCCCTCCACCAAGACTCGCACTTGGATTTCAGGCTTCGCGGGCCCGCGTCCTATCTCTTGGACGATGGAGGGAGAAAGTGGCGCGGCCGACGGGTGCTGCCCCCGCTATCCCCTGCTCGACAGGCAGGTGACTCTGCTAGTTTGTCCTCGGCCGCAGTGGTCAGGTGGGTCGGATTTGCACCGACTTCCCCGGCTTCACGGGCCGGTGCCCCGCTAACTGGGCCACACACCTGACAAAGTGGTCGGAGCGGCGTGACTCGCACACGCGTCATCTCGGTCCCAAGCCGAGTGCCTGACTTCTAGGCTACGCTCCGGTGAAAATGGTGGAGGCTCCCGGAGTTGCACCGGACTCTCGTGGTCTTCAGCCACGCGCCATCACTCGATCGGCCTAACCTCCACAAAGTGGTCCTCGCACACGGTTTTGCGCCGCGGTCTGCCGATTATCGATCGGCCGCTCTGCTATTGAGCTATACGAGGAAAATGCTGAGGGAGAAAAACGGACACAGGTTGGTTTTCATGTAACAGATGAAGTAACTGCGTCCTCACTGCCCTCGAAAATGGCTCGGCGCCAGGGAGTCGCACCCTGCCGGTCGGTTTTGGAGACCAACCCGTCCGCTCGAACATCTGCGCCGAATGGGTGCATGAGCCGGAGTCGAACCGGCGGCCTCTTGGTTATGAGCCAAGTGCGCTGCCACTGCGCCATCCTGCATAGGAAAAGTGGTGCCCGAGGCCGGTATCGCACCGGCTACGTCCGCTTGGAATGCGGTCATGTATCTATCAACACCTCTCGGGCTGACCGTCGCCGTGGCACGCGGCTTCACGCACCAACGGTTTCAAAGCGACGACGGGAAAATGGTGGAGTCGGCGGGAATCGCACCCGCGGCCTGCTGTTTGCAAGACAGCCGCTCTGTCTGGTCTGAGCTACGACCCCGAAAAAAATGGACCCCGGCAGCGGAATCGCACCGCTCATGACGCTGGGTTGCAGCCAGCCGGATTCGCTAGCTTCCTCGCCGGGGGAAATGGTGGAGCCGGAGGGATTCGCACCCTCTCCTAGCGGATTAAAAGTCCGCTGTGCTGCTGTTACACCACGGCTCCTTGAAGTGGTGCGCCCGGGGAGAATCGCACTCCCGATTCCGGCATGGCGGGCCGGCGCGTTGCTCCTACGCCACGAGCGCAAAGATGGTGGCCCATGCCGGTGCCGCCCCGGCTTCGACGCATTGAGAGCGCGCCATCCTAGCTGGTAGACGAATGGGCCATACGAAATTGGACGCCTTGACGGGATTCGCACCCGCATCCTCGGTTTGAAAGGCCGAGATCCTCACGTCTTAGACGACAAGGCGGTAAACCGCGTGGCCGGCATCGCCGTTAAGTCGCAAGACTCACCACGCGGGTCGAGGAAGACTATGTCTTCCTCTATCCACAAAGAACACACACCGTCACCCCTCTCAGCCGGCGGACCGGACTGGTTTGGGAGGCCGCAGGATTTTGATGCGGACCTTGGCTGATTGACCTGGGCTCAGCGATGAAGCCGCGTAGGGAATCTGAAAGTTGAACGAGCTGCTTGGGCTCGGATTCCGGAGGCGGCCGCTTGGCTCAGGGCACAAAAAAGCCCACCTCCGTGCAGGGAAGTGGGCGCCTTGAGGCTGCGTAAAGTGCCTCGGTGCTAGGTCACACCACTTCCTGGAAAATCTGAATATTCGGGTCGAAAACTACCGGGGTTTCTATGCGGGTTGGCATTGGCCCGGTACGAGTCCGCCGCACACAACCATTGCCGCTCCGCGAGCCGGAGGGCCGGTAGCATCTTGGTACGTGTGGTAATCATGGTGATTGAGGGCGGGTTAGGTGGCTTCAGTTGATAACAACGGATTGGGACCGGTGGAAATCAAGAGGGTGCCAGATGTTTTCTTGAGCTCGTTGGTTTCGTTGACGGGAGGCAGTGTAGCAGAAGCGGTGACGGCTTGCCACGGCTGCGGTTACAGCATACCTGACTTCTCAATCATGTTTGAAAAACTCTTCGCCGAACGCGGCCTCTCCCTCGACCGGCTGCGCGCCCTGGTCGAGGTCCACGACGCCGGCAGCATCGCCCAAGCTGCACCCGGCGATCCGATACGCCAAAGCCAGTACAGCCGCCAGCTGCGCGAGATCTCGGAGTTCTTCGGCTGCGAGGTCGCCCGCCGGCGCGGCAAGCTGCTCAAGCTCACGGTGCAGGGCATCCGTCTGGCGGAGCTCGCGCGCAGCCACTTCCAGTCGCTGGAGGATTTCCGCGCGGAATGCCGCGCAGAGGCCGTCGACTACACGATCGCCGCCGGCGACAGCCTGATCCAGTGGCTGGTGATCCCCCGAATCGGCGCCCTGCTCGAGGCGACGCCGGACATCCGCCTGGCCACCGCCAACCTGCGCACCAACGACGTCGTCCAGCAGCTCTCCGACGGCCGGATCGACTTCGGCGTGATCCGTCGCGATGCTCTTGTGACAGGGCTCAAATCCGCGAGTCTGGGTCCCCTCTCCTACCGCGTCCTCGTACCGAGGCTGCTCATCGGCCGAAAGACCAAGTTCACCATGCAGGACGTCCTGACCTCGCTGCCCCTGGTCTCCCAGAAGGCCGACGGCCAGTTCACCCAACGGCTCCGTGACGCCGCCCGGTCAGTCGGCACCGAATTGAAGCCGGCACTCGCCTGTGAATCGTTTCCCCAGGCGCTGGCCGCCGTTCGCTCCGGACGTTTCGCCGCCATCCTCCCCGCACTGGCGACCGCTGATCTGCCCGCCGGCTCCTTCCACGAACTAGACTCTCCGGAGCTCGCCCCACTGAAGCGCGAGCTGGTACTCGCCTGGAATCCGCGATCAACCAGCATACGCCCCGCCGCGGCCAAGCTCGTGGAGCGGTTGGCGAAGGCCCTAAAAATCTCCACGAGCTGAGCCGTATTTCCCGTCGTCAATGACACCCACCAGCAAAGACGTTCCCGCGGGGACCCAAGTGGTCTCGCTGCTCGCCATTCATGGCTCGCACGAGACCGTCGTGCATCCACGGGGCGCGGTGGGAGTGATCACCCGAACTCCGGTCGGCATCGAGGTGAACTACACCGTGCGCTTCCCCGATGGTTTCGAGGCGGCATTGACCAACGAGCAGTTCGAGGTCCTCAAATATTTCAAGGACCGCCTTGATGATCCGAGCGGCACGTCGGATTTCGACCTGAAGAGCCTCCTGATCTTCTCCTGCATCACCGGATCTCGTGCCTACGGCCTTGATACCGATGAATCCGACGTCGACCGGCGCGGTGTGTACCTTGCGCCGGCCAACCTGCAGTGGTCGCTCTACGGGGCTCCGGAACAGTTCGAGGACAACACCTCGCAGTCGTGCTACTGGGAGCTGCAGAAGTTTCTCGTCCTCGCGCTCAAGGCGAACCCCAACGTCCTGGAATGCCTCTACTCCCCGCTCGTGGAATCAGCCAGCCCCCTCGGGCAGGAACTATTGGTTCTGCGTGAGCGCTTCCTTTCTCAGATGGTCTTCCAGACCTTCAACGGCTACGCGCTGAGCCAGTTCCGCAAACTCGAACAGGACCAGCGCAACCAAGGCCACGTGCGCTGGAAACACGCCATGCACTTGGTGCGGCTCCTCCTCACCGGCGCGGCCACGCTGCGCGAGGGCCGAGTGCCCGTTCGCGTCGAGGCCCACAAGAATCGCCTACTCGCCGTGAAGCGCGGTGATATTCCATGGCCCGACGTAAATGCCTGGCGACTGGAGCTGCACCGCGATTTCGACCGCGCACTCACCGAAACCAGACTTCCTGAGCGGCCCGACTACGAGGCCACCAACGATTTTCTGATTAGGGCCCGGCGCCACGCCGCCAGCCGAGCCGACTAGCAAATCCCATGTCGCGAAGCATCCACACAACGCGCAAGAGCCTCGCACGGTTGAAAAGACGCAAGTTCGCGTCAGATGACGCCCGCCACGAAGCAATCGACGAGGCCAGAGCTGAACTAGACCGTAAGCGCCGCATCAAGCGTTCGGTGAAGACGGAGCGCCATCAGACCCAACCGGCAGCAACGCCAACGACAGTGGCGACAATCCCCATTTCGGTCCTTGATGTAGGCCCCTGCGTGCATCATGCGGCTTCACCGGATGACATCCGTGGCGTCTTCGGGCAATTGCCTGCCAACGCGGTCGAGGGTATCGATGAAGTCCGCCTCACATTGGGCTCGCGCTACATGGCTGAGCGTCACGCGAACCTCGGAGGAACACCGGATCCCCACACCGGGCGACTCGGCAGCCAACTATTCCCGGGGGCGTACGCTGGAGGAGTCCTGGGATCGTATCACCCCTATCGAGGCAGGATTTCGATCTATGCCTATGTCGTCCAGGAGAACCGGTTGCCGATGCCGCGCTTGATTTGCGACCTCTACCTCCGACTTCACGCCCTGAAGACACTCGTCCACGAAGTGGCACATTTCCATGATCACGTAGCACGAATTCAACGCGGGCGCTGGCTTGCTGACCGATTTGAGAATTTCGAGTGGTATGCCGAGAAAATGGAACACAAATGGACGGAGGAGATCGTGCTTCCATTTCTGGAAACGACCTATCCCAAAGAATGTCGCGCCCTTCGTTCATGGGTTCGATTGAGGGGAGGAATCGGACTTCCTCTGGAATTCTTCGCGGGGGACTCCCGCCGCACTGAGCGCAACGGAGACACCCGTCTGGTATTTTCGACATCAAGTGCTTTCGAGTCCTGGCTCGACGAATTGCCCACCTGCATTACGAACGAAGACGGCCACCTGGCATTGGCATGGGAGCTTCACTACTCCGACCAATACGAGAACTGTCTCAAGGTCCTCGATGGCATCCTCAAGCGACAACCCGCTCATAGCAAAGCGAGAGCCTGCCGCGCAGATACCCTCATTCACTTGGAGCGTTCGGATGAGGCCATTGCAGACGCAGATTCAGCCCTTGCGAACAATCCACTCGAGACGGTCGCCTGGGTTGCAAGGGCTCGCGTATTGGAGGATCGCAAAGACTGGAATGAACAGATCGACACCTGCCGTCGCTGGGCGTCCCTACCCGGAGCGACGAAAAGAGATAGGCGCGAGGCTAGCCGGTATCAGGCAACTGCCCACTGTGCGCTCGGCGATGAATCGGCAACGGAAACATGCATCACACGATTCCTCGGCACGTATCGTCCGTCCGATCACGAAGGAGCGAAACGCCGGGAGGCCTTTCTGCGCCGGAGGGTCTACCGATGCGCGGGAAGGCCGATGGCTGATGATCCACTAGCAAAACTGCGCCAACCATGATCATCGATCCACTCCTCCACCGCATCGTCGCCGCACAGCCGTACCCGCTCGTGTTCGCGACCATCAGCGGTGCCCATCTTTATGGGTTCCCCTCGCCGGACTCCGACTTCGACCTGCGCGGTGCGCATCTGCTTCCGCTTGAAAAGATCGCCGGACTCAAGGTTCAGGACGAGACGGTCGAGGACTCCCGCGTCATCGAGGGCCTCGAGATGGACATCGTCAGCCACGACGTGAAGAAGTTCTTCGGCCTGCTCCTGAAGAAGAACGCCTACGTGCTGGAGCAGCTCTACTCACCGCTGATCGTGCAGTCCTCCGCTGCCCACGAGGAACTCAAGCAGATCTGCTCGGGCTGCATCACGCGCAACCACACCCACCACTACCTCGGCTTCGCCGAGACGCAGTTGAGGCTCTTCCTCAAGGAATCTCCCCGCCGCGTGAAACCGTTGCTCTACACCTATCGCGTACTGCTCACCGGCATCTGGCTCATGCGCACTGGGCGGATCGAGGCGAACCTCGTCACCCTCAACGAAACCTTCCAGCTGCCGCAGCTGCCCGACCTGATCGCCCGCAAGCTCGCCGGACCGGAGCAGTCGACGCTCAACGACTCCGACGTCTCGTTCCACGAGCGCGAGTACGAACACCTCCGCTTGGTGCTCCAGCAAGCCCATGACCAAAGCACATTACCGGAGGCGCCCAGCGAAGCCACCCACGCCGCGCTCAATGACTTGCTAATCCGCCTTAGGCTCACGACCACCAACCGGTAAGTCCAAGCCGGCGCATTCATTCCCCTACCGCGTTTCGGGTAGCACGCTTACCCCAAATTCGGAGGGTGCGCCCCGTTGAGGGGCGGTGCGCGTAGGTCCGGAATGGAACACGTGAAAACGATTCCAACTGACACCGACCAAAGCACCGCAAGTGACCGCGTTTCCGCGGGCTGCCATCGCGAGGCAGGCCGCTTTCAGATCGTCGTCGAATACGCCCCCGGCGTCTTCATCTCCACCGCATCGGCAGCAACCGTGGAAGAAGCCGTCGAGCTCTTCATGAAGCAGTCGCCCGGCTGCGAGGCGGGCGAAATCAACCTGCACGACCGGGTCGAGCACCGCGTCATCGGTTCGGTGAAGTGGACGATGGAGCCGACCGAGAACGGTCTGCGCGTGCCCCATCGCCAGAACATCTTCTGCGACTGGAACACCGCCTTGCTCGCGCTCGAAGTGCAGCGCCGCGCCGAAAACGAGTCCTTGGTCGAACTCACCGCCTGAGCCACCTCGCGATGAACGCCACCAGCCGCGCAATCCTCCAAACCGTGCTTTCCACCGACCCATCGCTCTCGCCGCTCGAACAGAACGCGGTTCGGGACTTGATCGAGGGTAGGACCGAGGCGAAGGGCGAACAGGTCTCGTTCGACGGGGAGCACCTGCTGATCTCGCAAAAGCGGGCGGCGAGCCTCCTCGACGTCAGCCGGGTGACGATCTGGCGGATGACGAAGGAATCCATCCTTCACCCGGTTGAAGTCATTCCAGGCACTTGGCGGTACCCGTGCGACGAAATCCTGGCGATTGCACGGCAGGGGACCGGAGCCGGCGCGGTTGCCAGCGGCGACCGGCAAAGATCGGCCGCCTGAAAAGTGACCCTTCGCCGCCGAACCGAGGCCCGCAGCGTACCGGCTGCGGGCCTTTCTGCGCTCTGGTTTTTACAATTCAGTCAGGGCGCGACGACCTCCCTGGGAGGCCGCAAAACTAGGGCGTTTTCAGAGGGAAAGTCGCTGCGGGTCACCTCATTTTTCCGCTCGGAAAAAGTTTGGCCTTTTGTTTGGCTAAGGGGGTCAAAAGTTGCCTCGCGTTGCCTGAAGTCGCACGCGAGCAGCCCGCTCTCTGAAACTCGCGTAAGTCATTCAACAAGAAACCCCCGGAGAAGTTTCCGGGGGTTTCAAATTGGGTGCAGGGCTGGGATTTGAACCCAGGACCTTCAGGTTATGAGCCTGACGAGCTACCAGACTGCTCCACCCTGCAATAGGTGATGAGGGGCGGGAACGTGGGTTTCGTCCGGGGCACTGTCAACGGCCATTTTTGCGAATTTCCACATCCGCGTCGGACGCGCCCGCTGGACGGAATTTCGCCGCAGACGCAGCTTGCCGCGCGCCCGACGCGTTCCCTTTACTGGAACGTTTACCGTCTTCCCGACATGCCCTGCGCGCTTGCCTCCCTCCTCCATCGCAGCCTCGACTTCGCCGGTCTCTTTCCTCCGGCGTCGCTGCCAGTGGCCGAGGCCCTGGCGCTCTATCGAAAGGAACGGGCCGCCGACTCCGCCGGCATCATCGCTCGTTTCGTCTGCCCGATTCTCCGCCTCGAAGAACTCGTCGGCTCCGCGATTCCCGGCGACCGGCCCCTCGCCGTCTCGGTCCTTCCCCGCGGAGGACGCAACGCCGGCGAGTTCCTCGCCAACCTCGAGACCGACCTCGCCGTCATCCGCCGGCTCAGCCAACTCCACGGCGACGCGGTTTTCATCGACACGCTCGAACTTCGCCCGCCGGCCGAAGCCCTCGCACCGACACCGCTGCGCAGACTGCTCGCCGCCATCCAAGCGCTCCTCGGGCGCCAGTCCGGCGCGATCCGCCAGGTGTTCGTCGAACTCGCGCCCACGCCCACGCTGGCCAGCCAATTGGAGGCGCTCGCCGAACTGTCCGGCCAGGCGACCGGAGGGTCTCCGGTCATCGGCTACAAACTGCGCACCGGCGGAAGCGATGCGGCCGCGGCGCCGTCGGCAGCCCAGACAGCCGCGGCGCTGGCCTCGGTCGCTGCGCTCGGACTGCCCATGAAATGCACCGGTGGCCTGCATCGTCCGCTGCGGTCGGCCGGCCCCTCCGGCGCGATGCACGGATTCGTGAATCTGCTCGTCGCCGCCACCCTCGCCTCGACTCGCATGACCGAGCCGGGGTTGCTGGAGGCCGTGCTGGAGGAAACTGATCCCGCCGCCTTCCGCTTCGACAGCCACGCCCTCGGCTGGCGCGACCGTCGGGCGACCGCAGACCATGCCGCCGACGCCCGGCGCCGGCTGCTGGTCTCCTTCGGCAGCTGCTACGTGGAGCAACCGCGCCAGGAGCTGCAGAAACTCGGCTGGTGGCACACACCCAACCGAGCCCCTGCGATCACCGTGTAATGCACGGTCGGTGGCGGACGACACCCGCCAACCCTACAGCCGAGTCGCGCGACGCGTTTCGCGCCGCCGTCTGCGTATTTGGGCGGTGCGCCTTAAAGCCGACAGCACCCGCCCGACAAAGGGACGGTCCGGCGGCCCCCGCCCACCGCGGTTGGCCTAGACGCCCGCCACTTCCGCCCCCGCGGTCCGTCGCCGCAGCGGTGTCTGCCAGGTGCGGTTCGTCCCGCAGCGCCAGAGCCATTCGAGCGGGCCGTAGTGGAAATGTTTCAACCAGAGTTTCGCCAGCGCCGCCTGCACGACGATGAATATGATTCCGACGAGGATGCTGTGGAACTGCCCGAGCTTCCGGTACAACCCGAAGCCGAACCCGTAGAACAGCGGCACAAAGAACGCCGCCTGCGACACGTAGGCGGTCAGGCTCATGCGCCCGAGCGGCACGAACCAGTCGAGCGCGCGGCGCCAGCCGTCGTGCAGGTAGAGCAACACGAAGCCGCCCACCCAGATCGCCATCTGCGCGAGGTTGGCGTAGGCGCCGATCCAGTTGTTCACGTAGTACGCCCGCATGCCCTCCACGCCCCAGTACGGCAGCATGAGCTTCAGCGGCAGGAACACCGCGAAGCCGGCCAGCCCAAAGATCAGCACCCGACCCCCGAAACGCCGCGCCACCGCCGTGTTCTCCAGGATGTGGTGACGGCCGAGCAGCAGGCCGCAGACGAACAGCCCGAGCATCTGCAGGTACCGTCCGGTCTCGTAGGTGAACAACAGGCGCATCAGCTGCCCGCGCCCGGCGAGCAGCTCCACGAGGTCCCCGAGCGAGTTCCCGGCCTGCGCGCTGCGCACCTGCCCGAAGATGCCCCAGTGCAGCGGCTGCGGCGGCGCGAACTCAGGATGACGCAGGCAATGGACCGCGTACACCGCGGTCGGAATCTGCAACAGGAAGAGGGCCGCGATCCACCCGAGGACCTTGTCCGGCAGCCGGTAGATGAGCACCAGCGGCAGTCCGAGCAGCGCCATCACCAGCAGGATGTCGCCGCTGTACAGGATGCCGTTGAGGTAGCCGAAGCCGGCGAGCAGGGCCAGCCGCCACGGGAAACGGGTGAAGACGTCGATCCCGCGCTTCGCCCAGCTCTGGAGCAGCAGCATGAAACTCACGCCGAACATCATCGCGAAGATCGCGTAGGCCTTGCCGCTGAAGAGGAAGAACGCGGCGTCGTTGAACCATTGGTCGAGCTGGAGCATCAGCGCCGAACGATTCTCCGGATACAGCGTGAGCTCGAAGTGCTCGACACAATGCACCGCGAACAATCCCGCCAACGCCGAGCCGCGCAGCGCGTCGATCAGCGTGATGCGGGCCTGCGGCGCCGGCGCGCCGGCCGTGGTGGAGCAGGGGGATGCCATGCTTCACCAATTTCCGGACGAGCCCTCCGGGACAACCCCGGAAACGACCGGATGCATTGCCGCCTCAAATCGGCCGAACGCCGGGTCTCACGGCCGTGATGGCGGCTGCGGCGAAGGTGGCGGCTGGATCGGCGTCCGCGTCCCGGCCAACCCAGCGTCGAACCGCACCCGCCGTCGCGATCCTACGAAACCGTGACTGCTCGCTCAGGCCCGCGGGTGCGCGTGCCGGTGGACGTCCTTGAGCCTGGCGATGGTCACATGCGTGTAGACCTGCGTGGTCGTGAGTTTGGCGTGTCCCAGCATTTCCTGGACGAGACGCAGGTCGGCGCCGCGGTCGAGCAGGTGCGTGGCGAAGGAGTGCCGGAGCTTGTGCGGCGAGAGGTCCATCGGCAGGCCGCACAGCGCGAGGTAGCGTTTCATCAGCAACTGCACCGCGCGCGGCGAGAGGCGTCCGCCCCGCGCATCCACCAGCACCGGGTCGCCGGGCCCTTTTGCCGGGGCGAACTCGTCGCGGAAGCGCTGCAGCACCGTCTTCGCTACCGCGCCGATCGGGCAGACGCGTTCCTTGCGGCCCTTGCCGAGCACGCGCGCCACCCCTTCGCCCTCGTCGATCATGCCGTAGTTGAGGCCGCAGAGTTCGCTGATGCGCAGCCCGGCGCCGTAGAGCAGTTCCAGTGCGAGCCGGTCACGCCAACACTCGAACGGGTCAGCACCTTCGGTCTCGAGGCGGCGCGTCGGCGCGGTCAGCAGCGCCTCCGCCTGTTTCTCCGTGAGGAATTTCGGGAGGCGCTTCTCCAGCTTCGGCAACGCGACCCCGGAAAACGGGTTCCGCTCCAGTCGTCCGCGCCGCATCCAGAACCGGTAGAACGCCCGCAGGCCGGACACGTGGTTGTGCAGCGTGCGCCGGTCGAAGCGGTGTTGCGCCTCGATCACGAAATCGCGCATCGCGCGCTGGTCGAGCGCATCGAACGCCCGGTCCGCCAGCCCGCTGCGCCGGAGCCAGCGGTGGAAGTCCTCGAAGGCCTGCCGGTAATTGCGCACCGTGTAGCGCGAGCACCGCCGCTCGAGCGCGAGATGGTCGAGCCACGGTTGCACCCACTCCGCGGCTACGGCGGGCGGCAACAGGTCCGGTGCGGGCTCGTCCATGCGCGGTGTCCCCTCCCCGCGCCTCAGGAGCCCGGCGTCGCCGCGCGGGCCTCGACCGCAGCGGTGATCCGCAGCGTCTCGCGCCGCAGCGCGGACTCCGGGTCGATGCCGGCCTTCCGACACGCCGCCGCCAGTTCGAAGATCAACCGGCCGGCGGCCGCCTCGGTGAGCCCCTCGGCCTGCCGGGCGATCCCCGCCTCGTCGAGCAGGCCCTCCGCCGGCAGCTGCTTTTTGTGGATCTGCTTGTAGACCTCGAGCGCGTTGAGCAACGACGGCAGGGTCGGCGGCTGCCGTTTGAAGACGCCGGTCGGCGGGGGCTGGGCACCATTCTTCTTCTCCGTGGCCTTGATCTGTTCCCACTGCGTGATGACCTGATCGGCCGTGTCCAGTTTTCCGGTGCCGAAGACGTGGGGGTGGCGGCGGATGAGCTTGTCGTTGATCTCCCGCGCGACAGCCTCGAGGTCGAACAACCCCTTCTCCTCCGCGAGCTGGGCGTGGAAGACGACCTGAATGAGCACGTCGCCGAGCTCCTCGCGCATGTGCGCCATGTCGAGCCGGTCGATCGTGTCGAGCAACTCGGCACATTCCTCGATCAGGCAGACAGCCAGCGACTGGTGGGTCTGCTCGATGTCCCACGGGCAGCCACCCGGGGCACGCAGGCGGGCCACGGTGCGGCGAAGGTCTTCAACAGCGCTCATCGTGCCGCCAGCACAACCCGCCGCCGCCTCCGGCGCACGAAAATTCCCGCGTCGCCGGCCGCCGGCGCCAACGCGGGGGCGCATCTTCCTCTTGCCCGCCCCGGGCGCCCCCCGCGATGCTCGCCCCGTCCATGCCGCTCGCCGATACGTCCGCCGTGCAACCCAACCCGCTGATCGCCCCGCGCGACGGCATGCTTTTCGAGGACCGTCGGGAGGAGTATTTCTCCATCGGCCGGCGCGCGCTCGAGCTCATCCAGTTCTCCGGCGCCCTCTGCGACAAGCCCCACTACCCGCGCATCCTCGACCTGCCCTGCGGCCACGGCCGCGTGCTGCGCTGGCTGCGCTCACATTTCCATTACGCCCAGATCACCGCCTGCGATCTCGACGCCGACGGCGTCGACTTTTGCGCGCAGACCTTCGGCGCCACGCCGGTCGTCTCGCGGCGCGATCTGGCGGCAGTTTCGTTTCCCGAGCCGTTCGACCTGATCTGGTGCGGGTCTCTCCTCACCCATCTGCCACCGCAGGACTGGCCGGCCGTGCTCGATTACCTCGAGCGCTGGACGGCCGAGTGCGGCGTGATCGTGCTCAGCCTGCAGGGGCGCTTCTACACCAGCCTGCTCGCCCGCGGCCGCACCGACATCGCGGAGAACATCGACAAAGCGGCGCTCCTGCGCGAGTTCGCCGACCGCGGCGTTTCGTTCCAGCGGTACACCGAAACCCCGCACGAGCCGTACGGCGTGACAGTGACGACGCCCGAGGTCGTCGGCCGCTGGCTGCAGACGCGGCCCAACCTGATCCTGCGCGCGTACCTCGAGCAGGCCTGGGGCATCCAGGATGTGGTGATCCTCTACAAGAAGGCCGGGTACTTCGAGCCCCTGCCCGTGCGGGCCTTCCCCGGCTGAAGGCCAAACCCCGCAGACGACAGAAGGTAACAAAGGAAACAAAGGTACGCCCGACGACGGGGGAATTGAGTTCGGAGGCTTCTGGCCCTTCGGTCGACTGCCGGGTGCGGACCGGTGCTCGAATACCGGCAGCTTAACTCATTCGCTCTTCGTTCTCTTCGTTACCTTCTGTCGTCCTCCGAGTCCGGGCTCATGGCCCAAGCCGCGACAAGCCCGGCTTACTTCTGCTCCACGACGACGATGTCGTCGGAGTGGATCGCGCAGTAGACCGTGTCGCCCTTGTGCCAGGCGTGCTCGTGCGCGCTCTCGTTGGCGACCACGGCCATGAGCTGGAGGTTGTGGGCCACGCGGATGCGCAGCTCGTCCATCGCCCCGCGGAAAATCTCGTTCTCGATCACGCCCTTGAAGCAGTTGTCCTTCGCCGGCTTGGTGCGGGTGATATAGATCTTCTCGGGACGGATCGACATGAGCGCGCGGGTCGATCCGCTGCGCAACGCCGAGGCGCGCACGGCCACCTCCACACCCTCGTCCAACCGGATGTGCGCGGTCACGCCGTTGCTGGAGACGATGTCGCCATCGAGCAGATTGGCCTCGCCGATGAAGTCGGCGGTGAACGCGCTCGCCGGCGCGTGGTAGATGTCCGTCGCCGTGCCGAGCTGGTCGATCCGGCCACGGTGGATGACCGCGATGCGGTCGGACATGATCAGCGCCTCCTCCTGATCGTGGGTGACGAAGACGAAGGTGATGCCGAGCTGCCGCTGCAGCTGCTTGAGCTCGAGCTGCATCGCGTGGCGCAGCTTGGCGTCGAGCGCCGAAAGCGGCTCGTCGAGCAGGAGCACCTTCGGCCGGCAGACCAGCGCGCGCGCGAGCGCCACGCGTTGCCGCTGGCCGCCGGAAAGTTCATGGGGCCGGCGCTTCCCGAGACCGGCCAACGAAACCAATGCCAACGCCTCCTCCACCCGTTCGCGGCGCTCGTTCGCCGGTACGTGGCGCATCTTGAGGCCGAACGCGATGTTATCGGCCACCGAGAGGTGCGGGAAGATCGCGTAGCTCTGGAACACTTGGTTCACGTCGCGCCGGTACGGCGGCACGCCGGACACATCGCGGCCCTCGAGCAGAATCTGGCCGGAGGTGGGAATCTCGAAACCGGCGAGCAGGCGCAGCAGGGTCGTCTTGCCGCAACCGGAGGGGCCGAGGAGCGTAAGGAATTCGCCCTTGCGGATCGTGAGGTCGACGTTGTCGACGGCGGTCACGGAGCCGAAGGACTTCGTGACGCCGCGAAGATCGACCATGGTCTCGGTCGAGGTGGGCGCGTCCGCGGCCGGCGCAGCGGGGGCGGGAGCGAGACGGAATTCCCATTCGAGCTGGGTGTCGGGATGGTTCTGCACGGGCGGAGGGAGATTCGGGGAAGCCGGCGCCGGCGCAAGACCGCGCTCGGGCCGGGCCGGGAGGGGCGGTTGTTCGGCGCTCATCGGCGCGCCTCCCCGCGGTCGTGGAGGAACCAGAACGCCACCGCGAACAGCGCGAGGAACGTGATGCCGAGCGCGGCGCCGAACGGCCAGTCGCGCGCCTGCCCGAACTGGTTCTGGATCACGTTGCCGATCATCGGCACCTTCGCGCCGCCCATCAGGTCGGTGACGGCGAACATGCCGATCGAGGGCACGAAGACCAGCAGCACGCCCGCGAAGATGCCGGGCTTGGTGAGCGGGATGATGACCTGGGTGAAGGCGCGCACCGGGCCAGCCCCGAGGTCGAGCGCGGCCTCGATCATCGAGTGGTCGAGTTTCTCCGCGCTGGTGAAGATCGGCAGGATCATGAACGGCAGGTACGTGTACACCAGACCGAGGACCACCGCCGTAGGGGTGTACAGGATATCCAGCGGACCGACCAGCAGGTGCGTCCACTGGAGCAGCGCGCTCACAAGGCCCTCGCCCTTCAGCAGCGAGATCCAGGCGTAGGTGCGCAGGAGGAAGCTGATCCAGAACGGGATCATCACCAGCAGCAGCAGCGTCGAACGGCGAGAGGGCGGCGACCGGCCGATGAAGTACGCCACGGGATAACCGATCATTAGGCAGAGCCCAGTCGTGAGCGTCGCGTACCAGAGCGAGCGGCCGAAGATCCCGAGGTAGGTCGGATCGAGAATGCGGGTGTAGTTGGAACCGGTGAACGAGAAGACGACCTGACCGAGCTCGTCGCGTTGGCAGAAACTGTACACGAACAGGATCGTCATGGGCAGCACGACGAACAACAGCAGCCACAGCAGCAGGGGCGAGAGCAGCAGCCAGCCGGTCGCCCGCGGGGCGCGTTTGGCGCCGGAGGAACTGTCGGTGGAGGTTGGGACTGCGGCCATTTCTCGAAAGAGCGACGCAAGGGTCGGGCGCCACCCGGCGGCGCCCGACAGCGGGACGGATCAGGAGCCGCCCTTCAGGTCGGTGATGAGCTTGTCGACCGCCGCGGCGGCCTTGCCGATGTCGCGGAAGGCCTCGAGCTTGCCGGGCGGCGGATAGCTCGCCGGGTTGCCGAGCTGCTCGGGGCTGAGGAGCTTGCGGGCCTCGGCATTGGGATTCGTATACGGGAAGTCGGCGGAGATGAGCACGCTGATCTCGGGGCGGAGGATGAAGTTGATGAACTTCTCGGCGTCGGCCTTGTGCGGCGCGCCCTTCGGGATCACGAGGCTGTCGATCCAGAGGTGGGCGCCCTCCTGCGGGAGGACGTAGGCGAACTTCTTGTCCTCCTGGTAGAGCAGCGCGGCCTCGCCGGACCACACGACACCGATGTCGACGTCGCCGTTGAGCAGCGCGGTCTTCGGGCTGTCGGAGTCGTAGACCTTGATCTGCGGCAACCATTTCGCGAGGACGGGACGCGCGGCGGCGATCGCCTCGGGGGTGATCTGGTTGATGTCGCGGCCGACGGAGCGCAGCGCCCAGGTGAGGATCTCGCGGTTGTCGTTGAGGGTGACGATGCGATTGGCGTATTTTCCGGAAAAGACATCGTCCATGCCCACGATCGGGTCCTTGATCTTCTCGGTGTTGACGACGATGCCGACGGTGCCGGCCATGTACGGCACGCTGAACTTCTGCTCAGGGTCGTGCGGCTGGCGCAGGAACTCGGGGGCGACGTTCTTGAAGTTGGGGATGTTGGCGAAGTCGAGGGCCTCGAGCTTGCCCTTGGCGATGAGCGCCTCGACGACGTACTCGCTTGGCTGCACGAGATCGAACTCCGCCGCGCCGCCGAGCAGCTTCGAGAGCATCTCCTCGTTGGAGGCGTAGGTGGTGTAGTTCACCTTGATGCCGGTCTCCTGCTCGAACTGGTCGAGGACGGCTTGGGGCACGTATTCGGACCAGCCGAAGAGGTTGACCTCCTTCTTCTCAGTCTTGGAACAGCTGGCGACAAGCAGAGCCAGTCCGGCGAGGCCGGCGGCGATCAAGGGGCGGATGCGGATGTTCATGGAAGGTTTGCGGAGATGGGCGGGCTCAGCGACGGACGCGCTTCACCCATTCGGAGGCCAGCAGAAGCACAATCGTTGCCACGATGAAGATGGTGGAGAGCGCATTGATCATCGGGTTGAGGCCCACCTTGGCCATGCCGTAGATGCGCAGCGGGAGCGTCTCCGAGGCGGAACTCGACGTGAAATAGGTGACGATCAGTTCGTCCATCGAGAGCGCGAAGGCCATGAGGCCGCCCGAGACGATCGCCGGCATGAGGTACGGCACGATCACGTGCCAGAACGCCTCGAGCGGCGTCGCCCCGAGATCGAGCGCCGCTTCCTCCAACGAGGGATCGAGGCCGGCGAGGCGCGCCTGCACCGCGGCCATCACGAAGGGAAAACAGAAGGTCGTGTGCGCGATGATCACGGTGCCGTAGCCGAGGCCGACCTCCACGGTCTTGAAAAACACCAGCAGGCTGATGCCCATGATGATCTCCGGCACCACCATCGGGATGAACGCCAGCGTGCTGATCGTGCGCACCCCGCGATACCTGTACCGATGGAGCAACCACGCGCCGGCCGTGCCGATCACGACCGACAGCAACGTCGCCGCCATGGCGACGAGCAGGCTGTTCTCAAGCGCGGCGAGCAGGCGACTGTCGCGCCAGAGCATCCCGTACCACTTCAGCGTGAACCCCTCCCAGACGATGTTCAGGCGGGAATCGTTGAACGAATACGCGACCAGGAAACCGATCGGCGCGTAGAAGAAAAGCAGCACCAGCACCGTCCAGCCGCCAAACAACGCGTTCACGCGGGCCATGCCGCGTGGCGGAAGGATTGCACGTGTGGGGAGCAGCCGACTCATCTCTCGGCGTGCAGGTGTAGACCCGCACGCCCGGCGTGCAAGCGGCTTTCCCGCTTCCCACCACCGACAACGACGATTCTCGCGTGCCCGCTCAATACGCGCGGATGAGTTCGAGCAACTGGCGGTCGAGCTGATGGCCGCGGAACGACTCGTACTTCACGTCGGCACGCTCGCTGTCGACCACCCCGAACCCCCCGCGCAGGTTCCACATCGCCCAGCCCCAGCCCGCCTCCTTCCAGAGCGTGAGCAGGTCGGTCATCCAGGCGAGCATTACAGCGTGCGGCGTACGCGTGAAACAGCCCCACTCGCCCACGTGCACCGGCACGCCGAGCTGCGTGAGCGGGTCCCACTTCGCGATGAGCTCGGTCCGGAGCTTCTCGCGATCCCAGCGGACACCGCGGCTGTCGGTCATCGGCCAGGTGGGACGCTCCAGCGACTCGAACTCGTTCACCGGCACCCAGGTCGCCGTGTAGTGGCTGACCATCTTCGGCAGGTAGCCGCGCGTGCTCTGCACCAACCCCAGGTCGACAAGCCCGAGCACCGGCGTCTGCCCGATGTCGGCGCCATCGGCGACGATCAGACGCTGCGGATCCTCCGCCCGGATGGCTCCGACGAGGGCCCGCGCCAGCTCCACGTAGCGACCATGGTCGGCCATGAACGGAGGCTCGTTGAAGAGATCGAAACTGAGCCGCTCGCGCGGGATGCCCCGATACCGTTTCGCAAAATACTGCCAGTGGTGCACCGCCGCAGGCAACGCCCGCTCGAACGCCGCGCGCGGGCTGTCGAAGAGTTGCGCCGGCTCCTGCTCGCGACCGTTCACGCAATAGCCGGGGATGCGGTGGAAGTTCAGGTTGATGTGGATCCCGAACTCGCGTCCCCACTCGATCGCCTCGTCGATCGGCGTGAGCTCCTTCTCGTCGATCTCCAGCCAGTTCTCCGGGCTCGACCACGCCCAGTACGACATGGGCAGCCGCGCGAAATCGAAGCCCCACTCCGCCATCCACTCGAAATCGGATTTGCGAAAGCGCTGCCCGCGGCGACCGCCCGTGAGTTCGGTGAGGTTGAAACCGCGCCACCGCGGTATCTTCGGTTGGGTGACAGCCGGAGCAGCGCCGGGAGCCGTCTGCCCGCGCACGGTGGAACAAAGAGCGAGCCCGGCCGCCGCTGCCGCGGAAGCCCCGAGAAAATCACGTCGGTTCATCATGGTGAGGTCGTTGTCCTCAAGGAGTTCCGCCCGGTGCCCGGGCGCAAGCCACCGCAGGCCGCCGGCGGCGGAATCCGGCGCGCCGATGCCGGGTTGATGCGTCCAGCCGGGCGGTCCCGGATGGGCCCGTGCCGCTCGCGCCGCCGTTCGTCCGCCCCGCGCGCGCGGACCTGAGCGCGAGAGCCGCTCGGTCGCCCGTCGGGTAACACCCCATGGTGGCCGAGCGCCCCGCCCACTAGATTGGCCCCGACAGAACCGCCCCCGCTCCGAGGGCGCACGCAGACCGTCCGTCGAAACCACCTCCTCCATGAAGAACTACTCATCTCTCCCCCTCCTCGGCGCGGCACTCGGCCTCGCCGCCTTCACCGCCAGCTGCTCCGACCGATCCACCACCGGTGACACCAACGCGCCCGCCAAGACCGCCGCCAACACGACCGCCACTGCGCCCGCCAACACGACCGCCGCCACCACTGGTACCACCATTACCCCGGCGCCAATGGCGTCCTCGGCCTTCTCCTCCGCCGCCACCGACATCAGCACCGCGGGTGCCACCGCGATCTGGAACGATCTCAAGACGTTGCCCTTCGAGCGGCGCGCCGAGCTCTCCGCGGGGGTCACCCGGCTGGAGAACGAAGTGAGCAACCAGGCGGCCGCCCTCAAAGCCAAGCGGGCCACCATGGCCGGCACCACCGACACCCAAGCGTGGGACTTCGCGATGAAGGGGATGGTCGATGCCCAAATCTACCTCAAGTCCACTGCGGCTGAACTCGACAAGTCCACCGCCGAGACGTGGGAGCAGACCAAGGAGAAAGTCGGCCAGGCATGGACCCGCGCCCAAGAAGCCTACGGCAAGGTCAATGCGAGCACGACCAAGTAAGCCGACGGCAAGCCCGTTTCAATTGCGCCACAACCCGAACGCCAGCAGCGCGCCGAAGAGCGCCAGATGCGCCGCCGTGCGCGCCAGCAGTCGGATGAGCTCCGGCGCCGGCGTGGCCGGATGCAGGCGCCACCAGCAGGCGAGTCCGGTCGGCAGAGCCGCCAGCGCGAGCAACGGCCCCGCGCCGTACCCGCGCAGCCAGAGCACCACCGGCACCAAGCCGCTGAGCAACACCGCGGCGCCGTACTGGATCCGTCCGGCGCGTTCGCCGAAGCGCACGACCAGTGTGCGCTTGCCGGCCACCGCGTCGGTCGCGCGATCGCGATAGTTGTTCGCGACAAGAATGTTCGCCGCCAGGGCGCCGACCGCCGCCGCCGCGAGCAGCACCTCCGGGGTGAGCGTGCGCGTCTGCACCCAGAACGTCGCACCAACCGCGACCAGCCCGAAAAAGAGGAACACGAACACATCGCCGAGCCCGTGGTAGCCGAGCGGGTACGGACCGCCGGTGTAGGCGATGCCGCAGACGATGCTCAGCACTCCGAGCGGCAGCAGCCACCAGCCGCCAAACGGAATCAGCCCCAGCCCGACGACCAGCGCGACCAGGAAGACCGCGCCCGTCGCCCGGCGCATCGTCGCCGGCGCGACCCAGCCCGACGCCACCGCCCGCGCCGGGCCCACCCGTTTCTCCGTGTCCGCTCCCTGGACATAGTCGAAGTAGTCGTTGGCGAAATTGGTGCCGATCTGCACCAGCAGCGCGAAGCCGAGGCAGAGGGCCGCCGCGCCGGCGTGGAACGCACCCGCGTGGGCGGCGAAGGCCGACCCCACCAGCACGGGCACGAGGGCGGCCGGCAGCGTTTTCGGACGCGCGGCGAGCAGCCAGACGTGCAACGGGGAGGGACGGGCGTTCATTTGCGCCGCGGCTGGTAGCGGTTCACCGGCGCGAGCGCGAGCCTCTCTTCCAGCTCCCGGATGCGCCCGAGCACGGTGTCGGCCATCCCGAAGGGATTCTCCTCCTCGGTGGGCAATGTCGGGTGCAGCGCCACCAGCCAGTCGTAGGCGGCGCGATGGCGCCCCTGGCGCCGCAGGAGTTCGGCGTACACCCGGGCCGCATAGAACGGCGCGCCCGGCTGCAGTGCCGCGCGCCGGTAATGCTCGGTGGCTCCGGCCAGGTCGCCGAGGCGCTGCAACTGGAGGTTGGCGATCTCGATGTGGATCAACGCAGCATCGGGCAGATGCACGAACGCTTTTTCCAGGTGAGCGACCGCCGCCCGCGCCTGGGTCTCCATGATCCGCTGCGCAACCCCGGCCGGTACGACCGCCTCCCCGCCTGCGGCATCGATTCTCCAATACGGCATGTCGTAGCCGATCATGCGCGCACCGTTGATCCAGAACGCCACCGGGCGGGGATCGATGGCCGTCACCAACGCGAGGGCCGAATGCGTGCCGGCGAGGTCGCAGCGCTCCCAGTTAGCATTCGCCCGCAACCAGAGCAGATCCGCCGCGAGCGCCCGGAACCCGCCGAGCAAACCCAGCGTGATCCCCTGCCCCATCGCGCCCTCGATGCTGCGCCATTCCAGACCCGGCTGTTGCCGCACCTGCGCCGCCCAGGCCGGCGCTTCGAGCGGCCGCAGCGCGAGACCGGTCACCGCCAACGCCGCTACGACACAGGGCAGATGGAGGCGCATTGCCGTGCCTCAGATCTCCCGATGGCGGAAGCTCCACACCGCCAGCCCCAGAAACACCGCCGTATACACCACGCCGTAGGCGCCGATGCGGGCCGCCACGAGCAGAGCCGCTCCGTCGGTGCCTCCGGCGAGAAACTCGCCCCCAAAGAGTTGGAAGTTCGGAAACACCAGCCCCACGAACCCGCCCGCCACGCGTTCGAACCACCCGTTGCCGTCCAGCCATGCGTCGCGCGCGAGATATTGCAGATGGCAGATGGCCAGCACGAGGAAACTCACGGCCTGAGCGAACAGGTTGGTCTGGGCGAACGTTCCGACGAGCAGCACCATCGCGGTGAGCAGGCCGAACTTCACCGCCTGCAACGCGCCCGCCACGAGCACGCCGGCGTAGGGCGCCGCTGCCGAGCGGAGCATCGGCGCCTCGGCGGGTGCGACGACCGACGTGGTCTGGCGGAGCCAGAGCGCGGCCACCAGCAACACCGTGATGACCGCGCAGAAGACAAGCACGACCGCCCAGGCCCCGAGGAATTTCCCGCAGATGAACTCGGAGCGGCGTACCGGACGTGCGAGTACGGGCAACACCGTGCGGTTCTCCAACTCGCCCCCGAGCAGCTGCACGGTCGTGACGATGGTGAGCACCGCGCCGAAAAGCACCAGCGCGCCCTGGCCGAAATCGATCACGAACTTCTGTTCCGCGCCCCCGAAATCGAGTTCGCGCAACCCCAGGCTTCCGAGCACGAGCAGGCCCGCCAGCAGCGTCGTGAACTGGAAAACCCGTTGCCGCACCGCCTCCAGAAACGCGTGGCCCGCCAACACCCCCACCCGGTGCACCGAGAACCGGAGCGGCCCGACCTGCGGAAGGCTCATCGCCCGCCCCTTTCCGCCGTCGCCTCGCGTTCCGCGCGGTCGAGAGTATCCAGGAAAAACCGATCCAGGCGGGTCGCCGGGCGTTCCACGCCCTGAAGCACGCCGCCTCGCGCCGCCAGCCACGACCGCAGCGCGGCCAGATCCGGTTCCGCCAGCCCGTCGACCACGAGCGCCGGCCGCTCGTCTCGCCCGAGGAGTTCGTCCAACGAACCTTCGGCCAGCAGCCGCCCCCGATGGAGGATCGCCACCCGGTCGCACACCTCCTCGATCTGCGACAGCAGGTGGGAACACAGCAGGACGGTCTTTCCCCGCGCCTTTTCCTCGGCGATGAGGCGGGCGATGTCCGCGGCGCCGACGGGGTCCACGCCGGCCGTGGGTTCATCGAGGATGAGGATCGGCGGATCAGCGAGGAGTGCCTGCGCCAGTCCGATGCGTTGCAGCATGCCCTTCGAATAGGAGCCAATCCGGCGATCGGCCGCACTGCTCAGGCCGACCCGTGCCAGCAGCGCGGCGATGAGCTCATCGCGGCCGTCTTTGGGAAGACCGCACAACCGCGCGTGGAACCGGAGCAACTCGCGGCCGCTCACGAAGCGCGGAAAGTACGGCGCCTCCGGCAGGTAGCCGAGCAGCCGGTGCGCCGCCGGATCGGCCCCGCGGACTCCGGCGAGCAGGCATTCTCCGGCCGTCGGCACGAGCAGGCCCAGCAGCGCCTTCAGCGTGGTGCTTTTGCCCGAGCCGTTGGGCCCCAGCAGGCCGTAGATCTGCCCGGCGGCCACCGTGAACGACAGGTCATCGACCGCGCGCAGCCGCTGCCGGCCGCCGGCCAGCGGATAGTCCTTCGTCAGGCGGCGGACCTCGATGGCGGGGGGACGCGGAACGGTTTCGCTGATCGTGGTCTCCATGGGCGGGCCGCTCCCTGTGTCACCGTATTGTGAATTCCCGGAACAGCGGCGGCCGCCGTTCACTGCTGCGCTCGGTCTGGCGGATGTAGCCTGGCATCGCCTCGGACAGCCCGCGGAGGAAGGCCTCGATCTCCGCCTTCGCGCCCTCAGCCTCGAGATGGACGCGCCCGTCGGCCAGGTTGCGCACGAAACCGGTGACCTCGAACTCCTTCGCGACCTGGAGTGCCGTGTAGCGGAAGCCCACGCCCTGGACATGGCCGGTGAAATAGACGGTCTCGTGCTGGACTTCGCTCATGGCGGCCGTGATCGGGGTGAAACGGGGTGCGCCCATCACGGCGAAAACCTGCGCAAACTCAACCCGGAACGCGCCTTCCGTCACCCCGCCGCGAACCGCGGAAATTTCCCTTTCCTTGCCCCCCCCCGGACCCACACTCCGCCCCGGGCCTCCGGCCCCAGTACGCCATGAACAACTCCAGCAACAACGGCAGTCCCGACGACGGAGAGGAGCATGGGGAGCTCGTGTGGAACGAGTTCGACTGGGAGCGCTACCTGCGCCAGCGCGACGACGCGGTTGCCGAATACCAACAGGCCTACGAACGGACCGCCGGGGCCAAGGACCGGCTCGACGAGGTCGCCCGCGACCTCGGCTGGGAGCCCACCCTCGACGGCGACCTCGGCGGCGAGGGCGGCTCCGACGAGTTCGACGACAACGACCTCGATCCGTACACGCTGCACCGCAATCCGGTCTACGTCGCCTCCCGCGCGCTTTTCGCCGGCCTCATCCAGTATCTGGAGTCGATCGTGGCCACGCCGCAGGAACTGCTCCCGCTGCAGGCGTTCCGCCTCCTGCGCGTCCTCCACGACGCCGAGATGGCGATCGTGCTGGGGGTGCAGGCGCTCGATCTCGGCGACACCGCCCTCGGCATCTCGCAACTCAAGCGCGCCCTCGGCCTGCTCAACTCGGCGATGGCCTCCCTGCCCGATGCCGTGCACGACGACGCCGCCGAAGCGTCAGCGCTGCACGGTTACGCCCTGCCCCGGCTCTTCGATCTGCGCGAGATCTGCCTGCGGGTGATCCGGGAGGGCCGGCAGGAGCTCGAGCGCCCGCTCGACGACGACGAGCAGCCCTGAACTCGGTCCGCGCTTCTCGGCGCGGGAAAACTGGCGGAGAGAGGGGGATTCGAACCCCCGATAGGCTGTTACACCTATAACGGTTTAGCAAACCGCCCCCTTCGGCCACTCGGGCATCTCTCCGGAAGGTGCGCGGATGAAAGCCGAGCCGAACTCGAGTGCAAGGCCTTTTCCCCGCCAATTCCGCGAGGCACACGTTTTCCGGCCGCGCCGCGTGCGCCGCGCCCACGGCAGCAGCTTCCATCGCAACAGATTTCGACTCACGGGATCACTGGGGCGAACCAGCGCGAGGACAGCGCTGGCCCGCCGCTCTTCGATTCTCGCGCCGACCCGGCAGATCCTGTGTTCATCGCGAAAAAGGGGGTTGACTTGCCAGCGCCGGATCGGAGCCTCGACGCCTTTCGCATGACCACCACGCCCGAGAACAAGTCGCGCAGTCTCTCCCCGGACGAGATTCCTTTCCACAACACTCAGTCGTTCGGCCGTTATACGACCGACACTGGCAAGCTCCTTCCCCGCAAGTACACCCGGATGTCGGCGAAGCAGCAGCGCAGGGTCACCAAGACCATCAAGCGCGCCCGCAACCTTCACCTGATGGCCTGAGCTTCGGCTCCGCCCCTTTTTCGAAGCCGGAGTTTACACTCCGGCTTTTTTGTTTTTCGCCACTCGTCCATGGCGGCCATCCACCAGCCCACTCCGAGCAGTCTGCGACAGCTCGCGCGTGTTCTCGTCGCCGGCGGACTCGTCGCCGTCCCGACGGAAACCGTCTACGGCCTCGCCGCCAATGCGCTCGATCCGCGCGCCTGCCGCGCGATCTTCCGCGCCAAACGCCGGCCCCTCTCCGATCCCCTGATCGTGCACGTGGGCTCGGCCGCCGCCGCCGCGAAGCTCGCCATCCTCAACCCGGCTGCGCGCGCACTCATGCGGGCCTTCTGGCCCGGTCCGCTCACGCTCGTCCTGCAAAAGCGGGAGATCGTGCCCGCCGTCGCCACCGCCGGGGGGCCGACCGTGGCGGTCCGTTGCCCGGCGCATCCCGTCATGCGACGTCTGCTACGGCTGTGCCGGCTCCCGCTCGCGGCGCCGAGTGCGAACCCGTTCGGCTTCATCAGCCCGACGACCGCCGCCCATGTCGAGGCCGGTCTCGGGGGGCGCATCGACCACATTCTCGACGGCGGTCCGTGCCGGGTGGGCGTCGAATCGACCATCGTCGACGTGTCCGATCCATCCTCGCCTGAGATCCTGCGCGTCGGCGGCATCACGGCGAAACAGATCGCCGCGGCCCTCGGCCGGCCGGTCCCCGTGCGCAACCAGGCCGTCACCACGCAGAGCCCGTTGCGCGCCCCCGGACTGCTGACCCGCCACTACAGCCCGCGCACGCCGCTGCAACTCCACGCACGGATCACCCGGGCCCGGCTGCGCCAAGCGGGCGCCGACGAGGGCTTCCTGCTGTTCGCCCGGCCGGCCGGCCCGGAGCTCCGGTCCGCGGCCCGGATCGAAGTACTCTCCGCCCGCGGCAGCCCCGCGGAGGCGGCGCGCCGGCTCTTCGCCCGGCTCCACGTGCTTGACCGAGCCCGACTGCGCCAGCTGCACGCGGAACTAGCCCCGGAGGTCGGCGCCGGCATCGCGGTCAACGACCGGCTGCGGCGGGCAGCCGCCAAGCGCAGCGGACAGTGAAAAGGGGCGGCAACGCCGCCCCTCGAAGCTGCCCCGGGTCAGTTCTTCTTGTCCTTGTCCTTGTCGGACGGCTCGTCCGCCACGACGAAGTAATCCTTGTAGGACTTGTCGTAATACTGGGCGTAGTAGTAGCCGCTCACCGTCAGGTTCAACGCATTGAGCACCGCACCGAAGCACGGCACGTTGGTCTCCATCAGGCGGCGGGCGCAGAACTGCGCGGCCTTCCGCCGGACGTGGTTGAACATGATCGTGAAGATCGAGCCGTCGGCCAACGGGAGGATGACCATCGCGTCGCTCACGGCGGCCAGCGGCGGCGTGTCGACGAGGACGCGGTCGTAGCGCTTCCGCAGATCGGAGATCAACCGGCTGAACTCCGGCCCGTTGAGGATCTGGGTCGGGTTCTTCGCCCGGCCGCCGGAGGGCAGGATATCGAAATTCTGATGATGCTCCTTGATGATCAGGGTGTCGAGGGCCGCGCCCGAAACGCAGTAGTCGATGACGCCCTTCAGATTGTCGACGCCGAAGGAGCGGTGGACGTTCGGCTTCCGGAGATCGCAATCGATGATGATCGTCTTCTCCCCATGGGAGGCGAACGTGAGGGCGAGGTTCGAGGTCACGAACGACTTGCCCTCGCTCGGCGTCGTACTGGTGACGAGGATGACCTTGGCGTTCTTGCTGTCGTCGCGCAGGCGCATGTTGGAGTGCA
>JAHFTC010000122.1 GCA_023269585.1 Opitutaceae bacterium
ACGAACGGCCATCGGAGGCGGAGGCGGGGCCTGGCGCACCGGAGGCGGAGCGACGACGCGCGCAGCCTGCTTGGCTTTCTCCACGTCAACCTTTTCCTGGGCGACTTCCGCCGCCGAACGCACGAAAACCCCTTGCGGCACCTTGGTCGCGAAGACCGGTGCAGCAGCCGACGCAACCTGGGTGGGCACTTCCGGCACGGAAAGCTCCGGCACCGCTGCCTCGGGCGCAGGCACGGCCTGCTGCAGAGCCTTCAACTCGCCCTCCAGCGCTTCGGCGCTGATAGGATCGACAGTGCTGGAGACGGTTTTGACGTCGAAGCCGCGGCCCTTGAGCAGGGCGAGCAGCTCCTTGTTGTCCATGCCGATGCGTTTGGCGAGTTCGTGAATGCGGACGCTCATCGATGAGATTCGGAAGTAGTGCTGGTAGTGCGGTTACGCGAGGGCGTTCAGGCCTGCGGGGCGGCGCCGGGGTTGGCCTGGCGCACGCGGGTGAGAATATCCTGAGCCTCGTCGACCGTGAAGCCTTCGCCGACGAGGGTCTCCTCGTCGACGGTGTCGAGCAGTTCGATGCTGTGCAGACCTTTTTCGACCAAGCGCATCGCCACGTCGTCGGCGAGCCCGAGGGCAGTATGCAATGATCCGGCGGCGGCTTTGACCTTGTCCCCCATCGTGCTGGGGGCAACGGCCGCCCGAATGATGTCGATGCGCCAGCCGATAAGCCGCGAAGTCAGACGCGCGTTCTGGCCCTTGCGGCCGATGGCCACGGCCAGATCATCCTCGCCGACTTCGAGCGCGATGCGCTTGTTGCGTTCATCCAACTGGATACTGCGTGGGACGGCGGGCTTGAGGGCCTCGAGGACCATCTCACGCGGATCGGCCTTGAAGGGGATGATGTCGATCTTCTCGCCGTTGAGCTCGCGGACGATGCTCTTCACGCGGGCGCCACGGGCGCCGACGCAGGCGCCGACAGGATCGACCTTCGGATCGGTCGTGGTGACGGCGATCTTCGTGCGGTAACCGGGCTCGCGGGCGAATGCCTCGATTTTCACAGTGCCATCCGCGATCTCCGCGACTTCGAGCTCGAAAAGGCGACGGACAAATTTCGGGCTACCGCGGGTCAGGATGAGCTCGGGGCCGCGCGGAGTCGAATCGATGCTCATCAGCAGGCAGCGGATGCGCTCGCCGGCGCCGTATTCCTCGCCGGGCACCTGTTCCTTCGCGGGCATCACGGCCTCGGCCTTGCCGAGGTCGATGAAAAGGTCGCCACGTTCTTTACGCCGCACGATGCCGTTCACGACATTGCCGACCATGTCCTTGTAGTCGTCCATGATCCGGTCCTTTTCGAACTGCCGGATGCGCTGCATGATCGCCTGACGCGCCGTCTGCGCAGCGATGCGGCCGAGGTAGGCCGGATCGATGGGTTTCTCGACGATCTCTCCCACCCCGGCACCGAAACGGACCACCTGGGCTTTCTCGACGTGAATCTCCTTCAGCGGATCGGCGATCGAATCGACGACTTTCAGCACGGCCCAAGCATGCAACTGGCCGTTCTTCGGGTTGATCTCGATCTTGAGCTCCTGGCCGGCGTTCACGCCCTTGAGGGCCGCGTTCTTGATCGCCGTGATGATCGCCTGGATCATGTCGGCGCGCGGAATCCCCTTTTCCTTTTCCATGTACTCGAGGACGGAAAGAATTTCGCTGCTCATTGGTCGGTCGTGATTGAAAGGGAAAAAAAAGGCGGGCTGGTGGGCCCACCTAGTGAAAGTGAGGACTGTAGGGGTGGTGAACGTAGCTTAGGGCGAAAAACCATGTCAAGCCCCGCGCCCCCCACGGTGCAAAAGAGTTACCCTCTGTCCGCCCCTGCGGCAGGCGCTGCGTCGCCGGCCGTTTGACCCCATTCACCAGATCGCTCCAACGCGAGCTGCAGCATGCCTTGCACCGCGCCTTCGTGCCACGGCGCCGCCCCGCGACCGGCCACGCCGGCCAACCGCAACGCCTCACGCATCGACTCCGGGACCTCGCTGGGCGCGCCACAAAACCAGCGAACGAAGACACGGTCGCCCACCTGCGTTGCCAGGAGTGGCAATAGACCGTTGGCGATCAAGGTGTCCAATCGCGCGCCGGCCAACGCGCCCCCGACGATCTCCCGCCCGACTCGAGCGCGCCACACATTCACGTCGCAGAACCGCCGTACGGCTGCGACATCGATAGGCGCTTCCTCAGTCCAATTGATTTCCGTCGTTTCGCCCCACTGCCGCCAGCGTTCCGGCCAATCCGGCACGGCCGCGACCCAAGCCCGATACTGAGCCAGCCGCCGTCGGGGGGCATTCGCCGGTCGGACTCCCTGGGTGCGCCACAGCGCCCCGCCCGCCGCGAGCGCCTCTGCCTCCGTCGGAATGCCTCGCCCAGCGTCGAGCGGCCATCGTTCAGCCACCGCCAACATCGCGGCGCGATTGAACCGGTAGCCAAGAATCTCCAACGCGGTGTGGTAGCACGCCCCCGCCCAGCCAAGCCGGGCAATTCGGGCACCGGCAAACGCCACCTTCTGCCGCCAGCGCTTCTCGGCGGCGACGCGCAACTGCTGCGTCCGCGCCGCCGGCTCCAGGTCCAGGAGCACTTCCCCGAGGCGAACCGTGTCGCGATGGGTGATTCCTTCGACCGCGTCGTCGGCCGCGAATTCCTCGAGGCAGCAATGCAGCCACGGCAACAGGACCAGTTGCGCAATCGGCCGGCCCAATGAGGTGCAGGGCGGCCGCAGCGCGCCTCGGGGCTCGTAGAGCACGACATGCAGCACCACTTCGTTGTACGCCGGATCGCTCCCGTGCCCGTGTCGCGCCCAGTCCGCCGCATGGAAGTGCACCTCCACATCGCCCGTCACCTCCTGCCCATCGATTCGCAAACGCGCCCCACGGAAGTCCGGGCCGCCCAGACGATTCCAGCGTCCGGGTGCGAGCACCTCGAGCGAACGGCCATCGGACAGCCGGGCGGTGCGCGTCTCGAACAACCCCTGCAACCAGATCTTCTGGAGCAGGCGTTCCGGAAACGTGTAAGGCCCGTAGATACCCTGCAGTTCCTCCACCTTCCCCGCCGCGCCGGCGTCATCCTGCTGGACAGAGCCGTTCACCTGCGGTCTCCCTTCCTCCATCGCGCCTCGGTTTGCCGCTGGTGCTCGGCAAGCAAGGCCCCCTGCCTGCCCTCGGTCTGCGCTACCCACGCACCAAGTTGTTCGGGCGAGAACGCCTGTGCCCCGGCCGCTTCGATCGTGTCGCGCTCCGCCCCGTCACCGGTGGCGACGATGACATCTGCCGGTCGGTTCGCCTGTGCTGCGAGTTGCTCGATCAGATCGTCGGCGGTCATCCCGGCGGGGGTATAGATCACGGAGAAGGTCGGATGCGGTGTTGGTCGCTCGATTACGATGTCGCTCCCCTTGCCGTCAAAAACCACGCTCACCCGCACCCGTCCGAAATCATGCAATACACGGAGTCGCTCGATCAGCCTCGTGCGCGCCACCTCCCGCCCGTTTTTGGTCAAGACTCTCCGCAGCTCCGGCCAGGCGTGGGCGATGTTGTAGCCATCCACGAGCAGGTGTTTCGCAAACTCCACAGCGAGGCAAGCATGGCGGTCGTCACCGCGTTGGCAACACTCCCGCGGCCGTGCTTTCTGGGCCAGGCCTGCTCCCCGCGGCGTCCGGACCTGCGTTGCCCAGTTTTCGCTCGCGCGCCGATGCCGATCGACGTTCGCTCGGGCGGAATGAACCGCCAAACGCGTCTCGCCCTCCGCACGCTCGCCGTTTGCGTGATCGTGGTCGGCGCAGTGGTGCTGCTGCCCCCCGTGCTCGACGGGATCGGACTGCTGCTCCACTCGATTCGCCGCAACTGGTGGCTGGTGGTGCTGGTCGGCGCCGCGTGCTGGGTGCTGTTCGGTCTCGATCGGAAACGTTGATCCCCGGCGGAGTTCCGCGCGCAGACATCGCTCTGGACAACGCGCGCCGGCCGGCGATGCTCGCCGCGTTCCACCCACGGAGGAGTGGCTGAGTGGACTAAGGCACCTGACTTGAAATCAGACGTGGGGGCAACCTCACCGGGGGTTCGAATCCCTCCTCCTCCGCCACTTCGGCGCCGCCTTCCGCGGGGCCTGATGAGCGACAGATGTCCTGGCCTCATTGGCCAAGGAGTGTGTCGTTTCCTGATTGGCCAGGAATTGCGTCGGAATTTGCTTACCGCTGACTGATCGCGTTTTGCGCAATTTTCACCGATTTATGGATACTGTTCTAAGTGCAAACTGCGCCCCTCTGCTCTCAAGATATCCGCTGCTTCTACGAGCCTCAGTAAGTCCAGGTCTCCTGGCGCACGGGTAGTCGACCGGCTGGTTGGCGAGCTTACTCGCCGGCGCCCGTGGGATTGCGGCGGCGGTCGAGGCGAACGGGCGGGCCAAGCCTTGGCGCCCGGATTTCCCGTGGGATGCCAAGAAGCTGGTGTTCACAGTCCGGGAACCGTTTCCCAGCCGAACGACGGGAACCGAGCTTGTCTTCGGCCAGGTCGACGGGGCGGCACCACTCGTGATCGAATCCCACATGGCCGAGCGTGGGGTGATCTTCAGCGATGGAATCGAAGAAGACTTCCTCGAGTTCAACTCCGGCGCCCGCGTCCGCGTCGAGGTCTCGCAGCGGCAAGGGGTTCTGGTTGTTTGAGCGGCCCGCCCTGCCACGGCCCCTGCGGGCTGCGTTGCGGGCGGCCACTAACTCTGTCGTCACTTCGAACCTTGGCCAGCAAGTGTGTCGCATCCGCCGGGCGATTGGTCATCGGACGCCCCAACCATGGCCAACTTTTCTGACGCAGGCTCGGCCGGAAGTCAGTCGCTCATCAGGCCGTGCCCGTCAAAGGAAGAGCCCGTCGCGCATCGGCCGAATCACGTCGCAGCGCTGCGCAATATCCGAGTTGTGGGTCACGAGCACCACCGCTTGCCCGTTCTCGCGGGCCAGAGTGCAAAGCAGATCGAACACGTGCGCGGAGTTTTTCTGGTCCAGATTTCCCGTCGGCTCGTCGGCGAGGACGATCGAGGGCGCGTTGGCCAACGAGCGGGCGATCGCCACACGCTGCTGTTCACCGCCCGAAAGCTGGGTGGCGAGACGCTTCGATTTGTCGCCAAGCCCCACATCCGCCAGCAACTGCTGGGCCCTGGCCTCCATGTGGTCCGGGCTGAGCCGCGCGAGCTTGCGCATCGGCATCATCACGTTCTCCAGCGCCGTGAACTCGGGCAGGAGGAAGTGGAACTGGAAAACAAAGCCGATGTGCTCGCAGCGAATGGCCGTGCGAGTGAGATCGTTCGCCGGACTCATGGGCTGGCCACCGATCCACAGTTCCCCCTGGTCGGCGCGGTCGAGCAGCCCGAGGAGATAAAGCAGCGTGCTCTTGCCGCAGCCCGAGGGGCCCACGATGGCGTAGACCTTGCCTCGCTCGGCGGCGAAATCGACACCGCGCAACACGTGCACCCGCCCCTCCCCGGTGCCGAGGTAGCGATGCACTCCGCCACAAGACAGGGCGAGCTCCGGGGTTGCAGTGGGCTGGCTCATTGCGAAGTCCCCCGGATGACATCACCCGGCTCGAGCCGCGCCGCGCGCCGGGCGGGGATGAAGCTGGCCGCCATCACCACGACCGTCGCCGTGGCGGCGGCCGCAAGGTAGTGCCACAATGACCACTCCACCACGAAACTGTCGGTCGAGAAGATGCCACGGATCCGGATCGGGAGCCGCGACACCATGTAGGTGACCGTCGCCCCGAAGATCCAGCCCAGGATCACGCCGCCCGTGAGCACGATCGCCCCCTGCAGCAGGAAGATGCGCGCGATGTCCTGGCGCGTGTAGCCCATCGACCGCAGGATCGAAATCTCCTTGGTCTTCTCCATGACGATCATCGCCAACGTATTGAACATCCCGAGCCCGGAGATGAGAATGATGGTGGACACCGTCAGGGCGGACGACACCCGCAGCGCCCGGAAAACCTCGAGCCAGGTCTTCTCCCGCACCTGCCAGGGGTTCACCGCGTATTGGAGGGTGCGCTGCATGTGCTCGGCATCGGCCGGCGCCCGATCGCGATTGGCCAGCGCAACCTGGAGGAACGACGCCCCGTTGGGCTTCTGCAGCAGCGAGCGGCACTCCTGCATGTGCATGTACATGCGCTGCCGGTCGATCTCGCTCACCCCGGTCTCGAAGACCGCCACCACCCGGTAATGCCGGAGCTGGCCGGAGGCCTCCAAGGTGATCGGGTCGCCGACATTGAGCCCGAGGCGGGAGGCGAGCACGCGCCCCACCATCACTCCGGTCGGGTTGATGCGGAAATCGTTGAGATGCCCGAAGACGATCTGCTGGCCGATGTCGGACACCTTGAGCAGATCGGTGATGTTGACCCCGAAAACCCGGGCGGAGTCGCTGCGGATGCTGCCGCGCACCAGCACGGCCCCGCTCACCACCTCGGCGATGCCGGTGACGTTCTCGAACTGCGCCACCGCGGCCCGCAGCCGATCCGGCTCCTGGATACCCTCGACGTACCGCACGCTGTCGCGGTGCTCGAACGCGAAGTTCGAGCCGTCGGTGGACATCGATTTGAGCGTATCCTGAATCCCATCCTCAATGCGGATCGCACCGTTGGTCCCGAGGATGGTCTTGATGAAGAACTCCTCGAAGCCGCTCGTCTGCGCCTGGGTGACGATGAAAAACCCCACGCCAAAGACGATGCCCGCCAAGCTCATGAACATGGAGCGGCGCTTGGCGGTGAGAAACCGCAACGCGATACGAAAGTTCGGTGACATCGAGCTGGGAGGGAAGGCGCCGGAATGGTTCAGGATTTCGGGGCGACGATGGACACCCGATCGCCGCTGCGGAACCGATCCAAGTCCTCCACGATCACCAAATCGCCCTCATTCACGCCCCGGAGAATCTCGACCGCGTTAAGGCTGGCGAAACCGACCTCGACCGTACGCAGCTCGACCCGCCCCCGGTTGACCACGAAAACGTTGCGTCCGAGCAACGCCCGGCGCGGGATGACGATGGCTTTGTCCCGGGCATCCACCACGATATTCACCTCACCGGTGATTCCGGGGACGAGGAGCGTCGGGTCCACCTCGGCCGAGAGATGCACCATATACCGTTGGGTGAGAGGATCCGCCGCTGGGAGGATCTTCTCCACCCGCCCCGGATAGAGCACCGGCCCGTAGCTGAGAAAACGCATGGTGGCGTGCTGGCCGATCCGCAGGCCGGAGAAATTCTCCTCACTGATCTTCGCCTCGATGACACGATTGGCGGCAATGATCGTCGCCACCGGCTCTCCGGGCGTGATCAAGTCGCCCGGCTTCACGAACACCGCCGAGACCACGCCCTCCACTGGGGAGCGCACTGTCATCAGGTCGCGCTTACGGCGCACCACCTTGAGATCGGTTTCGATCCGGGCCAAGGCTTGGTCGTTCGCAATCCGCTCCAGTTCGAGCTTCTGCTCGATCTGTTTGACGAGGCGATTCTGCTTCTCGACGTCCACCGAGGTCATCGTTCCCTGTCGCAGCTGCATCTCGAAGGTCGCAAGCTGGTCCTGAGCGTTCTGCAGCTCGTACTCCGTCGCCGAGCCCACCTTGATGCGGCGGTGGATCGCGTCGTGGTCATGCTCCAGCTGCTCGATCTGCAGGGCGACGTCGGTCTGGTCCAACTCGATCAGCACGCCGCCCGCAACCACCTTCGCGCTCAGGTCGAGCTTGCTCTCCAGCACACGCCCGCCGACGTCGCTCTTCACCTGCAACGCGCGCTCAGCGAGAACCGTGATGGAACCCGGGACCGCGTTGATCGCGCGCTCACGTTTTGCCACGGCCACCACGGCCTCGGGGCGCATCATCTGCACCCCGAGCCAAGTCGCCACAGCCACCAGAACCAGGATACCGGCTACCTTGAGTTTGAAGGACATTGTGCTGAACGCCATTTCAGTGCTGGACCGCAGGCTTGCCCAAAGGGTCCATCCCGCGGGAAGAAAGATACTGGACACTCGCGTTGAGATAGGCGGCGAGCGCCGCCTGCGCGCTATAGAGCGTGCTGTTCAGGTTGCCCTGCGCTTGGTCGACCTGCTCCTGCGAGGCTTCGCCACGGGTGGCCTTGTCGCGCACGAAATCGAACCCCTCGCGCGACATCCGCAGCCGCATCTTGGCAATCTGGTACGCATCCCAGGTGAAACCGAGGTTGGCCCGTTCGCGCTCCAAGCCGCGCGCCACGATCTCGCGCATGCTCTCGAGCTTGCGTTCCGCCCGGCGCAAGCGGGTGTAGGCCGCGAGCTTCTGGCCCTTCGTGCTAAAACCGTCGAAGATCGTCCAGGTAACCTGCAAACCAACGTACCAAGCGTCGATCTGGTACTTGTTGTAGAGGACGATGTCGCGTTTGACCTCGTCGCGGTTCACACCGGCCAACACTCCGAGCTTCGGGTACAGGTTATATTTTGGACCGACCAGTCCGAGCTTCGCTCTGGCGACTTCTTTTTCCGCAATGGAGATGCTCTCGGCGGCCTCGACCGCACTGCTCGCCACCAGCTCAGGCGCCACAGGGGCTTGCGACACCTCCGCGATCAACTCCGGGATATCCGCCTCGCTGAACTGCCCGTCGCCGATGAGCGAGCGGAAGCTGGAGAGCGCGGCCTCGAGATCGGCCCGCGTCCGCCGTGCACTCAAGGACGCCTCGTCCATCCGCAGCTGATCCTGCATGATCACGCCATAGGTGATCTGATTCGCGCTGTAGCGGGCCTGCTGGCGGGTGAGCGTATCCTGCGCCAAACGCATGGAGTGGTCCGCATTCCGCACCGCGATCTTCGCGACCACGAGGTTTAGGTAGGTCGAGCGAATTTCGGCGGCCAAGGCCCGGTAGGCCTCGGCATAGTTCCTGTTCGCGAGTTCAAGATCGATCCGGGCGATCTTCCGGGACGCCTCCAAGGCACCCCAATGCCAAACGGCCTGGCGGACCGAGACGTCGTAATAAAGCTTGTCGGTGTTGCTGGTCTCCGCGACCCCAAGCCGCTTCTCCCGCTGCCACTGATACGTACCATAACCGCTTGCGCTCGGCAGACTCGCCGCTCGGGCCATGTAGCCGTCGGCCTCCGCTTGCGCCAGATCGAGGTTCCGATCCAAGACGCGGGGCGATTGCCGCATCGCCTGCTCCAGCAGGGCGCGTAATTGCGGCATAACCTCCTCGGGCATGGTCAGCCCCGTCGCATCCGAGTCGGCCGCTGTCACTTGCGTGGCGCCCGCCAAGAGCAGGGCCGAGAAAACACTCACGAGCTTCTTTTTCATCGAGTTTGCGGATTGTGTTGTGAAGCGCGCGCTGAACCTCCCTTGGACAGCGCCCTCCAGACTGATTCGAGGCGCTAGGGCGACAGAAGCCAGGGAACCGGTCAAACCCCAAAAACGAGCCGAAGCTCATCGTAGTGCGCGAACCAATGTCGGCATTCTTCGATGACGGCAGAACGGCCTTCTTTCGAGCACTCCGCTGCTCGGTCAAGTGGCAGAAGGGCATTCTGAAGAACAGTGTCGCGCCATCACCCCGACACCATCGTGGGGACTCGATCCCCATCGCCTGCGGACAAGAAAATGCTTTGCCATCGGCCAATCACGGTCATGAAACTTCGCATCTCATGGAGCGGAATCGCACAGCAGAGCCTTGGGCCTGGATGGCCGGATTCGACGGGATAACCCCCTTATGGCGGCATCGTGCCCTGCTCGGGCAGTTCATCCAGCGCAACGTCGAACTCCGCCACAAAGGCAGTCATCTCGGGTTGATCTGGTCCTTCCTCAATCCCCTGCTGATGCTTGGGTTGTATGTTTTCGTCTTCGGTTTCGTCTTCGGCGGGAAGTTCGGTGCTTTGGCGAATGAGACCCGGGTCGACTACGCACTCGGGATCTTCGTCGGCCTGAGCGTCTTCCATTTTCTCGGGGAAGTACTCGGCGTTTCCCCAACGGTCATCGTTTCCAATCCCAACTTCGTGAAGAAAGTGGTGTTTCCGTTGGAGATTCTTCCCGTCGCCACCGTCGGGGCGTCGTTCACCCATTTTCTGATCAGCATCCTGCTCACGGTCACGGGCATCGCACTCTTCGGCCCCGGCCCCAATTCGGGAATGCTCTGGCTGCCGGTGATCTTCCTTCCGATCCTCCTGCTGTCCCTCGGGCTGGCGTGGTTCTGCGCGGCCCTCGGCACGTTTTTCCGCGACATCAACCAGCTCACCTCGTTTCTCAGCATGGCGCTGATGTTTTCCAGCGCCGTGTTCTATCCGGCGAATAATATCCCCGCGCCCGCTTGGGCGATTTTGCGATTCAACCCCCTGATCCACGCGATCGAGCTATCACGCGCCACCGCGCTCTGGGGCACGCCCATCAACTGGCACCATCTCGTCTACCTGTACGCGGTGGGCATTGTTTGTTTCGCTTTCGGCTACTGGACCTTCCGCAAGCTACGCCCCGCCTTCGCCGACGTGCTCTGAGCCCGCGACTGACTTCCGCTCCTCTTCCGCAACCGTCCACCGACTACCGCCAACCGTCCACCGACCTCCCATGCCCCGCGCCTTCATCACTGGAATCACTGGTCAGGACGGCTCGTACCTGACGGAACTGTTGCTCGCAAAAGATTACGAGGTGCACGGGTTGGTTCATCGCCCTGACACTCTGGGGCACAGCAACATTGCCCATCTCGTTAACGATGAGACGATCGTCAACCGGCGACTCTTCCTGCATAACGGCTCCTACGAGGACGCCACCCACCTGCGTCGCATCATCGCCAAGGCCCGGCCGAACGAGTTCTACCACCTCGCCGGCCAGTCCAGCCCAAGACTTAGCCTTGAGCTACCGGAAGCCACCGTCGATAGCATCGGCATGGGTACACTTCGGCTGCTGGAGATTCTCCGTGATCTCCCTGACCAGACAAAGTTCCTTTACGCTTCCTCGGCGGAGGTCTTCGGCTCCCCACCCCATTCCCCGCAGGATGAGCTGACGCCGGTCAATCCCACGACCCCATATGGTGCCGCCAAGGCCTTTTCCCAGCACATGGCTCGCATCTACCGCACGGCCTACAGCCTGCCCACCTGCGCCGCCATTCTTTACAATCACGAATCCCCCCGCCGCGGCGGCTCGTTCGTGACCATGAAGATCGCTCGCGCCGCGGCGCGGATCAAGAATGGCCTCCAAAAGGATCTCGTACTTGGTAGCCTGAGCGGGCGGCGCGACTGGGGCTGGGCGCCCGACTACGTGCGCGGCATGTGGATGATGCTGCAATCCAATCCGGTCGACGACTATATCCTCGCGACTGGAGAGCTCCACTCCGTTGAGGATTTCGTCGACCTCGCATTCAAGGCCGTGGGCCTCAACTGGCACGATTACGTCAAACACGATCAAAAGCTCGTGATGACCGTCGAGCCTACTGCACCTTGTGGCAATCCAGCCAAAGCGCGCCGTCTCCTGGGCTGGCAAAACACCGTTCCATTTACCGAAATGGTCGCGCGCCTCGTCGAATCAGAACTGGCCAAAATTGCCTGATTCGCCCGCGAAAGATCCAAATTCGTTTACCCATTCTCCGCGACGAGTAGATTTCTACTCGCTACGCACTACTCGCTCTTCGCTACTTCTCTCCGACATGAAACGCGCACTCATCACCGGCATCACGGGCCAAGACGGCTCTTACCTCGCTGAACTCCTTCTCGCGAAGGGCTACGAAGTCCACGGCATCGTCCGCCGTTCCAGCTCCGTTACCCGCACCCGCATCGACCACCTGCGGGAGTATGAACAAGGGCCTAACCAGCGCCTGTTCCTCCACTACGGCGACCTCACCGATGCTGTCGCCCTCGTGAAGCTGCTGTACAAG
>JAHFTC010000026.1 GCA_023269585.1 Opitutaceae bacterium
TGCGGCAAGCTGATAGGCTCCTGTCCTCGGGAGCGACCCAAGGCCTACCTGTCCGCTCGCAGAACCTATTATAGGCGACGAAGCCGCTTCAGTGTCGCACTTCAGACCTGAAACTATTCAATCGGCGGCAGGGGAAACTTGAAATAGCCGAGATCATCGAACCAGATACGAATCCGTACGCTGCCGTTGCCGGCGGCGCCGACGAAGTCCGACCAAATGACGGCGCGGCGGATGTGGTTCAGGTAATCCGACAGCAATAAAGATTCCTTTGTCCGGAACACCACGTAGTCGGGACTCACCATGACGGGTTCGTCGTTCTCCCAGCGGGCGATGGAGCCGATGTTGATCCGCATCGGATTATACGCGAACCAGCCGCGCTCCACGATTTGGCACCGATTGATTGTAGCGCCTTGAACGTTCTCGCGCATGGGCACCATTCCTTCGGCCTTGGTGACTGCGTAGAGGCGAGTGCGATCAAGCTTTAGGCCATTGCGGATACTACACTCCTCTGCGACCTCGGACAACTCGACCCGCCTCCATGGTTTGCGGAACCCTGGTAGGCGGCAATGGCCGGTGATGATCTGCTGCATGAGCGCCTGTTTGCGGCGCCCCTCAGCGATGATGAGGGCGTCGAGTTTCTCCAGTGCCTCATCCCACGTAGCGAGAATGTCGGCGATCTTTTGCTGCTCGTGCAGGGGAGGGACGAGCATCTTAAGCCTCCTGAAAATGCCCAACCCGATGGTCTTGATGGTTGATCCCACCGCAATTCGCTCAAAAAAGGCCTTTTGCGATTGTAGAGTGTAGTAGAGGAAGAGGGGGACTAGTTTTGACCCACAGCGCCAAACGATGAAGTGCTGGCTGACAGCCATTTCGCAGGCCATTACAGCCGATTTCCCTACGCCGGCATCGCGAGAGATTAACACGCTGTCAGGTGGGTGAATTTCGGCAGAGGAATTCTCGATACCTGTTTGGCTAATTTCGTGCGTGGTCGAGTTTATGAATTTGCGGTCCAGCTTATCCGAATCGGCAAGCGAAACCCATTTTATGCCACCATTCCAATACTCTGGTATCTTTCGGTCCGGGGTGTGCCCACTGCCGCGAATCGCAATTTCGTCGATCAGGTGGACCTGCCACTTCTTGGGCACCAGCTTGAAGTCATCTAGCATTTCTCGCCCTCTTTCGCCTTTGCATCTTCCAGCCCGCAGATACCCACTTCCACGCGCAGCCGAATGTCCGGCTGTCCGTCGTTCGCCGGGTAGAGAACGATCTTGTCCGCTGAATCGCTCATAGACCGAGCTCCTTTAGGTAGCCGTCCATCTTCGTGCGGACGGTGGTGAGCTCGCCCTCAAGCAGAGCGATCTCCTGTTTCACGGAGCCGAGATCGATCTCGACCTCCTCTTCGAACGTATCGACGTACCGGGGAATGTTGAGGTTGTAGTCGTTGTCGGCGATTTCCTGTGATGTAGCGCGATAGGCGTATTTCTCGATGGGCTGAAAGGCCTCGTAGGCGGCGACGATCTTGTCGAGATGGGCATCGGAGAGGCGGTTCTGGTTCTTGCCGTCGTCGTACTCGCGGGAAGCGTCGATGAAGAGCACGTCCCCGTGGGTCTTGCCCTTGTTGAAGAGAAGAATCGCGGCGGGAATGCCGGTGCCAAAGAAGAGGTTTGCCGGTAGCCCTATGACAGCTTCGAGGAGGTTTTCCTGAATCAGTTTCTGGCGGATGCGGCCTTCGGCGGCACCGCGGAAGAGCACGCCGTGGGGCACGACCACGCCCACGCGGCCCGTGCCCTCGCGGGCGGTCTCGATCATGTGGGTGATGAAGGCATAGTCGCCTTTGCCTTTGGGTGGGAGTCCGCGGTGGTAGCGGTGAAAGGGATCGGCGTCGGCGTCGGTGATGCCCCACTGATCGAGTGAGAAGGGCGGGTTGGCCGCGACGATGTCGAACTGCATCAGCCGGTCGCCCTCGACGAGACGGGGGTTGCGCAGGGTGTCGCCCCACTCAATCCGGAAGCTGTCCATGCCGTGCAGGAACATGTTCATCCGGCAGAGGGCGTGGGTGGTGCCGTTGCTTTCCTGGCCGAAAAGGGCGAAGTCGCGGTCGTCGGCCTGGCGGCCGACCTTGATCAGAAGCGAACCGGAACCGCAGGTGGGGTCGCAGATGGAGTTGCCCTTCTTGGGTTTGAGGAGACGGGCGAGGAGGCTAGAAACTTGGCCGGGGGTGTAGAACTCGCCGGCTTTCTTGCCGGCATCGGAGGCGAATTTTTCGAGCAGGTACTCGTAGACGTTTCCGATCACATCCTCGTCGCCGATGATGGAGGGACGCAGGTCGAGGCGCGGATCGGCGAAGACTTCGAGCAGGCCTTTGATGCGGGTGTTGCGCTCCTTGGTCTGGCCGAGCTTGCCCTCGGAGTTGAAATCGACCTCGCGAAAGACGCCTTCGAGCTTCGCCTTGTTGGCTTCCTCGATGTGTTCGAGGGCAATATTGATTCGCTGGCCGATGTCGGCTTCGTTGCGCTGGGCGTAGAGGCTGTCGAAGTCGCAGGCGTCGGGCAGGAGGAAGCGTTCACGGGAGAGACGCCGGGCGACGCGAGCCTCGTCGCCGCCGAATTCGCGGAGGTAGGCGGCGCGGTGGTCTTTGACGACGTCGCTAACGTACTTCAGGAAGAGCGTGACGAGGATGTAGTTCTTGTAGTCCGACGGATCGAGGGTGCCGCGAAAGGTATCGCAGGCCTTCCAGGCGACATTGTTGATCTCGGCTTGGTTGACGGTGGCCATGAAAGGAATGGGGCTATTGTTGGAAATTCTGGAGAACGGAGTGGTCAACGAGAAGGCCGCGTTGCTCGGCCAGCTCAGCCATCAGCTCTTTCTCTCGGATTCTTAGCCGATTCAACTCGGCGACGGCGTGCTGCTTCGGAAGCGGGGGCAACGGGATATCTAGATCGCCGATGGAGCTGGCCGGGAGGGATCGCACGTAGGTGCCACGCGCAAAGGAAAACAGCCTGGTCTGAATAGTGGGAAGATTGAGAAACCAGCGGAGGTATTCCGGATTGAGCCTTTGCTGAGGCCTGACCACTAGGAATTGGCCACCAACCACGCATGGACCGCCGCCGGCGTAAAGGACGGCGGCGGTCATGCGAGTACCACGTGCAGCAACCAAGACTTCGCCCGGCTTTAACTCATACCTCGCCGCATCGCCAGAGCTGAGCTTGATGAGACAAGGCTCTCCAATGGAGACGCTGCCGTCGTCGCTCAGGTCGCTAATGCGGATAAGTTGATGGGTACCGGCTGGATCATGTCGGGACGCGTCGGAGCCCCGAAGGGTGACCCCGAGCTGAATCTCGGCAATTTCGCGAAGCTTGAAATGCTGAACGCTCATGCGCGGGTGTTATCGCTTGTCCCGTGGCGGGCACGGGTCATTGCCGGGCGCAATGGTGTCCTTCTGGCGGATCTGGCCATGCCGGTCTTGGACGCTCAACTCGCCACCACCCTGATTGTTCAGATTGGTGCGGGCCTGCTGAATCGCGGCATGTTGGGTTTCGTGAACGCTCGATGCCTTATCGGCATCATTGCGCTTATTGGCCCAACGACCATCCGGGCGTTGGGATATCATCCTGTCCTGAGGTTTGCTCATAACGTAACGGGTACTGGTTGTAGAGGCGGGCACTTTCCCCCTTGAAGCCAAGTCACGAATGAGCAGCTTACGGCTTCCAACGGCTTGGACCGCTCAAACGCGATTCCAGGTATTAAGCTCCGAGGTCTCGGCCCCGGAGCTTTTTCCTAGGTGCGGACGAAATCAGATAAGGACTTGTGCCGCATCTGCAACATGAATCGCCGCCAACCGTTACATTTTCACGCACAAGTCATTTTCTGATAGTTCGAGCCGCCCGCCGGATTGCTACTTGAGACCGGGGATTTGGGATCTCGAATCCTGCGAGGAGAAATGCCGAACCACCGTGGCTGCGGTCTGCTGTGTGAGGAACACCGCATCAAACACCTCCTCCGGATCGCCGCTCGTGCCATCGTAGCGAGCGGAGACCTCAGGGAATGCAGAGGCTCCCTGTTCAAGAATGCGGAATTCCTTATGGGGTTTCACCGCGTAGCAGGCAGCGGCAAGGACATGAATCCGATGGCCTAGAGCTCGAAGTTCGGAATCTGAGAGCTTCCTCTCTTCCAGGAGAAACACCTTCAGGTAGATCTCGCAGGCCATGCGAAACCCGATCGATGCCTTGAGTGTCGGGCGATGGGTGAGCAAGGCAGCACTTGCACCACGCAATTCAGCGTCCGCATTTTCCAGAAACTTCTTCGCCCGTTCCCCGAGGGTGCCGTCGCGTAGGAGCACATCGGCGCCATACGCATAGTCAAAACAGTCAACCCATGTGCTCAAGAAGACGGGGCGTGCCTCGGCACTTTGCCAAAGGCTCTCCCGAACCGGGGCTGGCATGGTTGTCAGGGAATCCAATGGGCTCACGCGAAATTGCCCGTGGCCAACAGGAATGTCCACGGGCCAGAAGGCGGTGTCGTATAGGAAAACACCGGTGAACATCGCGCCGATTGTGTGTGCCCCAGGCGGCGAATGAGCCGCAAACCATTTGAAAACCCTTTCGGCCAGTGGCGAGACCATCGACACGGCACGATTGAATTGAACGGACAAATCGCTCAGCGCTTGGAGTGGCCGCCTCCGAATTGGAGTCTGCGTCGCCCGGTAACGCTCGTTCGTATTTTGAAGCCACGCCTCAAACTTCTCGGCGGTCTGATTTGGGAAGATATCCTCGGGCTTCATGCGGGATGCGTTCAGAGATCGGTATGCGATCTTCCATGGCGCAGCGGGATCATTCCCGAGTCGCAGCGATGGCTCAAATGGATTCTTGGACACCGCGACGTGTTCTATAATTGGAGAGTGACTCGCTGCGTTCCCCTTGCGCAACGGTGCTGATCCTCGGTTTCCATCCGGTACGGACATCTCATGAGTTCGGCCCGGCGACGGGACTCGGTCAATACGCTGGGACACGACGATGGAGTGACGCATTTGCACCTACCCCGATCGTGGGAGCCGCCCTACCCCATTTTCGGGAGGCGCTCCCATTTGCGCGGGAGCGCTGGCCGCACGAAACTGCCGGCATGACTACATCGACGGGATCACTCACTGCGCCGGCTGCGCAACCCGAGGGATTGGCAGGCCGCCGATTCGCCAAAGCCAAGCCCATCGCCGCCCGGTTGGGGATCTGCACGCGGACGCTCTTCCGTTGGGCCGACGCCGGCATGATCGCCCGCCACAAGATCAACGCCCGCGTCGTACTCTTCGACGAGGCCGAGGTGGCGGCGTTGATCGACTCCGCCCGCATCGGGTAAGGCTGGCACTGGCGCTGCGCGGACGACAATTCCACAGCCGCTGAAGTTCGCCCCATTTGAAGCCCGAGATCGTCAGCATCACAACCTGCGCGAAACTCATCACGCTGTGGACCACTGCGATGCTCCGTCCGCAAGGCATAGTAACAGCAAAATTCTGAAAGTAACATTGGCATTGTTACTTTGCTCGAAATCGTGTTATGATGTTGATCATGAAGCTCGATTGGCAGGCCAAGGCCGCCGCTTATCTCCGCCAGACCCTCGGAATCGAGACGGTCTTCGCGCCCCTTCCCGGCGCAGAACGACTGCCGCTCCAGATCAAAGAAACTTACGAGATCAGCCGGTGTGAAGTCTTGGGCAAGGCGTTCTTGGCCCTCAAAGCGCGCGACGAAGCGCCGACGCCAGCGGTCTTGGCCAAGCAGGCAGACTGGCTCAGCCAGAAAACGGGACTGCGTAGCCTCTTCGTGCTCGAAGCCCTCAGCGCCTACGACCGCAAACGCCTCATCGAGAATCGAACCCCATTCCTCTCCACGGGCAACCAACTCTATCTCCCCGATCTCGGGCTCGATCTGACTGAGCACCTCAAGCCGAGCCGCCCCAAACTCACCAAGATATCGCCACCCGCCCAGGTCGCGGTACTAGCCTGCTTATTGCGCAAAATCGATCCCCAGGGGGAGTTCACCGGAGCCGGTATGGCCGAGCACTTCGGCTATACGAAGATGACGATGACGCGGGCCTTGGATGAACTGCGCCGAGCGGGTTTGATGGCGGGCGAGGGAGAGCGCCGCTTTGCGCGGCAGCGCTTCCTCTTCACCGGCCGCGAGCTCTGGGAAAAGGCCCGTCCTTGGCTGCGCTCGCCGGTCACCCGACACGTTTATCTCGACGAGTGGTTTCCTGGCTCGAAATTCTGTGCCGGTGAATCGGCGCTGGAGGAGATGACCATGTTGGGCAGGCCGCCTCACGCTATTTGGGCCGTAACGAGCGCGCAGTGGCGGACGTTGCAGAAGGAGCCCGGCACCCACCTCATCCCCGAGGTTTCCAGGGCTGCGGCTCACGCCGAGTTCGAACTCTGGCGCTACGATCCAAGTCTGCTCGCCGAGCCCCCTTGTGTAGATCGATTGTCGCTGGCGCTGAGCTTGGCCGATACGACCGATGAACGAGTACAGATGGGCGTCACCAGAATTCTGGAGGACATGACATGGTAAACGGGCTCGACCGCTTCCAGACACACTTCGCCAACTACGCGAACCGCTACGTACTGATCGGCGGGACGGCGTCGAGTCTCGCCATGGAAGAACTGGGCGGGAGTTTCCGCGTCACCAAGGATCTCGACATCGTCCTCTGCGTGGAGGCGCTGGATCGGGAGTTCGTTCAGGCGTTCTGGGATTTCATCAAACAGGGTGAATACGAGAACCGCCAGAAGAGCACGGGGAAGCGGCTCTTCTACCGTTTCTACGAGCCCAAACAGCCGGGGTTCCCCGCCATGCTGGAACTATTTTCCCGCGTCCCGGATGCGCTCGACCTGGAAGAGGGAGCGACACTGACCCCAGTGCCGGTCGACGACGAGGTCTCCAGCCTCTCAGCAATCCTGATGGATGACGACTACTATGCCTTGGTCATGGGACGTCGGGCCGTGATCCGCGGGCTCAGCCTCGTGGGGGCAGAAGCGTTGATTCCACTGAAAGCCCGCGCCTATGTGGATCTTTCCAACCGCAAGGCGGCCGGTGAACAGGTGGATTCCCGGAACATCACGAAGCACAAGAACGACATCTTCCGCCTGTTCACCGTGCTGGATCTCGGAATACCGGTCCATGTGCCCGCCAGGATTCGTTCCGATCTACGCGAGGCGTTCGCCCGGCTGGCGAAGGAACCAACCGACCTTAAGCCCTTCGGGATATCCGGCATTCAGTTACCCGAGCTACTTTCCGAGTTGAGCCACTTCTATGGACTCGGGGACGGCGTCTCGGCCCCTTGAGCACAGTCGCGGACAGCATCCGAACCATCGGGATCGCTAACCCAATCGAGGGAGCTGCCCTACCCCGTTTTTGGGAGAAGCTACCGGTTGCCCAGGCTCGCTGAACGTAGGAAATTGCCGCCATGCAAAAGTCGACGGGATCACTCACTGCGCCGGCTGCGCAATCCGAGGGATTGGCAGGCCGCCGATTCGCCAAAGCCAAGCCCATCGCCGCCCGGTTGGGGATCTGCACGCGGACGCTCTTCCGTTGGGCAGACGCCGGCATGATCGCCCGCCACAAGATTAACGCCCGTGTCGTCCTCTTCGACGAGGCCGAGGTGGCCGCGTTGATCGACTCCGCCCGCATCGGATAAGGCTGGCACTGGCAACGCGGCAAACCACTGGTGGGGCAACTGGCGGGGTGACTGGCAGGGTGACTGGCGGGGTGGCTTGCCCTGCGACTTCACCCGTGACTCGCCCGGTGACTTATCCGGTCACTTTTGCACCCACTGCGCCAAAGGCCTTTTCGGGCCGGTGCCGCAGAGTCATCACAAAACCATCGGTGACGGCCTCCGAAACGCTTCGCTAGAACGGGGAATGGCAGGGAGCCAACACCCGCAGGGCCACATCGCGCGGAAAGGAGAGCACACGATCGACCTTGGCGCCGTCATCGACCGCCTACGCGGGCGCCACCGGCTCTTCACTCCGCTGTTGTGGCTTCGCTGCGAGCCGCTGCCGGCCGCTACGGCTGTCCCGACAGGTTCAACGCGCCCCCACGACCAGGCCCAAGGCAGACCGGAGCACCAATGGGCATTTCAGGACTCGAAAAACCGGACAGAAACCGGACAGACAAATTTTTCGTGTCCTCATCCCTGAAAATCAAAAACCTCTGAACCCTTTCGGATTCAGAGGTTTGAAATTGGCTGCCCAGCCTGGGATCGAACCAGGGACCAAGTGATTAACAGTCACCTGCTCTACCGCTGAGCTACTGGGCAGTGGCAGAAAGGTTCGCTAGCACAGGGCCGCGCGCGCGCTTGTCAACACTCCGATTCGGCTCTCGAAGAAAAACGCCCGGCCGAGCGGCCTCCCGCGTGGCGCCGCCGCGGAAATAGCCTTGAGCCGTCCCGCGTGCACCGCGATTTTCGCCGCCCCGCATGAAGATCCTGATGGTCACCCCCGAGCTGGACCCCTTTGTCAAAGTCGGCGGTCTGGGCGACATGGTCGGCGCCCTCGCCAAACAGCTCGCCCGCCAAGGCCACGACGTGCGGTGCGTCGTCCCGCTCTACGGCTCGGTCAAGCGCGTCGGCCGCTGGGAAGCCCGTCCGCACCCCCTCGGCGCCGATCTCGCCGGCGGCCCCGAGTTCGCCCGCGTGTGGGAAACCGTCGTCCCCGGCTCCGAGGCCAGGGCCTACTTCCTCGAGCACGAGCGTTTCTTCAGCCGCCCCGAGGTCTACTCCAACGCCGCCGGCAGCTTCCCCGACAACGACAAGCGCTTCACCTTCTTCGGCCGCGCCGCCCTCAACCTCTGTCTCCAACTCGGTTGGACGCCGGACGTGGTGCATTGCCACGACTGGACCTGCGGTTTCGTCCCGGTGTGGCTCAACACCACCGACCGCGAAGGCCCGCTCGGCCGCTGCGCCACCGTCTTCACCATCCACAATCTGGAACACCAGGGCTACTGCCACCGCCACGCCCTCGCCTACGCCAAACTCCCGGAACGGCTCTTCACCGCCGACAACGTCGAGTCCTGCGGCGCCGTGAACCTGATGAAGGCCGGCCTCTACCACAGCACGAAGATCACCACCGTCAGCCCAACCTACGCCCGCGAGATTCAGACGCCCGCCTTCGGTTTCGGCCTCGACCACGTGCTGCGCTTCCGCGCCGGCGACCTCATCGGCATCCTCAACGGCATCGACACCGAGGCCTGGGATCCCGCCTCCGACCCGCACCTGCCCGCCGCCTTCGACCTCTCCGCCATCGACCCGGGCAAGGCCGCCTGCAAAGCCGCGCTCCAACGCGAGCTCGGCCTCGACGTCGATCCGCGCAAGCCCGTCTTCGGCGTCGTCTCCCGCCTCTTCCGGCAAAAGGGCCTCGACCTGCTCTGCGAGGTGCTGCCCTCCATCGTCACCAACATGCAGGCACAGTTCGCCATCCTCGGCACCGGCGATGCCGACCTCGAGGACGACCTGCGCCGCACCGCCTGGGAATTCCCCGGCCGCGTGGGCCTGAAACTCGCCTTCGACAACCGTCTCGCCCACCTCATTCAGGGCGGCTCCGATTTCTTCGTCATGCCCAGCCGCACCGAGCCCTGCGGACTTACCCAGCTCTACGCGATGCGCTACGGTTCGCTCCCCGTCGCCCGCGCCACCGGCGGGCTCGTGGACACGATCGAGCAGTATCACGAGGGGACCAGCACGGGCACCGGCTTCCTCTTCCACCGCGCCGACGAGAACGCCGTCTACCACACCATCGGCTGGGCCAACGCCACCTACTACGACCGTCCCGAGGAGTTCGCCGCCCTGCGCGCCAACGCCATGGCCCGCGACTTTTCCTGGACCGGATCGGCCGACCGCTACGCCCAAGTTTACGGGTGGGCGATGGCCGCCCGCCAGTCCGCGTTCGCGCCGAAGAGCGCCTGAGGTCCAGGCGGCGCGATCGCTTCGCCGACCGTACCTCTGCGCGAAACGGGCCTCCCCCGCTGTGCCCGGCCGGCTGGTGCCGGCTTTCCCGCCGGGCGACTTGCGCACCGGGGTATCCGGCTTAGGCTTCCGCGCCTTACCCCGATGAAGATCCCGATCTCCGCGCTGATCGCGCAAAAGGATCCCGTTGTGCATTCCGTCCCCGTCTCGGCCTCCGCGCAGGTTGCGGCCGAAGCGATGGCGCAGCACCGCGTCGGGTGCGTGGTCGTCCTCGACGGTGATCATCTCGTCGGCATCTTCACCGAGCGCGATGTGCTCACCCGGGTCGTCGCCGCCGGCTTGGATGCGCGCACGACCCCGGTCTCCCGGGTCATGTCGCCCCAGCCGCTCACCGTCGCCCCCTCCCTCCCGCTCGAAAAGGCGATGGCCCTCATCTCCGAAAAGCGGATGCGTCACCTGCCCGTGCTCGACGCCGGCCGTCTCGTCGGCCTCGTCTCCATCGGCGATCTCAACAAGTGGGTCGTCGAGCACCTCCAATACGAGGCGGACACCCTGCGTAGTTACATTTCGGGACAGTACCCCGGCTGACCCCTCCCCGGGCCGGCGTGTCCCGCCCCAGCCTTCCCGCCCCATCGTTCCGTAAACCCGTGCGCCCGCTCCGCCCCGCCGGAGGCCGCCATCAACCCCTCGCATCGTGAACAAGAAACAACTCGTCGAGTCGATCATCCGTCACCTGTCCACCGAGATGGAGCTCATCGCCCACGCGGCCAAGTCGGCGCACGACGAGGCCACCCACGACGAGGAGCTGCACAAGAACCAGTTCGAGACTCCCGGCCTCGAAACCTCCGTGCTCGCCGAGGGCCAGGTCAAGGTCGCGGCCGAGCTGCGCGAAGCCGTCGAGGCGTTCCGCGCCCTCCCCCTCCACGACTTCGCCCCGGACGAGGCGATCGGCAGCAGCGCGCTGGTCGAGACGGAGGTCGAGGGGGAAAAGAGCCTCTATTTCGTGGGCCCCAAAGCGGGCGGGCTCGAGGTCGAACTCGACGCCGTCACCGTGTTCGTCATCACGCCCCACTCGCCCCTCGGCGCCCAGCTCATCGGTCGACGGAGCGGCGAGCTGCTCCCGTCGGTGGCCGGCCGCCCGCCAGTGCGCCTGGTCTCGGTGCAGTGATCGCTCCGGCGCGTCACACCGACTGGCCCTCCGCCAGTTCGGCCAGCCCGGTTCCCGCGCCGCACCGCCGCACGATGGCGTTGTAGATCGCCTCGGGCGTCACCGGTTTGCTCACGTAGTCGTCCATGCCCGCGGCCCGGCACAACTCGGCGTCGCCCGCGATGGCGTTGGCCGTCAGGGCCACGATCACCGGTTGGCGAAATTCCGCCGGCATTTCCGCCCGGATACGACGAGTCGCCTCGAGGCCGTCGACCTCGGGCATCTGCACATCCATGAAGATGAGATCGAACGCACCGGTGGTGGCGGCGCGCACCGCCTCGGTGCCGTTGCCCACCGCCAGCGCGCGGTAGCCCAGCCGTTCGAGCAACCGGAGCGCCACCTTCCGGTTCACCGGATTGTCCTCGGCGAGCAGCACCCGCAGCGGCAGGCGTTCGCCCAACGCCAACGGCCGCACCGGCACCGGCACCACGGCCCGCCCAGCGGCGACGCCCGGGGCGGCCGGATCGCCCGCCACTGCCGCCGGCGCCACCGCCGCAGCGATACGATCGAGCAAGGGCAGGCGCCGCAACGGTTTCAACGCGAAGGCGCGCACCCCCGCGGCCGCCAGCTCCTCGCGGGGCGGCACCTGGCTCGTCACGGTCGTGAGCACCAGCGGCACCGGTGCCTGCGGGAAGAGCGCCCGCAACAACGCCGCCGCGGCGAAACCCTCGCCGTCGGGCAACGAATGGTCCGCGACGACCACGTCCGGCGGCTGCGCACCGGTCAGTCCCTCGCGGGCCGCCGCCAACGAATCGAAGCACCGCACGATGCAACCGTCGCGTTCGAGCACCTGCACGATGAAGCGCTGGGCGACCGGATCATCGTCGATGACCACCGCGCGATGGCCCACGGACCGCTGGTGGGGTTCGTTCGCCCCGGACTCCTCCGGGGCCGCCGGGGTTTCGATCGTGAAATGGAAAACGGAGCCGCCCTCCGGCCGGCTGTGCACCCCGATGCTCCCGCCCATCAACGCGACCAGCCGCTGGCAGATCGCCAACCCCAGGCCGGTGCCGCCGTAGCGCCGCGAGATGGACGAGTCGACCTGGCTGAACGGCTGGAACAGCGAGTCCATCCGCTCCGCCGGAATGCCGATTCCGGAATCCGTCACGGTGAACACCAGCTGGCCGTCCGTCTCGCCGGGGCGCACCTCCACCGAGACGCGCCCGGCGGGGGTGAACTTCACCGCGTTGCCCACGAGGTTCACCAGCACCTGGCGCAGGCGCACGCGGTCGCCCACGATCGCGTCCGGCACTCCCGGCGCGATCCAGTACGAGAGCTCGAGCCGCTTCGTCCCCGCGGCGACCGCAAAAAGCTCGAGCGCCTCCTCCACGCAGTCGGCCGTGTCGAATGGATACCGCTCCAGCTCGAGCCGGCCCGACTCGACCTTCGAGAAATCGAGGATGTCGTTGACGATCGTGAGCAACGCGTCGCCCGACTCGTGGATCGTGCGCACCCAGTCGGCCTGGTCCGCCGTGAGCGGCGAATCGAGCAGCAGGCGGGCCAGGCCGAGCACCCCGTTCATCGGCGTGCGGATCTCATGGCTCATCGAGGCGAGAAACTCGGATTTCGCCCGCGTCGCGGCCTCGGCCTGCGCCTTCGCCTCGCGCAGCCCCTGCTCGAATCCGATCCGCGCCGTGATGTCGTGGAAGACCGCGATGTAGCGGACAATCTCGCCGCGCTCCCCGGGCACGGGGTGGATGTCGCCCTGGACGTGGAACACCCGGGCGTTGCGCGCGATCGTCGCGAGCGCGACGTGCGCGGGCAATCGCCGCACAAACGCCTCCCGCAACGGCGCGAAGTCGATCGCCTCGCCCGGCGGCGGTGGCAGCAGGTCGGTCAGCGCCCGGCCCGCCGCGTCGGCGGCCGGGCAACCCATCCGGCTGCTGAAGCTGTCGTTGATCCACTCCACCGCGCCGTTGGCGTCGGTGATGACCACCCAGTTGTCGGTGAGGCTCGCCACCGTGGCGAGTTTGCGGGCCTCGGCCTGGCTGGCGCGCAGCGCCTCCTCGGCCAACCGGCGGGAGGTGCTGTCCTGGAACGTCCCGACGATCCGGCGCGGCGCCCCGTCGGGCCCAAACGCCACGGCCTTCGCCCGTTCGAGGATCCACCGCCACTCACCGGCGCCATTCCGTACCCGATACTCCACTTCACGGTAACCGGGCCGCGGCCCGCGCTGGAACTCGCGCCGCACCGCATTCGCGTCCTCCGGATGCACCAGCCCGTCCCACTGCGCAAGACGCGTCAGCGCCTCGGTCGGCGGCCGGCCGAGCAGCCGGCCCACCCCCGCGCTGAACGCCGCCTCCCCCGTCACCAGATCCGCGTCGAAAATCCCCACTTGGCCGGCGTCGAGCGCCAGGCTCAGGCGCGCCTCGCTCGCCTTGAGGTTCTGCTCCACCTTCCGGCGTTCCCGGTCCTCCGCCGTGAGCCGCGCGGCCACCCGCTCCGCCTGCAGCTCCCGCCAGCGCGCCTTCTGCGCGAGATCGACGATCAGCCCGAGCAGGAGCGCGAGCCCCAACCCCGAGCCGAGCACGGTCCACGATTGGCCGGCGCGCGCCGGAGCGTCCAGCACCAGCCGCACCTGCACGCCGCGCACGTCGTATTCACGATCCAAATCAGAAGGCGCTTCCCCGCGCGGCGGGATCCGGCCGTGGATCGCACTCTCGCCCAGCGCAAGGCCCACGCCCTCGAGTGACCCGTCGGTCAGGCGCTGCCGTCCGCGCGCCGCCCATTCCTCGGCGTCGACCTCGGCCAGCAGGAACCCGTCGCCCCGGCCAAACGGGGCGCACAACACCACGGTGGGCCGGCCGTCGGCGCCCGCGACCGGCGCCAGCGCCCCGATCCGCCCGGAGGCACGCGCCGTCTCGCACAACGCCACCCCGCGCGGATCAGCGGGCGCGCCAACCGCGGCTACGCCCACCATCCCGCTCCGTGTCCACCCCCGCGTCGTGCGGCAGCCATCGTCGAACCATTCCAGCCGGCGCACTGCCGGAAAATCCTGCATCAGGCCGTTCACGTCCCCTTCGCGCAGGCGCGGCGAATATTCGTCGCCCCAGCTTTCGTGGGTGGCGATACGGCCCAGCGCCCGCTGCACGCCGTCCAGCTCGGCCGTGAGGGCCGCGACCAGCGCGTTCGCCCGCAGCTCCATCGCGGCATGGTCCTCGGCGTGTTCCCGACGCAGCATCGCCCCCCACACCACCAGGGTCGCCGCCACGCAACCGAGCATGAACGGCGCCGGCAGCCAACGCACCGGCCCCGCTCGGTCCACGCGTTCCTCGACCGCCAGCGCCAACAGCCCGACGCCCAGCACCACGAAACCCAACGCCAGCGGCAGCGGCATGGGCCGGTCGAACCCGAGTGTCGTCGCCGCGGCCAATCCGGTCGCATGCCCCAGCGCCACCGCCAAGCCCACCGCGCCCAGCGTCGCGCCCGCACCGGCCAGCGCGTACATGCTCCGCGGGGTCGGCACCCGCCGCGCCGCCGCCGCGAGCGCCGCGCCGGCCAGCACGAAACCGACCGCCACCACCGGCCCCAGCGCCGCGGGCGAGGCCGCCCCTGTCGCCACGCCGTAAACACGGGCCATGAGCCACTCGACCAGGCCCCACCCGCCGGCCAGACCCGGCAGCGCCGCCAACACCGCCCAGCGCCGCCCCAGCCGGTCGCGACCGAGCAGCGCGAGCGCGAACAACATCAGCGCCAACGCCCCGAGGGGCGGCACCGTCCCGCCCGCCACGCCCCAGTCGATGAGCGCCTGGCTCCCGTTGAACCACCCGGCCAGAATGCTCGCGCCGAGCGGGAGCAGGACGAGGGCCGCCACGATGGGCAGATGGTGGAGCAGCGTGAATCGTTGGGGTTTCTCCGGCTTCACTGTCTGCGCTTTCTGGAGTCTGCCCCGCACCGACGCAACCGGTTTCCCCTGCCTTCGTCTTGGCCCGGCTGGGGCAGCCACCGGCTGCACGCCGCGGCGCTCCCCAAAAACTCCTGCACTTGCCCCCGCCCAGACTCCCCCTCCTACTCGTCTCGCCGTTCCGCGGCGTCCCGCCGCCCTTCCGCCATCCGTCGTCCGCAATCCGCCGTCCCATCATGCCTCGCATCTCCTTCCTCGGTTCCGGCAACATGGCCTCCGCCATCGTCGCCGGCGTGCTCAACCAGAAGGTCGCCGCCGTCGCCGACCTCGCCTGCCTCGGCGGCAACGATCCCACCGGCGCCGCCCTTTCCGCGCGCACCGGGATCCGCCTCGCCCAGGACGTCGTTGATCTCTGCGCCGGCACCGATGCCGTCGTCGTCGCCTTCAAGCCCCAGAACCTCGCCGACGCCGACCCGCGGCTCGCCGAGGCCACGCGCGGCAAGCTCGTCATCTCCATCCTCGCCGGCAAGAAGCTCGCGACCCTCGCGCAAGCGTTCCCGCACGCCCGTGCCCTGGTGCGCGCCATGCCCAACACCCCCGGCGCGATCGGCGCCGGCATCACCGGCTGGTGCAGCCTCGCCCCGCTCTCCGACGCCGACCGCGCCATCGCACTCGGCGTACTCGGCGCGTTGGGCGTCGTGCACGCGTTCCCCGAGGAGATGATGGACTCCGTCACCGCGCTCGGCGGCAGCGGCCCGGGCTTCGTCTTCGAGTTCGCCGCCGCGCTGCGCGAGGCCGGCGTGGCCGCCGGCTTCACCCGCGAACTCGCCGCCGAATTCGCCACGGAGGTCCTCCTCGGCTCCGCCAAGCTCCTCAAGCAGACCGGCGAGGACGCCGACGTCCTCCGCGACCGCGTGACCTCGCCCAAGGGCACCACGTACGCCGGCCTGGAAGCGATGAAGTCCGCGAATTTTCGCGACACGATGCGCGCCACCATCCTCGCCGCCCGCGACCGCGGCATCGAGCTCGCGAAGGGCAGCTGAGGCGACCCGGCGTCCATCGGCCGGCCTATCGGAGACCGGGCGATGATCTTCCTGCACGGTGCGACCGCCCAGCCCACACCCCCGAGATAGAAGCCTACGCCGCACGGGTGAATCGCGCCCTTAGCGCTGAACTGGAAAAACGCCCGCCCCTCGCAACAAGGAGGACTGAGTGAACAACACCACGCCCCCGCCCCTCCCCCGCCGTCCCGGCGCGCTGACGTCGTTCCTCGACGGATTCGCCGCACCGTGGACCGGCTTGCGATACATGAATGCGCACCCGCGGCTCTGGCGCCACGGGATCCTGCCGATCCTCTGCAACCTAGTGCTCAGCGCCGCGCTCTTCGCCGGGCTAATTTACGGCTGGTTCCGGGCCTACGCGTGGCTCGGCACCCTCTTCCCCGCCAACTGGTGGGGCGCCACGCTCGCCGTCGTCACCGTCGTACTCGTCGCCGCGCTGGAGATCGCGTTGGCCGTGGCCGCGTGGATCGTCTTCCAGGGCATCTTCTGCGGTATCTTCTACAGCCGCCTCGCCAGCGAGGTGGAGATCCAGCTCGGCATGGACCCGGCGCAGATGCGGGAGGTGCCGCTGCTCTACCAGGTCACCGACGCCCTGCTCGACCTCGCGGCGCTCACCGCGGTCGTGTTCGGGTGCTTCCTCCTCGGCTGGGTGCCGCTCATCGGCGCGCCGCTCGCCGTGGTGATCGGGCTCCACTTCAACTGCTTCGTCTATGGCATGGACTACCTCGACTACCCGCAGGCCCTGCGAGCCCGCGGCCGCGGCGTGCAACGTCGGTTCGCCCGCGAGCACCGTGCCGCCACCCTCGGGCTCGGTTCGAGCGTGATGCTGCTCACGTTCATCCCGCTCCTCAGCCCCGTGCTGCTGACCACTGCCGCCACCGGCTCCGTGCTGCTGTACCGGAAACTGGAGGATCCGTCTGGGTGAGGACTGCCGCCTGCTCGTAGCGGAAACGCTTCACTTCCCCGCGAGACGGAAGCCGTGTTGCTGCGCATCGCACCCCACACCCTCTCACGTGCCTCTCCGCGCCGTTTTCCGCGAGGACGCAGATTTCCGTCCGACCGCGACACGAATTTGCGTCCTCCCTGCCGCTCGCCCTCCAAGACCGCGCCCCGAAAAGACGCAGATTTCTGTCCGACCGTGACACGATTCTGCGTCTTTGCCCGACCGGTTGCTCGCGCGCACTTCGCGGCTTGCGGCATCGGAGCCGCGGCCTTCCGCTCCCCGCCCCGTGCCCGACACCGCCCAACCGCCCGCTGCCGATGAACTCGCCCACCTGCTCAAGCAGGTCTTCGGCTACGACCGGTTCCGGCCGCTCCAGCGCGACATCATCGACTCCGCCCTCGCCGAGCGGGACACGTTGGCCGTCCTGCCCACGGGCGCGGGCAAATCCCTTTGTTTCCAGCTCCCCGCCCTCGCGCGCCCCGGTCCAGGCCTGACCGTCGTCGTCTCGCCGTTGATCGCGTTGATGAAGGACCAGGTCGACCAGCTCAGCGCCGCCGGCGTCGCCGCGACGTTCATGAATTCAACCCTCGGCGCCGAGGAGGCGAAGCGGCGTTACCGCGGCCTCTACGCCGGCGAGTACAAGCTCCTCTACGTCTCCCCTGAGCGCCTCATGCTCGACGGTTTCACCGACCGCCTGAAGGAGTGGCCGGTCAAACTCATCGCCGTCGACGAGGCGCACTGCATCTCCGAATGGGGCCACGACTTCCGCCCCGAGTACCGCCAACTCGCGAAACTGCGCGAACAGCTCCCGTCCGTCCCCGCGATGGCGCTCACGGCCACCGCCACCCCGCGCGTGCGCGACGACATCGTGCGCCACCTCGCCCTGCGCGATCCGGCGATCTTCGTCGCCTCCTTCAACCGCCCGAATCTCACCTACCGCGTCGAGCAGAAGGACGAGCCGATCAAACAACTCCTCGCCTTCCTCAAGGAGCGCCCGCGCGACGCCGGCATCGTCTACTGCGCCAGCCGCAAACAGACCGAGAAGGTCGCCGATTCCCTCGCCGGCCGCGGCATCGCCGCCCGCGCCTACCACGCCGGCCTCGACGCCGAGGAGCGTAGCCGGAATCAGGAGGCATTTCTCCGCGACGAGGTGCGCGTCATCTGCGCGACCATCGCCTTCGGCATGGGCATCAACAAGCCCAACGTCCGTTTCGTCGTCCACTACGACCTCCCCAAAAACGTCGAGGGCTACTACCAGGAAACCGGCCGCGCCGGCCGCGACGGGCTCCCCGCCGACTGCCTGCTGCTCTACTCCGCCGGCGACGCCGCCAAGCAGCGCCACTTCATCGACGAGATCACCAACGCGGAGGAGGCCGCCCGCGCCCGCCGCCAGCTCCGTCAGATGCTCGACTACGCCGACACCTCCGGCTGCCGCCGCGTCGAGCTCATGCGCTACTTCGGCGAGACCTTCCAGGCCTGCGACTGCGGCGCCTGCGACAACTGTCTCTCGCCGCTGGAGACGTACGACGCCACCGTCCCCGCGCAGAAACTCCTCTCCTGCGTCTACCGCATCCGCGCCGCCAGCGGCTTCGACATGGGCTTGAAGCATGTCGTCGAAGTCCTCCGCGGCCACGCCAACGAGAAGACCGAGCGCCTCGGCCACGACAAGCTCACCACCTGGGCCATCGGCGCCGACAAGACCGAGCACGAGTGGATGCACCTCGGCCGCGAGCTCCTCCGCCTCGGCTATCTCGATGTTGGCACCGAGATGCCCGTCGTCGGCCTCGCCGACGCCGGCCGCGAGCTCCTCCGTACCCGAACTTCGGTTACCCTCGCCCAGCCCCGCGCCGTCGTGAAACCGAAACGCGACCGCCAGGCCCGCGCCCGCCGCGGCGACTTCGACTACGACGAGATCCTCTTCGAGCGCCTGCGCGAACACCGCCAGAAGCTCGCCACCGAGCTCGAGGTGCCCGCGTACATCGTCTTCGGCGACACCACGCTCCGCGAGCTGGCGCGCTTCTATCCGACCACGCCCACCGAGATGAGCGGCATCACCGGCGTGGGCGAAAAGAAGCTGGAGCGTTTCGGCGACATCTTCCTCGCCGCCATCCGCGCCCACCTCCAGGTCCACGGCAAACAGACCTTCGCGGATTAGGCATCCACCAACTGAAACCCTGAAATCTGAAAACCAGGGAATCAGGAACGGAGGCGGTCGGCGAACCGTCCCCTGTGAGCCGCCTCCCGTGGATGAACGACGCAGCATTCAGCTGCCCGCCCCGCGCCTCCACGACTCACGAACCCCGGAAGGGAATTCATCCCAAAGCCCAACGGGAGCCCCCAGGCCAGGGCTCCGCGTTTCGACTTCGGGATCAACCCGCGCGACGGCGAGTTTCTCGCCCACGCTCACTCCGCGCGGAGCGTCGCCTTCAACAGTTCGGCGTCGCGCGACGAGGGGCCCACGAGGATCTCGAACTCGCCCGGCTCGACCACGCTGCGGCCCTCCGCATCCACGAGTTGGAACGCCGCATACGGCAGCTGCACCTCCACCGTCTTCTTCTCGCCGGGCGCGAGCGCCACGCGGGCGAAGCCCTTCAGCGCCTTGTTCACCCAGGTGACCGTCGCCACCACATCGCTCACGTAGACCTGCACGATCTCGGCGCCGGCACGCGCGCCCGTGTTCTCGACGTCGACCGAGACCGTGGCGGTGCCGCCGCGCGGGAGCAAGGCGGAGGCGAGCCGAAGATTCGAATACCGATAGCTGGTGTAGCTCAGGCCGTGGCCGAAGGGGAAGAGCGGCTCCTGCGTGAGGTCGGCGTAGCGGTCGCCGTGCTGGCCGCGCACCTGGCTGTAGAACACCGGCTGCTGGCCCACGTGGACCGGGATCGAGATGGTGAGCTTGCCCGACGGGTTCAACTGGCCGAACACCGCCTCGGCGATCGCGCGACCGCCCTCCATGCCGGGGTTGAAGCCCTCGAGGATCGCCGCGGCGCGCTTGGCCGAGGCCGGCAGCACGAGGGGTTTGCTGTTCACGAGCACGAGGATCACGGGCTTGCCGGTCTTCTCCAGCGCGTCGAGCAACGCGACCTGTCCGCCCTGCAGCTCGAGGGTGGCGGTGCTCAACCCTTCGCCGATGAACTTCAGGTGGTCGCCCACGACCGCGACGACGACGTCCGCCGCCTGCGCCGCGGCGACCGCCGCGGGGAGGCCGGAAAGATCATCGTCGATAATCGAACAGCCGCGCTCATACCGCACCGCGCAACCCTGCGGCGCCAAAGCGCGGATACCGTCGAGCACGGTGGTGACCTTCTCGCGCGGCTGGGTGCCGGCCGAGGCCGGATGCTGCGAGGCGCCGAGCGTCCAGTCGCCGAGCTGCTGCACCGCATCGTCGGCGTTGGGGCCGACCACGGCGATGGACTTCACCTTCGCCGGATCGAGCGGGAGCAGCCCGTTGTTCTGGAGGAGCACGAGGCTCTGGCGCGAGGTCTCGAGGTTGATCGCGCGGTGTTCGGGCCGGGCGATCGTCGCCGCGGCGCGGGCGAGGTCCGCGCGGCGCGGATTCTCGAAGAGGCCCATGCGGAACTTCAGCGCGAGGAAGCGCGCGCACGGCGCGTCGAGCTCGGACTCCTTGAGCAGGCCGCTGCGCACTGCCTCGAGGGCGCCCTCGTAGAACTGCGGTGTCGTCATCGAGATGTCGTTACCGGCGCGGATCGCGACCGCCACGGCCTCGGCGTACGTGGCGCAGACTTTCTGCTCGTGAACGAGCCGGCCCACGTTGTCCCAGTCGGTCACGAGCACGCCGCGGAAACCCCACTCGTCCTTGAGCACCTCGGTGTGCAGCCAGCGGCTGGCGGTCGAAGGCACGCCGTCCATCGACTGGTAGCCGGTCATGAAGGTCATCGCACCGGCCCGGGCGGCTTGCTCGAAGGGCGGGAGGAAATAGCTGCGGAGCTTGCGGCGCGAGATGTCGGCCTCGGTGGCGTCGCGCCCACCCTGCGTCTCGGAATAGCCGGCATAGTGCTTCGCGGTGGCGAGCACGGCGGTCGGGTCGTCGAGCCCCCGCCCCTGATAGCCGCGGATGAAGGCGGCGCCGAACTCACCGATCAGATACGGATCCTCGCCGAACGTCTCGCCCGTGCGGCCCCAGCGCAGGTCGCGGGTCAGGCAGAGCACCGGCGAAAACGTCCAGTGGATGCCGGTCGGCGCCATCTCCTCGGCGGTCACGCGCGCAACCTGTTCGAGCAGCTCCAGGTTCCAGCTCGTCGCGAGCGCGAGCTGGGTCGGGAAGATGGTCGCGCCTTTCCAAAACGAGTGGCCGTGGATGCCGTCCTCGCCCACGAGCAGCGGGATGCCGAGGCGGTTTTTCGCGGCGAGATCCTGGGCCCGGTTGATCTTCTCCCCGAGGATGTGGAGGACCGAGCCGGGCTGGCGCGTGTTGATGAACGACAGATCCTCGTCGCGGGCGTCGATCATCATGAGCTGCCCGACCTTTTCCTCGAGCGTCATGCGACCGAGCAGATCGGCGACGCGCTCTTCGACGGAGAGGGAGGGATTGAGGTAGGCGGGCTTGGACATGGGGGCTGAGGCGGTGTCGCAGAACGCGGTGGAGGTAAGGCTGAGCGCGGCCACACAGAAGCCGAGGGTGGCCAGAAGGCGGGAGGGTCGGAGGGGTGGCATAAGGAGGTCCGGAGTTAACGCGGTCGCGCGGCGTGGCCAAGCGCGAAGCATCCGGCCATTGGCCCACGATGCGCGGTTGATTCATTCGGGGGCTCGGCGAGCCCCCGGCCGGTCCGGCCGGCAGAGCCCGGCTCACTGCAGCTTCGCCGGCAACTTGCTCAACACCTCCCGGGCCGCCTGCAACGGCGCGCGGGTGGGCAGGCCGGCGGGGTCCTCACCGGTCTTCACCGCCGAGACCGTCCGCAGCTGATTCAGCACGAAGCAGTAGTCGTTGTTCACCATCACGCCGAGGATTTCGCCGGTCTTGCTGAAGACGAGGTCGCCGGTGTGCGGGGCGAAGTCGCCGAAGAGGCGCTTGAAAAAGCGGTTGTCCATCTGGACGTAGCGCGGCGCGCTCGGGTCGAGCTTGAACGGGATCTCGCCGTAGTAGCGGCCGCCGCGGTCGACGAGCACGGCCTCGGGAAACTTGAACGGGTCGGCGGCCAGCGGGTAGATCTTCACCCCGAGCGCGGCCGCGCGCGCGGCGTCCACCGGGATGAGGACGATGCGCGGGTCGAGCGCGTGGAAGGCGAACTCGCCCACCGCGATGTCGGCGCCCAACCGCCGCAGCCGCGCGCGCACGATCTCGTACTCGGCCGGGCTGCCGAGATCCAGCGGCGTATCAACAGAATGGAGGAGCGCGAACACCCGGCTGCCGTCGGAGACGAGCACCGTGCGCGCGGAGCGCTCGACGGTGAGCGGCCCGAGCAGCACCGTGCGGCGCGAGACGCTCTCGACCGCGAACTGGTTGGCGACGAAGTCGCCGAAGAGGGTGTTGGGGTTGAGCGGGCGGTTCTCGCGGATCTCGCGGGTGAGCTCGCCGGACTGCTCCGCGAGCTTGCCCACGCCCTCGGCGAGCACGCCGGCCTGGGCCTGGATCTTCGCCTTCTCCTCACGCTCCGCGACGACGGTCTCGCGCATCTGCTCGATGTTCTCGCGCAGCAGGCCCTTCTCCTGTTCGGCGACCTTCACGGCCACGCTGAGGTTCTCGATCTCACCGCGCGCGGCGGAATGTTTCTGCTCGAGCGTCGCCAACGCCGCGCGCTGCTCCCGCGCCTGCTGTTCGCGCAGCTCGAGGTCGCGCTGCAGCTGCGCGAGGCGGATCTTGCTCGCCTCGACCTCCGCGGCGCGCGCCGCCGCCTCGGCCGCCAGCGCGGCCGCGCGGGCTTGGGTGGCGGAAAGATTCTCCTGCAGCTTGCCCTTCTCGCCCTCGAGCCCGGCGACCTGCTGTTCGCGCTGCTGGAGATTCTCGGCGGTGTTGGAAAGTTGGTTGCGCAGTTCCTCCCGCGCGGCCTGCTCGTCGGCCAGCGAGAGACGCATGACCTCGACCAGTTCGTTGGCCGGGCCCGCGCTCTCGCCCGCCTGCGCCGAGGCGGTGGCGCTCGGCGGCGGGGCCTTCGGCGGCTCGATCTGCTCCCAGCGCGTGAGCGCGAGGAGGTTGAGCAGCAGGAAGTCGCAGATGATGAGCAGTAGCGTCTTGTTCATGCGGCGGCGCCCTTCGGGCTCGGGTGGTGGTTACGGTTTCCGGTCACGGATGTTCAGGGGCTCGCTCGGGTGTTCGGTCGCGGGTCGCTTGTCACCTGTTGCTTGCTACGTGGAACTTGGTACTTGGCACGCGTTGTTCGTCTCGTCCTTCACGCCGCCGGCCGGGCGGGCACGGCGTTCTGACCCTCAAGGATGAGCTTCTTCTTGTACGGACGCACGTGGCGGATCTTCACCATCGCGACACAGGTGATGCCGAAGAGGTTCGCCGAGTAGGCGGCGAGCAGGTTCGGGTCGATCACGCCCAGCACTTGGAGCACCAGCGCCGTGGCCGTGCCGGCGATGCCCACGTACAGGCCGGCGTCGAAGAGGTTCTCCTCGTTCTCCATCAGGCGCAGCTTGAGCAGGCTCGGGATCGGCTGCCGCTCGATCTCGCGCATCTTCAGCAGGCAGATCCAATAGACGAGGACCTGCACCGCGCCGAAGAACACGATCGTGACGATGGTGGAGAGATTCACGTTGGCCGCGCTCGACGGCGACGCCTGCATCTGGCCGATCAGGCTGAGGGCGGGGATGCTGACCTTCACGGTGAGGTCCGCCGGCGGCGCGCCGCGCAGGAGGAACGGTTCGCTCAGGACGAACAGCACGCCGGAGAACACGAGCGCCATCACGCCGCTCTTCGCGTGCATCAGCGTGCGATTGGCCGCCGAGAGCACCGGACCGACGACCGCGCGGTCGAGCGCGCGGAAGACGAACCAGACTCCGGTGAAGAAACAGAGGTATTTCACGATGGTCATGACGGTTGGGTAACGAAGGCTCAACGAGGCGAAAAAGTCCCAGGCCAGCGGCGAGTCCGGGTTCACCGGCACCTGCTGCAGCACCAGCTGCCGCACCGCGCCCTCGCCCTCCCGCAACGCCGTCTCCAGACCGGCGACACCGCCCGTGCCGAACCGCAGCGCGTAGCGCGTCACGCCGTCGGGCACGCGGCCCTGCAGCGAGGCCGCGTAGAGCACGGGCAGCGTTTCGGGGGCGGCGCGCAGCAACTGGGCGAACTCGCCCACGGTCTTCGCGTCCGGGCAGGTGCGCAGCCACTCGCCGAGCTGCACCCAGTTGAGGCGCCGCGAGAGCGAGAGCAGGTCGTAGTAGAAATCCTCGATCGCATCCAGGGTGCCGGCCGCCGCCGCGGCCTCGGCCCGGCCCCGGAGGTCCCGCGCCAGCGATTCCGACATCCAGCTGCCCTGGTGGAGCAGGGCCGTCATCAGGATTGTCGCATCGAGCGGCTGGCCGCCGGCGCGCTGGGCGGGGATGAAACGCTTCGTGCGGTCGATCGCCGCGGTCGCCAGCAACGCCTTCACCGCGCCCGAACGGGAATTGGCGAGATAACGCCGCACCGCCTCGCGCTGTTTGGCCGGCAGAAACTCCTGGATCGCCGGCCGCGAGACGGTCTTGGGCGCACCGACCTGCGGTTGGCCGGCGAAGACTTGTTCAAGGTACGGATCGAGTCCGCCCCACGGCACGAGGTCCACCTGCCGTTGCGCGTCCGCCGCGAGCGACGTCTCGAAGGCCGCCGCACCGGGCAGCGCGAGTTTCGTCGCCGCCGCCCCGACCAGCTGGGCCGGGCCGAGCTTGTCGGCCGCACGCAGCGAATCGGCAAATTCCACCAACGTCGTCGAGCCCGCGCCGGCCTCGCGCAGCAACAGCGGGCTGAGCGACTTCACCTGCACGGGCAGCAACCAACCCACCGCCACCAGCGTCGCCCCCGCGACGATCAGCCAGAGCGGCTCTCCGCGGTTGCCCGCGAGCCAGTCGGCGACCGAGTTCTTCATGGAACGGTAACTTGGCACGGGAGGAAGGCGCGGGACAGTTTTAATTTGCGGCGACCATCACCGGCGACAGCGTCGCCCTCTCGGACCCATGCTTCTGCCGATTGTTCGCTACAACCAGCCCGTTCTCCGCAAGAAAGGCGCGCCCGTGACCGCCTTCAACGCCGCTCTGCGCAAACTTGCCGACGACATGGTCGAGACCATGCACGAGGCGGAGGGCATCGGCTTGGCCGCCCAGCAGGTCGGCCACGCGCTCCAGTTCTGCGTCGTGGACCTCCGCCCGGCGGAGGCAAAATTCAACTGGGAGCTCGACGGCCGCAAACCGCCGCTCGACCTCTGCATGCCGATGGCCCTCGCCAACCCGCGGATCACCGTGCTGCCCGGCAAGGAGACCAGTTACGAGGAGGGTTGCCTCTCCTTCCCCGGTATCCGCGGCGACGTGATCCGGCCCGACGCCATCCGCGTCGAGTTCCAGGACCTCGAAGGCATCGCGCACGTCCTCGTCTGCGACGGCCTGTTCTCCCGCTGCATCCAACACGAGGCCGACCACCTCAACGGCGTGCTCTTCATCGACCAGATGGCCAAGCGGGTCGTCGTCGAGCTGAAGGACGACATCAAGGCCCTCGAGAAGGAAACCAAAGCCGCCACCAAGAAGCACGCCTCCTAGCGCGCGGGTTCAGCGTTCCGAGTCAACGTCAGCGTCGTATTCCGTATTCAGCGTTCAGTGTTCGAATTTCAGTGTTCGAAGTTCGCTTCCTCCTCGTCCACCGACAACCGCCCACCGTCCACCGGCAACCGTCCACCGCTCACCGCATGTCCCGCTCCATCGCAACCCGCACCGGCGACGACGGCACCACCGCCCTGCTCTACGGCCAGCGCGTGCCGAAGGATCACCCGCAGATCGAGACCATCGGCAACCTCGACGAGCTCAACGCCGCGCTCGGTCTCGCCAAGGCCCACTGCCCCGCCGCCGAGCGCCGCGCCGAGCTTGAACGCGTGCAGAAGGAGCTCGTCGCCCTCATGGGCGAGGTCGTCTGCGCCGAGAGCGACCTCGAGCGGTACGCAAAATCCAAATTCGAGAAGATCGACGACGCCGCGCTCGCCCGACTCGATGCCGGCGTCGCCGCGATCGAGGCGCAAAACGTGAAGTTCGACGGCTGGGCCACCCCCGGCGCCAACCTCCACGCCGCGGCCCTCGACCACGCCCGCACGATCGCCCGCCGCGCCGAGCGCCGCATGATCGGCCTCGCCCACCACGGCCGGACGCTCCGCCCCCTCCTGCTGCAGTACATCAACCGCCTCTCCGACCTGCTCTGGCTCCTGGCCCGCGCGGCGGAGAGCTGAGCGGCAGCGCTCGGCCCCGGCAGGTCCGGTCGGCGCGTCGCCGGCGTCCGCCCACGGCAGCAGGTCCCCGCGTCTGTTCGTGCCGCTGCACTCCCGCACGTCGGCGTCGCCGGTTCGTGCTGTCGCGCCCCCGTGGTTCCGTCGGCGCAAACGTCGTTTCATAACCCGGCCGTGCGTCCGATAGCAGGAGCGATCGCGGCCGGTGCCTGAGCGTGCCAGTCTCGCGCCTCTCCCCGCCGCGCCGACCCAATCCTCCATGAAGCCCCATGTCCCAGTCGCCTCGTTGCTCGTCGTCGCCCTGCTCGCCGTTCCCGCCGCGGCCCGGGCGACCGAGTTCGACCAGTTCATCGCATTCGGGGACAGCACCCTCGACAGCGGTTATTTTCGCTACAACCCGACCGGCAATGCCGCCATCGACCAGGCGATCGCCGGCGCCGTCGCCCGCGGCGCCAAGGGCGGGTTCACCGGAAACGGCGTGATGAACTCCACGCTGCTGGCGGGGCGTTTCGGACTCGAAGCCGAACCCATCGGCAACGGCGGAACCAACTTCGCCAACGGCGGAGCCCATACCGTGACCGATGCCCTCCCCAACATCGCCACCGTCCAGCAGATCCGGACCTACCTGAACTCCGTCCACGGTGTCGCCAATCCTCGGGGACTCTACCTGCTCGGCACCGGCAGCAACGACCTGCTCTACGTGAGCCGACAGGACGCCGCCTGGGTCGCCACGCACCCCACCCACCTGGCCGACCTCGTTGCCACGCTCTCCACCGAGGTCGCGACCCTGCAGGCCGCCGGCGCGCGCACCATCCTGGTCGCCAATCCCTACACCAGCGCCGTGTACGCCGGTCCCGGCGGGGTCGTCCCCGCCGAACTCGCCACCGTGTACGCGCAGTCCGTCGCCTTCGGCCCGGCACTGTGGTCGGGCCTCTCCGCCGCCGGCGTGCGGTACATTCCCGCCGACATCAACGGAGTGATCAAATTTGTGGTGACGCATCCCACCCTCTTCGGGTTCACCGCCGATTCCGTGCTCGCGGCCAATCCGGCGTCCCCGGTCAACGCCCTGTTGTCCGTCGTCACCCCCGCGCAGATGCAGAGCCACCTGTTCCTCGACAGCCTGCACTTCACCACCGCGGGACAGACGATCAAGGCGGACTACTACTACAGCCTGCTCACCGCCCCGAACCTGATCGCGCTGGTCGCGGAGAGCACCGTGCAGAGCGGTCTGGCCCGCACCGCCGGCCTCCGGGCCCAGATCGGCGGCTCCGGACCAGCGCGCGCCCCGGGCAGCCGCAACGCCTGGTTCGCCGCGGGCGCGAATTCCCTGCGCCTCAAGAACGCACCGGGCTTCCCGCGCCTCTCCGCCCACCCGTTCGGTGGCACGGTCGGCGTCGACTACACCACCTCCGGCGGAACGCTCCTCGGTGCCGCCCTCTCCGCCGGCGGCCAGCATCAGCGGTTCTCCACCGGCGGCCACGGCGACCAGGTGGACGAAGCGTTGAGTCTCTACGTCGCCACCAAGTTCGGACAGTGGTGGGGCGATGCGATCGCCACCGCCGGCCTCCTGCAGGCTCGGATCGAGCGCCCCGTCCCGCTTGGCCTCTTCACCGACCGCAACCGCGCCGACACCGACGGACATTCCCTCACCCTCGCCCTCCGCGGCGGCCACGACTTCCACGCCGGCCCGATCTCCACCGGGCCGGTGCTGGGCCTGATCGTCCAGCAGGTCCACCTCGACGGCTTCACCGAAACCGGCACCAGCGGCACCACCGCGCTCGCCTTCGGTGGCCAGACGCGCGAGGCGCGCATCGGCCAGCTCGGCTGGCGCGCCGCGGTCGACGCCGGCAACTGGCGCATAACCGCGGACGCCTCGTGGAACCACGACTGGGCCGATCGAAACCGCGTGGTGACGGCGGCGCTCACCACCGTCGCCACCGCCCCCTTCACCGCCGACGCCGCCCCCGTATCCGCCGATTGGGGCTCCGCCGCCGTCGGCGTCGCCTATCGCCTCGGCTCACGCCTCACGCTCCACGCCACCGGTTCGGTGGTGCTGGGGAATCCGCACGTCACCAGCCACGGCGGGAATCTGAGTCTGCGCTTCGGTTTCTAGCCGCCGCTCCACCCCATGAACCAGGGTACCCGACCCCTTCCGCTCCTGCTCCTCGTCGGCATCGCCCTCGGGGTCTCGGCCCCCGCGCAGGCCGACTGGAACGCCGAGCTCGCCGCCATCGATGCGCAGATTCGCGCCGTCGCCGGCGCGACTCACCCGGAGGGCAACGCCGTGAACGTGCTGGCCGGCGTCTCCCCCGCCAACCTGGAGCAGAAACGCCTCATTCTCGCCGCCGCCGGCCTCAACTGGTTCGCGCCGCCCAACGCCTCCGGCTCCTACAACTACGGTAATTTCTACTCGTTCACCGGCACCGCCGGACAAACCGACACCCAGCTGCGCCTCGTCGAGACGACGGGTGCGACGCTGCTGTACCGTCGCGGTTTTCCCAACGAGCCCGCGCAACGGCTCGGCGCCTGGTGGGGCAGTTCGTATCTGTCCCCTGAAGCCACCCGCGACAAACTCGCGGTGCTCGATGCCTGGGGCAATCCGCTCTCGGGAATCTACGTCCTCTCCGTGCCCGCCGGCACCCGGATGATCGCCGGCCTCGCCGCGCCGATGCAGGCCGGCGATGAATTCCGCCCCGGCGGCGCCACGCAATACTGGCTCAATTCCCGCGACAACACTTGGCTCGTGCACGCGCTCCACGCGCCCGACTACCTCGGCAGCTACGTCCTCGCCCTCGCGGGTGCCCAGAAAATGGATCGCGAAACCCTCGAGGGGGTAACCGCGCAACTGCGGGATCTCGCCCCGGACGGAGAGCGCGGGACCGACTCCAGTAACCGGGGGTTCGACAGCTGGTTCCGCTTTACCTCCGGCGACACCGACTATCGGCCGCTTCCCGGCAACGCGATCGCCGCCCGCGGCGAGAGCTTCCTGTGGGGCTCCGGCGCGACGCTGATCGGATCCTCCCGCACCGCGCGGCTGCACGCCGGCGTGATGGTCGGCCGCGCCACGCTCCGCCAGACCGACACCCTCGGCGGTCTCGCGAACCGTATCGCCGGCGACTTCGGCGGGCTCTACGGCGTCTACCGCCAGCCCTCCGCCACGCGGCTCCCCTGGTATGTCAGCGGCACGCTGCGCGCCGGCCGCCTGAGATTCGACAACACCGTGCCCGGTTACCTCGGACGCGGTTTGACGCAGCGCTATCGCGGTCGGCTGCTCTCCGGTTCGCTGGAAGCCGGCCTGCCGCTGGCGCTCGGGCGCGGCTGGACGGTCGCATCCCACGCACAACTCGCGGCAAGCCGGGTCGCCCACGACGATTTCCGGGACGCCCTCGGCGCCGTTGTCGCCATAGACCGAAGCCACACGATCCGCGCCCGGCTGGGCGCGCAGCTCGAGAAAACGCTGCTGCAACGCCAAGGCCGGGAACTCTCCCTCCGGATGGGCGCCGCCGCGATCCGCGAACTCTCAGGCGACACCGCGATCGAGGTTGCCGGTGAAACAGCCACGGGCCGCCGATTCGACCCCGTATACCAGATCGATGCCGGACTCCGCTTCCGCTGGGCCGATCGTTACGAGCTCCGGACCGCGGTCGGTCGCATCGCCGGCGACGAGAACGGCTACCTCGGCAGCGCGTCCCTCGCCATCGGCTGGTGAACACGCCGGTTCCCGCGGGTTCCACCCGCGGCATTCGAGCACGTGCACCGCTGGCCTACAACGCACCATCGGTGCGAGTAGGGGCGCTCGTGGACTCGCGCAATCGCATCATCACCGCTGGGCGACATGATGCGGGTGTCCAACTCCCCCCGACTCCATGCTCGGCAAAGTCCGGACCAACCCTACGGCTGGTACCGGTAGCTGACCGGATACACCACGAAGAACGGCACCGCGACGTCGTCGATCTTGGCGGGACTGAACTGCAGCTTGCGCACCTGTTTCTCGGCAGCGGCCTCGAGCGCCACGCAATCCGAGGAAACGATGCAGGTTGCGAGCACCTTGCCCTCGGCCGAGAGGACGACGCCCACCTGCACGTTGTGCTCCTTGGCCTCTTTCTTGATCGAGCTCGGAACATCGAGCTTCGCCCATTTCGTGACTGCCGGCTTCTGGAACGTGCCGGCCGGCACGTCCGCAAACTCGAACTGGCCCTGGGCCGCCAGTTTGCCCGCGAACGTCTCGACACTGCTGCTCGAGTACACCTTCAGCGGCGAAGCGGACACGAGGGCAGGAGCGATCAGGAGTGCGAGAAACAGGAGCGGGCGGCGGAAGCAGGAGTTCATGGGTTATCGGCAGGGGTTGGTACGCGGCGCCAACCGGCACGACTCGCCGGCCCACACCGCCGCTCTGCCAACGTGGCGAAGCTGCATTCAGGCAGACACCACAGCACCGCCATGGCAAGCACCAGATCGAGGCTGGCAATACCGGCTCGCCCTCAACGCTCGCCCGCACGCACGGCGCGCGCCACGGCGTTGCGGGTCGCTTTCGCGGTGAGGCCCGCGGCCTCCTCAGCAGGCAAGGCGTCGATCGACTGGTCGAAGGGCTCGGCTGTCACCGGTCCGTCGTAGCCCATCTCGGCCAGCGCGAGCATGAAGCCGTCGAGATCGATCACCCCCGTCGTGCCGGGAAGCTTCCGGCTGAGATCGAGCAACTCCTCGCGCGGCACGCCCGGCGGCGCGTCGTTCACATGCACGTGGACGACCTGCTCGCGGGTGAGCTTCGCCAAGTCCGCACGCGTGCCGTCCACACAATGCCAATGCCAGCTGTCGAGCAGCAGGCCGCAGTTCGGCCCGATGGCGTGTCCGAGCCCGAGCATGCCCGCCGGAGTGTGGATGAAAGGATGCACAAAGGAACGCCGCGCTGTCTCCGGCCCCACAAACTCCAGACCGAGCCGGATGCCATGCTCGGCCAGCAGGTGGGCGACCGGGCGGAAACGGTCGACGTGGTGCTCATAGTTGTCGGCGTACTCGCGTTCGTTGTCACCGGGCAGCACCCACATGCACGCCCGCCGGGCGCCGACCGCCGAAGCACTGGCCAACAACGGCGGGAGTTTCCTCAACCACGCATGCCATTCGTCCTCGCTCAGCGAGCAGGGTACGAACGGCAGGTTCCACGCCCCGACCCGCAGCCCGCGCGCCACGAACACCTCGCGCACCACGGCGGCACCCTGCTCCACCACCGCGGCATGGAGCGCCGCGAGCGAGGCGTCGTATCCGCCGAAGCCATGCCGCTCGGCGAGCGCCAGGCCCTCGTCGAGGGAAACGTTGAGGCCGACATGACCGGGGTTGAAGGAGGCGAACATAGGCGGAGCGGCAGAGGTTGGAACGCAGGCGGCGGCTGACCTGCCGGAAAGATAGCCAGGAACCGATCGCTGGCAGGGACAAAGGGGGGGGATTGCGGCGAAACCGTACTACCGCGGAACGCGTGTCACCGTCAGCCTCCCACCTTCAGCTCGCCGGACTCGACCAGGCTGAGCATCGCGCACGGGCCCGCCGGCAGCGGCAGGTCCACGCGGGCCCGGCGGCGCGACGACTCGTGGGTGGCGAAGATCACCTCGGTGGCGCGCAGCGCGCGCGAGCTGTCGAGCTGCGACACGCCGCCGTTCTCGAGGCAGTCGAGCATCTCGGCGATCGCGCGGTAGATCGCCTTGTCGTCGTGGATGTGTTCGCCGGTGTCGACAATCTCCCACTCGGCCTGACCGGAGCGGCGGATACGCAGCCACGGCGAGTCGAAGAGGATCTCGATCGTGCCGCGCTCACCGGTGAGGCGGAGCAGGCAGCCGTTCTCCGCGTGGTCCTTGCCGAAGCGGAACACGGCGCGCACGCCGTTCTTGAACCGGATCTCGGAGACACCGTGGCCGGCGTGGAGCATGCCGAAGACGATCCGCGGCTCGCTCAGATCGATCTGCCCAAGCACCCAATCCGCATCGGTGTCGTTGTTGTAGAAGAAGAACAGGTCGAGCACGTGCGAGCCGGAGTCGGCGATGTCGTTCCACGCGCCCTCCATGCGCTGGAGCGCACCGATCTCGCCGGCGTCGAGCAGCGCCTTGGCCTTCGCCAACGGCAGGTTGAAGCGCCGCTGGTGGTTGATCGTGAGCATCACGCCGCGCGCCCGGCAGACCTCGTGCATCCGCAGGCTGGCGTCCCAGTGGATGTCCATCGGCTTCTCGCAAAGGATGATCTTGGGCCGATAGCTCGCGACCTTGCAGACGACCTCGGCGTGAAGCTTCGGCCAGAGGCACACGCTCACGATGTCGGGCCGCACCTCCTCCATCATCTGGATATAGTCGGTGTAGACGGCGGCCTGCGGGTTGTGCACGCCGACAAACTCCTCGCCGCGTTCACGCACGAGATCGACGACGGCGGCCAGGGTGCATCTGCCGGAGTTCGCGAAACCGACCATATGCCGGTGCGCCATGCCGAAGCCGGTCGCTCCCTCGGTCTTCCACGGGCGGCCGCAGCCGATCAACGCCACTTTGTACGGAGTACTATTCGCAGGGGTGCTCATGGCCGCGATCGTCGGCGCCGGTCCTCGCCGCCGCGAACCGTTTCCGCCCGCCGGCACCGCCCGGGAGGGGAATTCAATGCGTCGGCAGGTAGGGACGTCGCTCCGTCGACGTCCGCCACCGTGATCACGCAACCGGCTTTGGCCACGACTTCGGGCCTGCCCGGACGTCGGCGGAGCGACGTCCCTACCCGCCAGCCATGAGCTCGCCGCGGCGGTTTCTCCGAAACCGCCCCACCTCATCCCGCCCACCCCAATCCCGCACCTCGCGCCCCAACGGCCCGCCGCGCCGCAGGCTCAAGGCGCGCGCCGCGGAGATTTCGCCAAACAAACGTTGTCGCACCGCCACCGGACGCTTTTGCTCCCGCCTCACTCTATGAAACAGGTCAACATCGGCATGATCGGCGGCGGTACCGTGGGCAGCGGCGTGTTCAACGCCCTCCAGCAGAACTCGGAGCTCATCGCCGCCCGAACCGGCGTCCGCCTCGTCGTGAAGAAGGTCGCCGTCAAGGCCTTCGACGAGCCCCGCCCCTACCCGATCACCCCGGCGCTCATGACGCTGAACTGGAAGGACGTCGTCGAGGATCCCGAGATCCAGGTCGTCACCGAGCTCGTCGGCGGCACCGGCATCGCCAAGGTCATCGTGCTCGCCGCCCTCGAGCGCGGGAAGGCCGTCGTCACCGCCAACAAGGCCCTGCTCTCCGCCCACGGCCCCGAGCTCTTCGCCGCCGCGAAGAAGGCCGGCACCAACCTTTACTACGAGGCCAGCGTCGCCGGCGGTATCCCGATCATCAAGACCCTGCGCGAGGCCCTTGTCGGCAACCGCTTCGAGCGCATCTACGGCATCGTCAACGGCACCTGCAACTACATCCTCACCCGCATGACGCGCGAAGGCGCCGCCTTCGACGCCGTGCTCGCCGACGCCCAGCGCCTGGGCTACGCCGAGGCCGACCCGACGCTCGATGTCGACGGCCACGACGCCGCGCACAAGACCGGCATCCTCGCCTCCCTCGCCCACGGTTTCTGGGTCGACCACCACGCCATCCACGTCGAGGGTATCCGCCCGCTCACGCCGCTCGACATCCGCTTCGCCCAGCAGCTCGGCTACACCATCAAGCTGCTCGGCTCCGTCCGCCTCGCCCCGCCCGCCAAGGGCGCCAAGGCCCCGAAGGGCAAAGGCAAGGCCAAGCCGGCCGCCGCGCGCATCAGCGTGGCCGTGAGCCCGACCCTCGTCCCGCAGGGCCACGTGCTCGCGAGCGTGAACGACGTGTTCAACGCCGTCTTCGTCTCCGGTTTTCCGATCGGCGACACCCTCTACTACGGCCGCGGCGCCGGCAAGGACGCCACCGCGTCCGCCGTGCTCAGCGATCTCGCCGATGCCGGCCTCGACCTCACCCGCGGCACGCCCGACCGTGTGCCGGCCTTCGCCGCGTGCGCCGAGGGCAGCGTGGTGCCGTTCAGCGAGACCTCCTCCCGCTTCTACCTCCGCCTCAACGTCGTGGATAAGCCCGGCGTGATCGCGAAGGTCTCGTCGATCCTCAGCACCGCCGGCATCAGCATCGCCTCGATCGTGCAGCCCGAGGGCCGCGAAGGGGAGACGGTGGCGCTGATCCTGATGACGCACCTCGCCAGCCGCGCCGCGATGGACAAGGCCCGCGCCGCCATCGCCAAGCTCCCGGCCGTCAAGGGCCCGTCGCTCCTGCTCCCGGTCGAGGATTTCTCCTGACAACGGTGATTGTCGCCTGCGCGTAGGGCGGCGCTTTAGCCCGCCCTGCTCGACCCCGCCCCCGCATCCGACGCGAGAACAACACCCGCCGGGTCGTCCTGAAGGACCGACCTACTCCTTCCGCCCTCGCCCCCATGCACTTTCTCCTCCCCGGCATGGGCGCCGACCACCGGATGTACGCCGCACCGGCGTGGCAGGCACTGCCCGAGGCGCGGTTCATCGATTGGCCCGAGCACCACGGCGAAGCAACCATCGCCGCCATCGCCTCACGCGTGATCGCGGAGGCCGGAATCCGCGAGGGCGATACCGTCATCGGCTCCTCGCTCGGCGGCATCGTCGGCTGCGAGATCGCCAACCAACTCCATCTCCGCTCGCTCGTGCTCATCGGCAGCGCGCAACCGTAGGGCGGTGCTTCAGCCCGCCCCGCTCTGCTCCGCACCCGCGCCCGATCCGAGAATAGCACCGGCCTGGTCGCCCTGAAGGGACGACCTACGGCGGCCTCGAGCGCGCCCCCGTCCTGCTTTCCTGAGTTCCAGATTCCTCCGCCCCACAGGAAAGCACCGGCGCCCCCCTCACTTCTTGCCCGCCGGTTTCGCGCCGGGGAGCCGAAACTCCACCATCGGCGGTTCGTCGGACGCCTCCAGCTCGGCCTCGTCCGCTTCCACCGGGAGCACTTCCTCCGCTTCCGCGCCGACCGGAATCGCGTGCTCCACCTCGGGCTCCGCCGGTAGCAGATTCGCCGGCAGCGGCGCCGCCTTCGGCATCGCCTCGCCGATCAGGCGCCGCGCGATCGCATCCCGTTGGCGGCCGTAGATCCCGCGGCTGCCCATGACGACGGCGATCACCCGTTTGCCGTCGCGGCTGACCGTCGCCGCGAGCGCGTAGCCGCCGCGGGCGAGATATCCGGTTTTCAACCCGTCGCAGCCGGGCATCTGCCAGAGCAGCTTGTTGTGGTTCTGCATCTCCAGCAGCGGTTCCTGGCGGAAGGTGCGCTTCTTGACCGAGGTGAATTTGAGCGCGAGCGGGTGGCGGATCACCTCGCGCGACAGCGTGGCGATGTCGCGCGGGGTCGAGACATCGGCCTCCTGTTTCGGCGAGGCCAGCCCGTGCGGCGTGACGAATTTTGTCTGTCCCATGCCCAGCTGCGCCGCGCGCGCATTCATCGCCGCCACGAACGCCTCGCGCGACCCGCCCACATGTTCCGCGCACGCCAAGGCCGCGTCGTTCGCCGACTGCACCGCCGTCGCGTAGAGCAACTCCTCCAACGTGAAGATCTCCCCTTCCTTCAGATACACCTGGGAGCCACCCATTTTGGAGACCGCGGCGGTCACCGTCACCGTGTCGCTCAACCGCACCTTGCCCGCCTCGACCGCCTCGACGCACAGCAGGAGGTTCATGAGCTTCGTCACGCTCGCCGGATAGGCCGCCACATCCGCGCCATCCTCGAAGAGCACCTTGCCGTCGGCGGCATCGATCACGATCGCGCCGGTGTAGTCTTTGTCGGCCGGCGTGCCGGGCCCGGCCTTCTTGGCCGCGGCCGCGTGGGAGGAGGAGACGAGCGCCAGCACCAAGGCCAGCGCCGTGAAACGGCGGAGAAAGTGGAACATCCCGGCGAGGGTCCGCGTCGCGCCCGCCACGGCAAACGGATTTTCGGCCCGCTGGGACCGTAGGACGAGGCTTCAGCCCGTCCCGCTCAAACCTGTGCTCGCACCTGGCTGGAAGACGGAGCGCGCCGGGTCGTCCTGAAGGAGCGACCTACGCGCCCGCCACCAACTGCCGCAGCCCGGCCTCGTCGAGCACCGGCACGCCGAGCGCGCGGGCCTTCTCGAGCTTCGAACCCGCCTCCTCGCCGGCGACCACGTAGTGGGTTTTCTTGGAAACACTGCCGCTCACCTTGCCGCCGGCGTCCTCGATCAACGCCGTGGCGTCCTCGCGGGAGAGCGTGGGCAGGGTGCCCGTGAGCACGAGGGTCTTCCCGGCCAGCGGAGCACCCGCGCCCGCGGCGGCGGGCGGCGTCGGCTCCAGCCCGACGGCGCGCAGCGCTTCGAGCAGTGCCCGGTTTTCAGGTACAGCAAACCAACCCCGGAGCAGCCCCACGGTGCGCTCGCCGAAGCCGCCGACGTTGAGCAGGTCCGCCTCGCTCGCCCCGCCGATGGCGTCGAGCGAGCGGAAACGCTGTGCCAGATCCTTGGATGCCGCGGCGCCGACCTGCGGGATGCCAAGGCCGTTGAGCACGCGCCAGAGGTCCGCCTGGCGGCGCGCGGCGATCGCGGCGACGAGGTTTCCCGCCCAGACCTCGCCCGATTTCTTCAGTGGCAGCAGATCCTCGATCTTCAGGCGGAAGATGTCGGGGATCGTCTTCACGAGCCCGCGCTCGATCAGCAGCGCCACCATCTCCTCGCCGAGCCCATCGATGTCGAGGCAGCCCTTCGAGGCGAAGTGTTCGAGTCGGCGACGCACTTTCTCGGGGCAGTCCGGATTCGGGCAGCGCCACACGACCTCGCCCGCGGCGCGTGTCGCCGCCGTGCCGCAGATCGGGCATGTCGTTGGAAATACATACGGCGCCAGTCCGGCGGGGCGCTTCTCCACCAGCACCTGCACGACGGCGGGGATGATCTCGCCCGCCTTCTCGATCAGCACGGCGTCGCCGGGGCGCACGTCCTTGCGCGCGATCTCCTCGGCGTTGTGGAGCGTGGCGCGTTTCACCGTCGTGCCGGCGAGCAACACCGGCTCCAGCTCGGCCACCGGCGTGAGCGCGCCGGTGCGGCCGACCTGGATCGTGATCGCGTTCACGCGCGTCTCGGCGCGATCGGGGGCGAACTTGTACGCGCACGCCCAGCGCGGCGAAAGCTTGCGGGCGGTCTGACCCTCGCCGCGCGCGCCGGCGACGCGCTGCTGGTCGTGCCGGTCGAGCTTCACCACCGCACCGTCGGTCGCGTAGGCGAAGTTGCGGCGCAACCGGTCGAGTTCGAGCACGGCCGACCACACGGCGTCTATCCCGCGCACGGCCCAGAATTTTTCCACGACCGGCAGGCCCCACGCGACGAGCCGCGCGAGGTATCCGGATTGCGCAGCGGCCGGCTCGCCCGGTTCGCACGCGCCCAGTCCGTAGAGCACAATCTCCAGGCGGCGCTTCGCCACCTCGGCGGCATCGAGCAGTTTGAGCGTGCCGGCGGCGAGGTTGCGCGGATTGGCGTAGGGCTCGAGCCCGGCCTCCTCCTGCTCGCGGTTGATGCGCTGGAACTCCTCCAGCCGCAGGAAAATCTCGCCACGGATCTCGATGAGCGCCGGGAAGCCGGTGGGCGGTGGTCGGTCGTTAGCGGACGGTAGACGGTGGGCCGTGGACGATGGGTCTTCGGCGAAAAGAGGAAGTTCATCTCGGGCGGACGCCGACGGAGCGGCGTCCCTACCTTTAGGAAGACCGGCCGCACTGTTCACGGTCCCCTGTCCACCGTCCACGGCGCGCAGCACGTGCGGGAGTCCCCGGATCGTGCGCACATTAGCCGTCACGTCGTCGCCTTCCTCGCCGTCGCCACGGGTCACTGCGCGCACGAGTTTGCCCTGTTCGTAGGTAAGGCTCACCGCCAAGCCGTCGATCTTCGGCTCGACGGTGTAGGCGAGCTCCTCAGTGCCGAGCAGCTTCGCCAAGCGCGCGTGGAATTCGCGCAGCTCGCCCTCGTCGTAGGTGTTGTCGAGGGTCATCATCGCCTGGCGGTGGCGCACGCGCGCAAAACCCTCGGCGCGATCGTCGCCCACGCGTTTCGTCGGCGAAGCGCCCGCGGCCAGGTCCGGGTGCGACGCCTCGAGGTCGGCCAGCTCGCGCTTGAGCCGGTCGTAGTCGAAGTCGCCGATCTCCGGTCGCGCCTGGCGGTAGTAGAGCTCGTCATGGCGGGCGAGTTCGGTGCGAAGGGCGACGATGCGGGCCTGGGCTTCGAGCGGAGTCATGCGGCGATGGTGTGCATTAAACAAGGGTTGGGGCACACGCGAGCCCCAGAACATTCCCCGCGGCGTTTGACGTTTCCCATCCCGCGGCGAAGCGTCCGCATCGTCGACCGCCCCCAATGAAACCCACGCTCCGCCCCCGTGTCGCCGTCCTCGCCGCGCTCGTCATCAGCGCCACCCGACTCGTGGCCGTCCCCGCGCTCACCCCGCTCGCCGCCCCCCAGCTCTGGCAACGCACCGAGTTCCGCGTGGCCGACGCCCCCACTGTCGCCAACAACTTCGACCCCGACCAGATCCGGCTCGACGCCACCTTCACCGCACCTTCCGGCCGCACGTTCGCCGTGCCCGCTTTTTGGTTTCAGGACTTTTCCCGCGCCCTCGTCGACGGCGCAGAGGTGCTCACCCCCATCGGCCTGCCGGAGTGGCGCGTACGATTCACCCCGACCGAACCAGGCGAATACGCCATCGCTCTCACGGCCACCCTCGGCTCCGCGGAACCGGGGCCGTTGGCCAGCGCCCGTTTCACCGTGGGCGCCGAAACCGCCGCCACGCTCCGCAGCTGGGTGAAGGTCGGCGCCGACCGGCGCTACCTCGCCACGAGCGACGGCCACCCGTTGCGCCTCATCGGCGAGAACGTCTGCTGGGGCGGCGCGCGCGGCACCTACGACTACGACGACTGGTTCCCGGCGATGCGCGCCTCTGGCCAGAACCTCGCGCGCCTCTGGCTCGCGCCGTGGTTCCTCGGCCTCGAGCACAAGCCCGGCACGTTGAACCGCTACGACCTCGGCGGCGCCTGGCAGCTCGACCGCCTCTTCGACCTCGCCGAGCGCGACGGCCTCTACGTCCTGCTGTCCCTCGACCACCACGGCATGTATCAGGAGTCGAGCCGCGGCTGGGGCGGCACCAACAACTTCTGGCGCACGAGCAATCCCTACAGTGTCCAGCAGGGCGGCCCCTGCGCCACGCCCAACGACTTCTTCACGGACGAGCGCGCGCGGGACCTCTACCGCAAACGGCTGCGCTACCTCGTCGCCCGTTACGGCGCCAACCCGCGCCTGCTCGCCTGGCAGTTCTTCAACGAAATCGACAACGTCTACGGCCCCGGCCGGCTCGCGAGCGACGACGTCGCCGCCTGGCACGTCGCGATGGCCCGCCACCTCGGCGGCCTCGACCCGTTCCAGCACCTCGTCACCACCAGCCTCACCGGTGGCAGCGACCGCCCCGACATCTGGTCGCTCCACGAACTCGATTTCGCCGTCTACCATTCCTACGCGGAGCCCGCGCCCGGCCGCTTCGTGACCGACATCGCTGCGTCCTTCCACGAGCGCTACGCCAAACCGGTCCTCATCGGCGAGTTCGGCACCAGCGCGGCGAACTGGGCCATCGCCGGCGACCCGCACCTGCGCGGCTTCCGCCAGGGGCTCTGGGGTGGCGCGCTCGGCGGCTCGATGGGCACCGCGCTGAGCTGGTGGTGGGAGGACGTCCACACCGACCACGCCTACCCGCTCTACACCGCACTCGGCTCGATCCTCCGCCGCGCCGGCTGGGATGAGGGCGACTGGCAACCGATCGCCTTCGCCGGCGAACCCGTCGCCCCCGCCGCCCTCGGAGAACCGTTGCCCGGTGGCGAAACCTTCTCCGGGCCGGTCGCGCTGAACCACTTCCGCCGCCTCGCGCTCCGCGGCGAAGCCGTGCTTGCCGATCGCCTCTCCGCCGAACGCGCCGCCGAGTACCTCTGCGGCTATCTCCACGGTTCCGCCCAACCCGACAAACAACAACACCTCCGTCTCACCGCGCACTTCGCGCCGAAGGGCAAGGTGGCGTTCCACGTCAATTCGCTCGCGGCCTCGGCGAACCTCATCGTTCGCGTCGACGGCACCGAGACCCTGCGTACCCATCTCACGGACACTGATGGCGCCCTCCCCGGCAGCAACGAGATCAACCGGGAGTTCGCCATCGAAATCCCCGCCGGCCGCCACACCGTCGAGATCACGCACGACGGCCCCGACTGGGTGCAGCTCGACGCGCTCAAGGTCGAGCAGCTCCGCCCCAGCGCCTACGCCGAAGGCTGGCGTTTCACGCCCGAGCGCATCGGCCTCCGCCAGACCGGCAGCAAGGCCGTGCTCCACATCACTTCGCCGCACATTGTCTGGCCCGCCGGCGCGCTGCGTTTCAACCCGCCCGTGCAGCACGGTGAAACCGTCACCCTCCTCGACTGGCCCGCCGGCCACTACTCGGTCGAGTGGTTCGACCCGCGCACTGGCACGTTGATCGGCTCGACCCGGGCAACTTCCGCGAACGGCACGCTCACGCTCCTCCTGCCCGACTTCGCCGAGGACCTCGCCGCGATCGTTGAGCTGACGAAGTAGGGCCGGCCTCCGACCGGCCGCCGGCAACGTAAGCCGGCCTGCCGGCAAATGTCCTGCGTGACCGGTCGAAGACCGGTCCCTCTCGCCCCCTTCGCCCGTTCCCCGAGTGGCTCCAGTAACCCTTAGATGCCAGCGTGCTTGCACGCGCCCTCCGCGTGCACACGCCTCACCACTCGCTCGCGCCGATCGGAGCGCGAGCAAGCTCGCTGCCCTACAGGTCAGATCCGCCTTCCGACGTTCCGAACCATTGCCGCCGCGCCACTGCCGCCTTGTCCCGCACCTTCGTCCCGCCCATCCTCGCCGTTCCCCTCGGTCGCCAATCCCGAACTCATCATGTCGCCGTCACGTTTCACCTTCGCCCTGCCCCGCTGGTTCCCGCTTCTCGCCTGCTCGCCCGTCGTCGCGCTCCTGGCCGACTCGACCCCGGTTCCCGAGTGGAAGGATGAAACCCAGCTCCACGCCGGCACCGAGCCGCCCGCGGCGACGATGACGCGCTACGCCACCGCCGCGCAGGCGCTCGCCGGCGACACCGCCGCCTCGCCCTTCGTCCGCTCGCTCAACGGCAACTGGAAGTTCGCGTGGGTCCCCAAGCCCGCCGACCGCA
>JAHFTC010000214.1 GCA_023269585.1 Opitutaceae bacterium
CGTTGGATTGTTTGATCGCCGCGGAAGCGGAGCGCCGATCCCCGCTCGCGCGCCTTTTTTCCAAGGCGCCGAGGTGAAGCCCGGCGCCGCAGCGCCCTGACGAAGACCTTGGCTAAAACCGTTTACCCTCACGGTCGTGAAGGTAAACGGTTTTGGGTTGAAGGCGGGCGAGGGCGCAGACCGCCGGGTTGTCACAGGTTTGCTGATTTAAACGTCTCCGCTTCAGAGCTCCGCGATCCCGCAAACTCCAGTATCGAGCAGGGCGGGCTGAAACGCCGCCCCACGCGCAGGCGGGGTGCGATTCGGTTCGGGAGTTCCAGATTCATCGGAGGCGCTCGGCTGAACGACTGCGTCGTCCAGCTGCGGCGGAGGCGGCCCACCGGGCGGATGGCGGGCGTAAAGCCCGCATCACCAGCGGAGGGCCGTTCCCCGGGCGCGGTTGGGGCGGCCTTGGGCCTAGGTCGCTGCGGTCCCGCTCCGGTCCGGTAGGTCCAGAGCAGAGATTGCCGGAGTTGCGCCCCGCTTCGCCGCGTTCCCCTCCGCGTACCAACACCTGCGGCGTACCAACCGGAACGCAGCATGGAACGCGGCCGACCTCGCTGCGCTGCGGTACGCGGCTGGGGCGGAGTCGAAACGCGCACGCGATCCGCGCGACCGAGGGCGATCGGCGTGAGTCCGCGACTCCATTCTACGGAGACGAATGGGCTCACGCGGAGAGACGCAGAGCGCCGAGGACGGATGTCGGGTGTGAAGCCCGACCCACCAGCGGAGGGTCGTTCCCGCTTTCCTGATTCCCACATTCTCTCCTCGGGGCTCCTCGCTGCGCTGCGGTACGAGGCTGGGGGTCGGCTGTGGGGTCGGCCTGCGGCCTCCCTCGCCGCGTTCTCAGTCGCGTCCCGAAACGACAATTACATCTCCCTGCCGCAGGGAGCGATGACTGTCGCGGCGGGGCGCGTACCAACCGGAACGCGGCTCCTCGCGCTGCGGTACGCGGCTGGGATCAGTGCAGGTTGTAGGCGCGTTGGAGGGCTTTGGCGCGCTCGATGTGCATGTAGTCGAGGGCGGGAACCAGGGCGTTGTCGTCGTTGTTCTGCGGCGCGGCGAGCAACGCGCGCTGCTCGGTGCCGCGCCAGCGCACGAAGGGTTCCAGCACCTGCGGCCAGCCGTGCAGACAATACCCGGCGAGGCCGGCCACGATCGCGATGCCGGCGACGCGGCGGACGCGCCACGAGGCCACCCAGCGCTCGAACAGGCGGGCGACGGCGAGGCCGGCGAAGGGCAGCGTCGCGATCAGGGAGCCGTAGAGGTAACGCGGACCGAGCGCCGCGGCGGGACCGGTGTGGTAGCGGCCGATGCCGAGCAGGACGGCGTTGCCGAGGTCGAAGGCGAGCAGCGCCAGCAGCACGACGCGCAACCGGCCGCGGGCGACGGTCAGTCCGTAGGCGACGATCGCGATCTTCGCGCCGGCGAGCAGCACGACCGAGCCGGGAGTGATTTCCTGGAGACCGAGCAGCAGGTGGGCGGGATTGAGGAGCAGGAAGGTGAGCCCCATCTGCGCGATCTCGAACGCGTGTCCGCCGAGCTGGCGCTGGTTGCCCTGCGGGACGTTCAGGATCGCGACCATTACCGCGAGGGCGGGCAGCACACAGGCCAGCAGGGCCGGGCCGCGGCGCAGGAGTCCACGCCAGTCGCGGGCGAGGGCAAAGGGCAACGCGACCACGAGGGCGAAGATCCCGCCGGTGAGCACGCCGCGCGCGAAACAGGTGGCGCTCACCAAGGCGCAGACGGCGAGCGGCCCGTGCACGCGCCAGCTCCACGCGGCGGTGACGGCGGTGCGGTTCTCCAGCCAGAGCAGGCCGAGCAGGAGGAAGGTCGTGGCGAGCACGGCCGACCACTGGATCGTCCAGCCGAGCGTCTCGTAGTTGCCCGGGGCGAGGGCGAACAGCACCTGCGCGACGAGTGCGGCGAGCCACGGGAAACCGGCGCGCAGCAGCAGGCGGCTGAGCAGGAAAACGTTCAACGCGTGGGTGAGCCAGAGCACGCCAAGCATCGCGAGATAGCTGCCTCCCGAGAGGAAGAGCGTGGCGCCCCAGCCGGCCTTGAAGGGGATCATGTAGCTCTCCGTGAAGTGCTCGAAGATCCAGCGCCCGTATCCGAGTTTCGCAATGCCTTCCACCAGGGAGAACTCGTCGCCGAAGAAGATCAGCTCGGCGAACTGGCGGTGCCAGAGGAGAAACGGCGTGAGCGCCAGCACTCCGAACAGCCACGGCAGTCGGCGGCGCCAAGGGGCATCTTCGACGACCGGCGCAGGCTCGGTTGCTGCGGCAGGAGCGGCGGTGGTGCGGGCAGCCTCGGCCACGCGGAGCGCAGACGGACGCCAGGCGAGCACGGCGTCCCACGCGACGGCGCCGATGAACAACAGCACCAGCGGGTAGGCGGAGGCAAACGACGAGATGGCCAGTACCGGAAATGAGGTGACGTCGATCACCGCCTGGATCACGACATAGGTGAGGCCGCCGCCCCACGCGGCCGCGGCCAGCGTGAGCGGGAAGCTCCAGGTGCGGCGCGACAGTGCCTGGAAAACGCGGATACCGGCCACCAGTTGGGCGGCGAGAAACAGCCAGAAGAGTCCGTGGCGGAGCGTTTTGCCGACGGTGTGCAGCACGGCGACGCGCGCGTCGGCGAGCACCGGCACCGGTTGTTCGGAGTCGAAGAGCCGGCCGCCGGTCATGCGGCGGAACAGCGCGAGCGATTCGTCGTCGCCGAAACTGGCCGGCGGGCGCGCGCTGAAACGGCGGAACGAGATCACGAAGTCGGCGAACGATGCCGCGGTTCCCGCGACCGCGAGCTTCTGGCCGTCGCGCCACGGCGGGAGGAAGCCGCTGCGGCGCGGGCCGGCAGGCAGGCGACCGGAGTCGCAAGCGGCATTCAGTTCGTCGGCCATCGCGCGGTAGAAGGCGTGGGCGGCGGCGGCGTTGTTGGCGTGGCCGGAGAGACCGACTGCGTCGCGCAGTGCCCACATGAACCAGCCGCCGGCGATCTCAAGGTCGCCGGCGGGTTTGCCGGTGGCGTCGGCGGAAATGCCCGCCCAGGTGCGGCCGAGGTCGCCCTCGAGTTGCGGGCGGACCTGGGCGAAGGTGGGGCTCACGGCGTACATCGCCTCGCGCGCCTCACGGGTGACGAGAATCCGCGGCAGCTCCGGGCCGA
>JAHFTC010000123.1 GCA_023269585.1 Opitutaceae bacterium
GAATATCCGCGAGGTGGCGACAGGAGCGCTGGCCGGCGACGCCTACCGCTCGGCCGAGGCGCGCCGGTTCCTGGAGTTCTTCGTGAGCGGCAAACGCAGTTTCGCCCGTGCCCGCCGCGACGGGCCGACCGAAGACTCCGGCGCGGAGTGACGGCGCGGCTCAGCGGGGTCCTTGCAGTCGAGCGTCGAGAGCCGAGTGGCGAGGAGTTGGCTGGCGGACGCCGATCCGACGGCCGTCTTCCCGTTCGCGTGTTCACCGACGGTTTGCCGCGGGCCGCTCGGCCCTCGAGTCTTGACGGGAGCGTTTCGGCTCAACGGGCGAGACGGCGGATCGTGGCGACCAGCTCCTCGAGCTTGGGCGGCTTGCCGAGGACTGCGTCGACGGCCGGTGGCTTGTCGTGCTCCTCGCTGATCTGCTGTCCCCAGCCGGTCATCATCACGACCGGTGTCTGCGGCGCCGCGGCCTTGATGCCGCGGGCGACCTGATGGCCGTCGCAGTCGGGCATGCCCAGATCGGTCACGACGAGCTCGAAGGGAGTCTGTTCGGCGAGCGCGGACTCGAACATCGACAGGCCCTCTTTTCCGCCGCCGGCCACCGCGACGCTGTGGCCGAAGGAGCCGAGGCAATCGGCGAGCAACTGCCGCAGACGCGGTTCGTCGTCGACGCAGAGGATACGCAGCGGGCGTCCGGCCAGATTCGGCGCGGCCGGGGCGGCGGGGACTTCCTCGCGGCCGAGGGGCGAGCGGTCGGGGAAGACCAGCCGCACGGTCGTGCCCTTCAGGGGCGCGCTCTCGATCTCGATCTGGCCGCCGTGACGTTGGACCATGCCGTAGACCATCGAGAGGCCGAGGCCGGTGCCTCGTTGCGCCTTGGTGGTGAAGAATGGCTCCAGACAATGGCGACGCGTGGCCTCGTCCATCCCGGTGCCGTTGTCGCGGACTTCGATGATGATCTGGCGGGCGGGCGGGGGCGTGTGCTGGTCGCCGACCCAGGGTTGGAGCCGGGCGGCTAGGGTGATGGTGCCGCCGTTCGGCAGGGCGTCGACGGCGTTGAACACGAGGTTGATCAGGGCTTCCCGCAGTTCGGAGGGATCGCCGAGCACTGGAGGCAGTGCGGGACCGGGCTGGATCTGGAGTTCGATCGAGGTGCCCTTGAGCTGGGCGTCGTCGCGCCAGCGGGGCCGGGTGAGTTCGGCGACTTCGGAGAGCAGGCGGTCGAGGTGAACGGGGGCGAGTTGCTCGGCGCCGGTGCGTTGGCGGTAGAATTCGCGCATCCGGCCGACGATCTGGGCGACGTCCGTGGCGGCGCCGCGGATGAGGTTGAGGTAGCGTCGTGAGTCGGGGGAGAGCCCCGGGATCGTGCGGAGGAGCAGCTCGGTGTAGGCGGAGATGGGGCTGAGGGCGTTGTTGATGTCGTGGGCGACACCGCTGGCCATCTGGCCGAGCGCGCGGAGGCGTTCCTGCTGGACGACGGTCTGCTGGGTGCGGCGGAGTTCGTCGTAGGCTTTTTGTGACCCCTCGGTCAGGCGCACCTGATCGTACATGCGCCGGATCTGCTCCTCATTCGAGAGCACCTTGGCCTCAAGCTGTTGCTTCTCGGAGCGCACGGCGGCGACCTCGGCGACGATCCGCTCGGTCTTGTAGCGCACCTCCTCAAGGACGAGCACGATCATGCTCACCGCGATGAAGAGTTGGAGCACAGCGGCGACCAGGTAGCCGACGGCGTGGAGATCCGGGTACTGCTGGGCGATCGGGTAGAAGGCGAGGTAGGCGCCCCAAAGCAGAAAGCCGAGGGCGAGCATGCCGGCGCCCACATACGGCAGTTTGCGACGCAGACGGAAAAAGCAGGTGCCGGCGAACGCGCTGCCGGAGCCGAGGAGGATGAAGACCGGCAACTGGATCTGGAGGATGTTGGACGCGAGGTTGGGGATCGCGAAGGTCCAGACCACCAGGAAGAGCATGAAGAGCCCGAACAAGGTCTGGCGCACGGGGATATCCATGAACCGGAGCGTGCCCCAGAGCAGGAAGGCCGCGGAGATGGCGACGCAGCTCTGCTTGAGCATCGCGCCGATGCTCGCGAGATCGTCGACCGGCCAGGTCATCGATAGAGTCAGCCAGAGCGCGTAGGCGAGCCACGCCGCCGTCCAGATCGTGAAGTATTCACGCTTGGTGTAGCGGTTCAGGTAGTAGAACAACCCGACGAGCACCCATACGGACAGCAGCGAGACCAAGAGGGTGGCTTGGAGGTAAGATTGGGGGAACCCGGTGCCCATCGCGGGAGATTGGCGGGCGCGGCAGGCGAGGGGAATCCCAAAGTCGATACCGCGCGGACCGAAACCGACGGTTGAAGGTGTGGCCGGGTTTGGTTCAATGACGCCAACACCTTCACTGATGGACACTCCTCCCTCGCCTCGCCCTCGGTCTGCGAAACCTCGTCTGGCCATCACCTGCGGTGATCCGGCCGGTGTGGGACCGGAGCTCGTGGCCGAATGGGCGTGCAGGCAGCCCGGTCGGATTGGGCACGTCACGCTGCTGGGACCCGAGTCGTGGTTGGCGGGGCTGAAGGGGCGTTGTGGTGCGCAATTGGTGGCGGTGGGCGACGAGACGTTCCGCGCCCGACCGGGGAAGCCCACGGTGGCCGGGGCGCGCCTCGCTTTGGCGGCGATGGAGGTCGCGGCCCAGGGCTGTGTGGATGGCGACTTCGATGCGGTGGTGACGGGACCGGTGAGCAAGGAATGGCTGGCCAAGGTGTCGCCCGGCTTTGTGGGGCAGACGGAGTTCTTCGCCGAACGCTGGGGCGGGGAGCCGACGATGATGTTTGCCGGAGGCAAGCTGCGGATGGCACTCGCGACCTGGCATGTGCCGCTGAAGGCCGTCGCGCGCGAACTCACTCCCGCGCGGTTGGAGCGGGCGGTGCGGCGGGCGGACTGGCTGTGCCGGGCGGAGGGCATCGCGGCGCCGCGGATCGCGGTGTGTGGCCTCAACCCTCACGCGGGAGAGCATGGGTTGCTGGGCGAGGAGGAGGAGAAGTGGATGAAGGCGCTCCTACGGAAACTGCGGCGTAGTGTACCGGGCGTGAGCGAGCCGCTGCCGGGCGACACCGTCTTCATGCGTGCGCTCAAGGGCGAGTTCGATGCCACCGTCGCCGCCTACCACGACCAGGGGCTCGCGCCGTTGAAGGCGGTGGATTTCGACCGCAGCGTGAACATCACCCTCGGGTTGGCGCATATCCGGACGAGTCCCGACCACGGCACGGCCTTCGGCATCGCCGGTCGCGGCGAGGCGGATGGCGGCAGCTTGGAAGCGGCGATCCAGATGGCGGAACGGCTGGCCCGCGCCCAGGTGCGGCTCGGCCGTCCGCCCCAAGTTTGAGCTCGCCCCCCGAAACGCCTGTCCAGAAATGATTTGAAACCCGCGCAGCGACCGGGCAAACAGACGCCGATCCCTCCTCCTTCCGTAGAACGCAATCCGACTAGTTGATGCAGAAACCTCCTTCCTTCGCCGGTTCCAATCCGGGCAGCAGTGGCTCCAGCAGCAGCGGCCCCCAGCGGCCGGGCTATCAACAACGGGGTCGCAACAACGATCCCTACGCCCACATCCGGCGCAACCTGCGCATCAAGGCCGCCCAGGTGCGCGTCATCGACCCCGACGGCAAACAGCTGGGGGTGATGTCATCGGATCAGGCCTACAAGCTCGCGCAGCAGATCGGTCTCGACCTCGTCGAGGTGGCGCCCAACGCCGTCCCGCCGGTCTGTCGCATCCTCGATTTCGGCAAGTACATCTACGAGGAGAACAAGAAGACGAAGTCCTCGAAGAGCGGCGCGACCAAGATCAAGGAGATCGAGCTCACCGCCCGCATCGACCCGCACGATCTCATGACCAAACTGCGCCACGCGGAGGAGTTCCTCCACGAGGGCAACAAGGTGAAGATGCGCCTCAAGTTCCGCGGCCGCGAAATGGCGCATACCGAGATCGGCTTTGATGTGATGAAGAAGGCGCTGGCGGACCTTTCGTCGGTCGGCCATCCGGATTCGCAGCCGAAGCTCGCCGGGCGCAACATCATGGTGATGGTCTCGCCGCTTCCGGCCAACAAGCGCAAGCTGCGCCTCAACGCCGAGCCGATGCCGCCGAAGCCTGCGACGCCTGCGGTCCCGGTCGACGATTCCGAGGACTGAGCGTGCCTGCCGCCACGTTGCGCCATCTGTTCGGCCGCGTGGTCGTGGGGTGTCTCTTGGCTTTGGCGTCCCTCCTCGCCCCGGTCGCCGGGGCGCAGGTCGAGCGGCTGTTCGACACCGATTACGTCCGCGCCGATTCGCTGGCCGCTCCGGCCGGCCTGACCGCCGCGTGGACGGAGCCGCAGAAGAAGCTGCGTCTTTACGACAAGGATACCCGGCTCGAGCTCGAGGCGGACAGCCGCGATTGCCGCCTCGACGGTCTGCGGCTCTTCCTCGGCGAGCCGGCGGTCGCGCACCGCCGGACGATCTATGTCAGCCGGATCGACCGCGACCGTTTCCTCCTGCCCATCCTGAACCCGCGGGGGATTCCCGGCGTGGTGCCCCAGCTGCGCACGATCGTGATCGACCCCGGCCACGGTGGGAAGGACGACGGTGCGACCAACGCCAAGCTCCGGCTGCGCGAGAAGGCCATGGCGCTCGATGTGGCGTTGCGGTTGGAGAAACTCCTGAAGAAGGCCGGCTACCAGGTCGTGCTCACCCGCCGCAAGGACACGTTCGTTCCGCTGCCCCTGCGGCCCGTACATGCCAAGAAGGTGAAGGCCGATCTGTTCATCAGCATCCATTTCAACGCCATCGAGAACAAGGCGGTGACGGGGATCGAAACCTACATTCTCACCCCGCAGCACCAGCGCTCGACGAGCAGCGACAAGCGCCAGCCCGACGACAGGATCAAGCAGGCCGGCAATGACCGCGACGCCTGGAATGCGGTCCTCGGTTTCCGGATGCACCGGTCGTTGGTCCGCTCGTTCCAGGCGTTCGACCGGGGGCTGAAACGCGCCCGCTTCGCGGTCTTGCGCGACCTCCCGTGCCCGGGGATCCTTATCGAGGGGGGCTACCTCTCCAACGATGTCGAGGCCCGCAAGATCGGCACGCCGGAGTGGCGGCAGAAGCTCGCGCAGACCATCGCCGCCGGGGTGACCGAGTACCGCGCGGCACTCAACGAGGCGCGGAGGTGATCGTGCGCAGGCGCGGTGGCGCCGGGCCGCAGCGGGACGAGGCCGAGGACGCCACCGCGGACCTTTGTGCGTCTACGGAATCCAGGCCGGCTGCGCCGTGTCGGTGCAGTTGAGCGCCGCGCGACGCGCGAAGAGCGACGAGCGCCAAACCATCAGCGCATGCGCTGATGGTCTGGTGGGGACTCGAGCGGTCTGCGGCAGACAGGATCTCGTCGCTCGAACGGAGGATCGGTTCAGTGGGTCAGGCGGGTGCTCATCGCGTAGACGATCAGGGCGAGGAGCACGAGGCCGAGTCCGAAGAAGAGGAAACCAAAGGTGCGGGCGATCGGGCGGCGTGCCTCCCAGTCATCCTTCACCCGGTGTTGTTCGAGGCGGCCTTCGGCGACGAGACGGTCGTGCCAGCGTTTGCGCTCGTGGAGCAGTTCGCTCTTCGAGATGCGGCCGGAGAAGATCACCGTGTCCATCGGGAATTTTTCCAGACGGAAGTGGGTGTTGAAGAAGTGGAAGGTGAAGATGAAGCCGGCGGCCAGCAGCGCCTCGTCGGAGTGGACGACATGCGCGATATTGATCGCCCAGCCGGGCAGGAACTTCGTGAAGAAGGCCGGGAACCACAGGATCAGGCCCGAGATGCCGATGGCGAACACGCCCCAGAACACGGCGAAGTAATCGAACCGTTCCCAGTAGGTCCAGCGGTCGAACTGCGGGCGCGGGCCCTTGCCGAAGAACCAGCGGTTATGGGCGACGAAGTCGCGCCAGTCCTGCAGGGACGGCACCATCGAGTCGGGCCCGAACACGGCGGCGAGCAGCCGCCGCGGCGCGAGCCGGCCGGTCGCCGGATCGCGGAGCAGCGTGCGGCGACGCCAGAAGACGCCGACGAGCGAACCGAGATGCAGGCTGAAATAGCCGAAGGTGATGATGGCCCCGAAGTGGTGAAGGGAACGGGCGACCTCGGCGCCGCCGAGCAGGTCGAAGATCGCCTTGGCCCAGCCCGTGTAGTAGAACTTCAACGGCATGCCGGTGATGACCAGCAGGAGGAAACTGGTCACGACCGTGAGATGAAGGAATCGTTCGAAGGGCGTGAAGCGGGTGAACCATTCGTCGTCCTTCTGGATCTCGACCTTGGCCTCGCGGAACTGTTTCGAGTCGTGGAGGAAGAGGTAGACCGAGCGCACCAGCCAGAACAGGGTGTGGATGCCGAAGAACGCGAAGGTGCCGACGAGCAGGGTCGTCATGAAGAGGAAGACCTTGTTGAGCGTCGGGTAGTTGACCCGGTCGAGGGGATTGGCGTGCGGCTGGTATTCGGTGAACGAGGCGTTGATGCCCGGGTGGCAGCGGCTGCAGGTTCCCACGATGTTGCCGGCCGAGAGGCGGGAGGCGGGATCGGAGACCGGCAGGACATCGTGGTGCCCGTGGCAGTCGTAGCAGGCGGCGACATCGGGGGCGACATTCGGGCGGCCAAGCGCCATGGCCTTGCCGTGGTAGGTGTCGCGGTAGTGCACCAGGCGGTCCTCGTGGCATTGGCCGCAGCGCTGGTCGCTGCTGGCTTTGAAGTGGGCGTTGACGGGATTCTCGATGTCGTGCGCGGTATGGCAGTCGGAGCAGACGGGGCCGCGTTTGTCCCCTACGGCGAGAATCTTGCCGTGGATGCTGGTGCGGTAGATCTCCTCGACCCCGACATGGCATTTGCCGCAGGTGCGGGCGATGTTGAGGTGGTTGGTGTGGGAGCTCTGGTCGACCGAGCGGCGGATGTCATGGACACCGTGGCAGTCGTTACAGGAGGGCGCGACGATCAAGCCCATCTGGAGGAGGGCGCGGCCGTGGATGCTTTCGACGTAATGGCCGGTCGCGTCGGGGTTCGCGATCTTGTATTCGGTGGTGATGGCGGCGTTGCTGTGGCACTTCGCGCAGGTGCGCGGGAGGTTGAACTTGGAGACGGGGCTCGCCAACGAGTCGGTCGAGACGATGTCGTGCGCGCCGTGGCAATCGACGCAGCGGGCGGCGGCGGAACGTCCCATCTGGTGGCTTACGCCGTGGATGCTCGAGGCGTAGTCGGTGGCGGCGGCTGTGTGGCAGCTCGCGCATTGGGCCGGGCGGAGCTTGTCCGCGTGCGGGATGTCCTCGATGTCGGCGTGGCAGTCGACGCAGGCCAGTTGCCGGTGGACCGATTTGGCGAAGGGGCTGGCGGCGAAGGCCGGCGCGATGCCGGCCTTGGGGGCGGGCGCGGGACCGGAGGCGATGGAGTCGTGACAATCAAAACACTCGGAGTTCTCGGGCTTGCCGCATAGCCCACCGGCGGCGGGGAGCACGAGAGCGGCGAGCAACAGCCAACGAACGAATCCGGTGATTGACCGAGCGGGGGTGGCGCTGGACATGCGTCCAAACTGTGCGGCGGCCGGGCCGGACCGCAAACGGATTTCCGACTCCGCGGCGGCGGCGGAAGGCGGGGGCCGTGGAAATGCTCATTTGACGAGGCCGGGGGCGGGCCTACGTTGCGGCCGCACCCTGCGGTGTTCGTGTTGTTCATTACCACGCTCTCTGCCCTATATTTCTGCTCCGGGAGCCGGAACCGGCGGTGAATGTCAGGCCGTCCATCGGAAGACAGACACTGTCGGGAGGCGCCCACTTGAACTTAAAATGGACTAGAGCCATTTGAACTCACGGCACAGGCGGGGTGCATTTTTTTCAATCCGGCCGAAAACTTCCCGAAATTTGTTCCCCCCCCTAGACGGCGGCCGGCGCTTTCTGCTATAACCCCTTATGGACGCTGAGAACCTCATTCCCGAAATCGCCCGCTTCGCCATTTTCGAAGGCGCGCTTCCCAGCACCCGCCCGGAGGACCTCGTCCACCTCGCGGGCAAGGTGCGCGCCGCCAATGCCGGCCGGGGTATCGAACTCGGGGTGGAGAAATTTCTGTGGATCCATGAGAAGGAGGCGCTGCGCATGTTCGGCCCCAACCCGGCCGGCGCGGCCACCGCCATCCGCTCCCTGATCTTCAACTACCTTTTGCCCGAGCTCGGGTCGATCTCGCAGGAGGCGCTCGCCACCGAACTCGCGACGATGGAGATCAAGCCGGACACGAAGCTGGAGGTCGCGGCGCTCTTCAAGAAGGTCGCCACGCCGCCGAAAGTCGAAAAGCCGGCCAAGGGCGCCAAAGGCTCCCGCTGAGTAGCCGGAAGCCGCGGACAGCGCTGCAGGCCCGGTGAAAACCGGGTCTTGTTTTTGGGAGGTGGTTTCACGCGCAAGGAGGCCGGTGGACCGGCCGAGTGCGGCGCTTCTCCAGGCGCCGGCCGTGGCCCCCGGCGCTTCGGGTGATTCTCCGCTGCCAGATTGGGATTGCCCACTGCTGGAGCGCGCCGTTTCGTCACCGACTCTCACCATGAAGCGTACGCATTCCTGCGCCCAGATCACCCGCGCCGACGTCGGCAAGTCCGTCACCCTCTCGGGCTGGGTCGACTCCATCCGCGACCACGGCGGCATCCTGTTCATCGACTTGCGCGACCGCGCGGGCGTGACCCAGGTGAAGCTCAATCCGAAGACGAGCGCGGAACTCGGCGCGCTCGCGGTCAATCTGCGTCCGGAATCCGTGGTGACGCTCTCCGGCGAGGTCGAACTCCGCCCGGCGGAGATGATGAACAAGACCCTGCCCACCGGCGAAGTGGAACTGCAGGTCACCGCGCTCACGGTCCACAATCTTTCCGACACGCCCCCGTTCCCGTTGGACGACGTCAACGGCGACAAGGTCAACGAGGACCTCCGCCTCACGTACCGTTACCTCGACCTGCGCCGGCCGCGCATGAAGAACGGCATCCTGACGCGCTACTCGACCACGCGCACGATCCGCAATTTCATGGACAGCCAGGGCTTCCTCGAGATCGAGACGCCGATCCTGTTCAAGAGCACGCCCGAGGGCGCCCGCGAGTACCTCGTGCCGTCGCGCGTCAACCCGGGCCAGTGCTACGCGCTCCCGCAGTCGCCGCAGCAGTTCAAGCAGATCCTGATGGTGGCCGGCTTCGAGAAGTATTTCCAGATCGCGAAGTGTTTCCGCGACGAGGATCTGCGCGCCGACCGCCAGCCCGAGTTCACGCAGCTCGACATCGAGGCCTCGTTCATCGACCGCGAGGACATCTACGCGCTGATCGAGGGCCTGCTGAAGAAGATCTGGAAGGAAGTGAAGGGGATGGACATCCCGACGCCGTTCCCGCGCATGAAGTTCACCGAGGCGATGAACCGCTATGGTGTCGACAAGCCGGACACACGGTTCGCGCTGGAGCTCGTGGACCTCACGGAGGTGTTCCGCAACTCCGCGTTCAAGGTGTTCCAGTCGACGGTCGCCTCCGGCGGCACGATCAAGGCGTTCAACGCCAAGAAGCTCGCCGACATCACCCAGGGCGAGCTCTCCGCGCTCGAGGACACCGCGAAGACGCTCGGCGCCAAGGGCCTCGCCTTCATCAAGGCGGAGAAGGGCGAATGGAAGTCGCCGATCGTGAAGTTCTTCACCGACGCCGAGAAGGCCGCGCTCAAGCAGCTCCTCCAGATCGAGGACGGCGACATCGTGTTCTTCGCCGCCGCCGGTTGGGAGAAGGCCTGTGCGATCCTCGGCCGCTGCCGCCTCGACTGCGCCCAGCTGCTCCAGAAGCGCGGCGTGCTCACGATCCCGGCCGACCAGTACGATTTCCTCTGGGTCATCGACTTCCCGCTGATGAGCTACGACGAGGAGGAGAAGCGCTTCATCTCGACGCACCATCCGTTCACCTCGCCCGTCGAGGAGGACATCGCGCTGCTCGACTCGAACCCGCACCAGGTCCGCGGCCAGCACTACGACATCGTGCTCAACGGCGTTGAACTCGGCGGCGGCTCGATCCGCATCCACCAGCCCGCGCTGCAGAAGAAGGTGTTCGAGGACGTGCTCAAGATCCCGGTCGACATGGTCGAGAGCCGTTTCGGCTACATGCTTAACGCGTTCAAGTACGGCGCCCCCCCGCATGGCGGCATCGCGCTCGGTCTCGACCGTCTGGTGACGATCCTCTGCGGCACGCCCAGCATCCGCGACGTGATCGCCTTCCCGAAGACGCAGAAGGGCCAGTGCCTCATGACGCAGAGCCCCTCGGCTCCGACGGCCAAGCAGCTTAAGGACCTGCACATCGCCTCGACGGCGGTGCCGCCGGCCTGAGCGGGGCAGGAACTGGAGTTTTAGGAAACACGAAGCCCGAGGCGAACGCCCCGGGCTTCTTCGTTGATCGAGGCTCGTGCAAGCAATGGGCCCGTTTCCCCGGACGGATCAGCGCCCCGTAGTGCCGGTCTCCGACCGGACACCACCTGCTTGCGCCATCTTCTGCGGCTCCGGTCCAACGAGACCGGTCCCACGGGGCCACCGGAGACGGACACTGCCGATCGACTCGGTGGGTTTGTCGGGCGACCCGGAGCTTGAGTTACGGGGGTGGGATCGGAGGCGGGGTTGGCGCCGCGATCTGGAGACGGTAGAACTTCCGCGGTCCAGTTGCGGCGGTGTCGAGGTACTCGAGATCGCTACCAGTACCGGTGAGCGGTGTGGTGGTGAGTTTGGTCCAGTTGGCGGCGGCGAGATCGGTGGCCGCGTAGACGTCGTAGAGGCGGTTGCTCACGGTCGGACCGAAGACAACTTTCGTCTGCGCTTGAGATGTGGAGACTGATTTGAGCTGCACGGCGGGGCCGGTGTCGTTCGGGTCCCAGTGGAAAACCATGACCTTGCCGCAGCCGTCCTCCTCCACGCAGATCAGGCGGGAGCCGTCCGCCCGTGTGGTGACTTGAAGCCCGACCACGATGTCGATGGTCCCCGAGAACCAGTTGGTGCCGGCATCGGGGCGGAGCCAGCCGATCTGGCGACCGTCGCGTGCGCTGTAGATGGTGACTTCACCACGGAAGCGGGTGTTGCGCCCACGATCCAGGTAGCCGACGTAGACGTAGTCGTCGTCCGCAGCGAAGCTCTTCGGGAGCGTCATCGCCGCGGTGCCTTGGTCGAGGTGGATATTCTCGTGGCCCGCGGAGTCAAAACCGGTGTCGATCAGGCAGCGCAGCGTCGGGTTGCCGGAATGGCGGTAGCCGTCGATCACATAGATGCGGCTGATGAAGTAGGGGTTGTCGCCGGCGGCGAGGAACAGCGTGTCCGTTTCGGCCCAATAGCGGATGCGAAGCGGGGAACGGGATAATTCGTGATCTCTCGGCAGCAGCAGGGCTTCCGGCACGCCGAGCTTCTCGATGGCAGCGAGGTTGAAGCGGGGCACGCCGTTGGCTTCGACACCGGTGCAGGGGATGACCCAGTTGCCGCCGGCGTCGTAGTAGGCGCTGTATCCAGACTGCCCACCGCCCATCCAGACGTTGCCGTCGGCATCGACGTCGTAGCATTGGGAATAGGTGTTCGCGACGTCGTATTCGCTGAACTCATTCGGATCGACCTGACCGTCGCCGTTGGCATCGCGCCACATGTAGCGGCGACGAACGGTGCTTTC
>JAHFTC010000124.1 GCA_023269585.1 Opitutaceae bacterium
GAAGTGCACTCCACCAACCGCCACACCTGGGGCGCCGTCGCCTGGATCAACGGCCAGACCTTCCAGTCGCCGATGTGCGAACTCGACGTCATCGACCGCGTGGGCGGCGGCGACGGCTACGCGGCCGGCTTCTTCTACGGCCTGCTCAGCGGTTGCTCCGAGCAGGAAGCCGTCAACCTCGGCTGGGCCCACGGCGCACTCCTCACGACCTTCCCCGGCGACACCACCATGGCGACCGTCGAACAGGTCAAAGCCTTCGCCAAGGGCGGGTCGGCGCGCATCCAGAGGTAATTCAGAACCCGTGGCGCAGGCCTCCGTGCCTGCGTTCACCGGCACCGCGGGCACGGAGGCCTGCGCCACATTTTCCCGCCCGGCCCCGACCACGATCGTGGCCGGCATGGACTCGGTGGACTTCGTGGACGGGGTGGACGCCGCGCACTGCTCCGAAGAGCGCGCCGAGTCTCTTCTCTCCGTTCCCTCTTTCCTGATTTCCACATAACTTCTCCGCGGTTCGGCCTCCGTCCTTCGTTCTTCGTTCTCTTCGTTCCCTTCTGTCGCCCGCCCTCCGCCCATTCCGCAATCCGCAATCCGTTTTCCGCAATTCTTCCGCCATGCTCTACTACGCCCGCGGCTCCGTCTCCACCGTCTTCACCCCGGCCGATCTTCGCGCTGCACTCCATGAGGCGCTCGCCAAGCTCGGCGCCCGCAAGCGCGTGCTCGCCATCCCGCCGGACTTCACGCGCTTCCACTCCCGCGCCGGCGAGCTCACGCGCTACGCCTTCGACTACTACGGCGCGCAGCTTACCGACATCCTGCCCGCCCTCGGCACGCACTCGCCGATGACGTCCGAGCAGATCCACGAGATGTTCCCGCGCGTGCCGGAGTCGCTCTTCCGCGTCCACAACTGGCGCACGGGCATCACCACCGTCGGCACCGTGCCGGCGGAGTTCGTGAAGGAAGTTTCCGGCGGCGCGGTCGATTTCCCGTGGCCCGCGCAGGTCGCCGATCTCCTCGCCACCGGCGGCCACGATCTCGTGCTCTCCATTGGCCAGGTCGTGCCGCACGAAGTCGTCGGCATGGCCAACTACAACAAGAACATCTTCGTCGGCACCGGCGGCCAGGAGGGCATCAACAAGAGCCACTTTGTCGGCGCCGCCTACGGCATGGAGCGCATGATGGGCCGCGCGAATACCCCCGTGCGTCAGATCCTCAACTACGCCGGCGAACACTTCACCAAGCACCTGCCCATCGTCTACGTGCACACCGTCGTCGGCCGCGACGCCGCGGACGGCCAGCTCAAGGTCCGCGGTCTCTTCATCGGCGACGACGCCGAGGTGTTCAACCAGGCCGCGAAGCTCTCGCTCGAGGTGAACTTCCAGATGCTGGACGTGCAGCTCGACAAGGTCGTCGTCTACCTCGATCCCTCCGAGTTCAAGAGCACGTGGCTGGGCAACAAGGCCATCTACCGCACGCGCATGGCGATGGCCGACCGCGGTCAGCTCATCATCCTCGCTCCCGGGCTGAAAGAGTTCGGCGAGGACCACGAGATCGACCGCCTCATCCGCAAGTACGGCTACTTCGGCACGCCGCAGACGCTCGCCGCCACGAAGGCCAACGCCGAACTGCAGCAGAATCTCGGCGCGGCCGCGCACCTGATCCACGGCTCCAGCGAAGGCCGTTTCCAGATCACGTATTGCCCCGGCCAACTCAGCCGAGAGGAGATCGAAGGCGTCGGTTTCAAATACGCCGAGCTCGCCGAGATGACGCGCCGCTACGATCCCACGAAGCTCACGGACGGCTGGAACGTGCTGCCCGACGGCGAGAAGATCTTCTACATCTCGAACCCCGCCCTCGGCCTCTGGGCCTACCGCGGGCGCTTCGAGACGTAGGACGCTCCTTCAGGACGTCCTGACCGGCCCTGCGCTCGCACCGGGCTCGCGAACGACATCTGCCGGGGCGGGCTGAAGCCACGCCCTACTTCGCTTCCTTCGCCTGCAGCGCGGCGAGTTGCTGCGGGTAGGTCTGGGCGGCGATGTCGTCCCAGAGCTCGGCACCTTGGATACCACAACGCGACGGGACGAAGACCGGGTCCAGCCCCAGCTTCCGTTGCGCCTCGTAGTCGCGCAGCGTTGCGATGCCCGGCTTCGCGAGCAGCACGATCACGACGATGTTGAACCACGCCATCGCACCGACCGCCGCCGAGCCGAAGTTCCAGACCACATCGACCGAGCTCACCGAGCCGACAAACGTGGCGACGATCACCGCGAGGCGGCTCGCAATAATGCCGTACCGGTAGCCGGAGCCGCTCGCGTTCTTCTTGAAGAGGTAGGCGACGCTCGAGTCGGCGTAGAAGGCGTAGGCGAGCACCGTGGTGAACGTGAAGAAGAACAACGCGAGCGCGACGAACGGGCCGCCAAAGCCGGGCAGCACGTTGTTCACCGCCTCCTGCGTGAAGTTGGATTTTTCGATACCCGGGAGAAACTCCGCGATGAAGCCGCCGGCGCGGGCCGGGTCGGCGACGTTGAAGGCGTTGGTCGCGAGAATCATCACCGCCGTGGCCGAGCAGACCAGGAGCGTGTCGACGTAGATCGAAAACGCCTGCACCAGTCCTTGTTTCGCCGGGTGTGAGACCTCGGCGGCGCCGGAGGCCTGGGCGCCCGTGCCCTGGCCGGCCTCGTTGGAGAAGATGCCGCGCTTCACGCCCCACTGGATCGCGAGACCGAAGACGGCGCCGTAGGCCGCGTTGCGGTTGAACGCGCAGCTGAAGATCAGGCCGAAGATCTCGAGGATCTTGTCGGCATGGGCGAAGAGCACGACGGCGGCGACGAGGAGATAGGCGATCGCCATGAACGGCACGATCCGCTCCGCCGTCTTGGCAATCCGGCGACCGCCGCCGAGCACGACGTACGCGACCAGCGCCGTGTAGAGCAGGCCGGAGAGCCAGGGGGAAATGGCGAGCGAGTGCGCGGCGGCCTGGCCGAAGGCGTTGGACTGGATGCCGGGCAACGCGAGGCCGCAGCCGAAGACCGTGAGCAACGCAAACGCGATGCCGAGCGGGCGGCTCTTCAGGCCCTTCTCGATGTAGTAGGCGGGACCGCCGCGGTATTCGCCGTGCACCTGCTCCTTCCAGACCTGCGAGAGCGCCGACTCGATGTAGGCGGAGCCCGCGCCGAGGAAGGCGATGGCCCACATCCAGAAGACCGCGCCCGGGCCACCGAAGAAGATCGCGGAGGCCACGCCGGTGATGTTGCCCGTGCCCACGCGTCCGCCGAGCGCCATGGCGAAGCCCTGAAACGATGACACGCCGGAGGCCGACGCCTTGCCGCTGAACAACTGCCCGACCATGTCTTTGACGAGCCGCAACTGCGGGAAGCGCATCCGCAGCGAGAAGTACACTCCCGCCAGCAGGCAGCCGTAGATCATGATCCGGCTCCAGAAGAAGTCGTCCGTCGCCGCGGAGAAGGTTAAGAGGTTCACAGGTGGTATGCTTGGGTCGTGACGAAGAGCACGCAGTGCGATGCCGGACTAATTCTGTCCGGACACCAACCCGAAACCCTCCGAGCAGGCGATGTGCCGAGGTTTTCGCGGACGCGAAAACCTGAGGCGGCGCGCGGCGCGCCGCCAGGGAGGGTAGGGACGGAGCTCCGCGCCGTCCGCGCCGCCTTCCGCGCTTCGCGGAATCCTACTCGACGCTCCAGCGGATGCTCTCGGCGATTTTCGGGCCGATGCCTTCGACGGCGGCGAGTTCGTCGGCACACGCCGCCATCGTGCGTTCGACTGAGCCGAAGCGTTCCAGCAGTCGCTCTGCGCGCTCGGGGCCGATCCCGGGCAGGCCCTGCAACACGTAGAGCTGCCGCGCCCGTCGTCCCTTCGGACGGTAACCGGGACGTCCGTACGCGCCCTCCGCCCGTGCCAGCGTCTGCTGCCCGAGGTAGCGGAGCAGACGGGCGGTCTCTTCGACGTCCCGGGCCCGCAGGACCGCCAGACCGTAGAACACGCTCACGGTGATCAACGCCCCTTGCAGCGCCTCCCGGCTCACGCCCGTGTTCCCGAGATCGGCTCGGCAGCCCTCGAGGATCAGCACCGCGCGTCGCCCGTTGCCGACCATGGCCGAAGCCTGCCGAAACAACCGTGCATCGATCACCGACTGTGCGAAATCGACCAGGGTTTTGCGCTCCACGATGCACCGCTCACCGACCAGGAAGTCGCCCACTCCGAGCCGTTGCACCGTCAGTTCGATGTTATCGTGCCTTCGAAGCGCCTCGATCACCCCGCCTGCATTCTCCCGGTCATCTGCCACGATCCGCACCACCGCATTCCCCGTCGTCATGCTTCGGCAATGCCAAATCTCCGGACTCCGTGCACCAACAAAACCACCCCACGGCGGCGCGAAGCGCCGCCTCAGGTTTTCGCGTCCGCGAAAACCTTTTATTTGCGCGCGATGATCGTGCGCAGACCGGAGAAGAGGCCGCGGCGCGGCTCGGGCGGCGGGGGCGGCTCCGGGGCGACAGGCTCGGGCGGCGGCGGGGGCGCGTCGCGTGCTTCGACGGTGGTGAAGACGCGCTGCTCGAGGGCGGGCAGGGCGTAGTGGTCGAAGGCGTGGGCGCAGCTGCGGAAGTAGTCGCCCAGGGCGGCGTTGCCGATGGCGCGGTGCTGGGTGGTCGCGTGGTTGACCTCGTCGGACTGGAGATAGCCCTCCAGCCCGGGGACGGCCGAGCCCCCGATCTGCTTGAGCAGCGAGAAGAACAGGCGGGTGTCCTCGAAGCCGACGACTCCCTGAATCCGGACGGTGAGTACGGCCGTCTCGAACGCGAGCACCTCGATTTGGGCGGCGGGAAGGAAGGACCGGCAAGCCCGGGCGATGATGGGGCGTAGCCCGATCGGGGCTGATTTGGGCAGTTGGGCGCGCCCGTCGCCGATCCGGGCGAACCACGCCAGGAGTTCCGCCTCCGGTCCATGTTCGGCGAGGTGCGTGAGCGCGTGGAGCTCTTCGCTGCTCAAGCTCGACGGCACTTCGGCCTGGAACGTGAGCAAATGGCGGAGCTGAAACGGGTCGATGAGATGGGCCACCGGGTTGCGGTCGCGCGCCGTGGCCTCCTCGCAATGGGTGAGCACCGCTTCCAGCGGCACGGAGGGGTTCAGCAGCGCGAAGCGCCGCAGCACGGCCAGGGCGCGCTGGACTTCGGATTCCTGCACCAGCCGTTGTTGGGCGGGCGGGATGCAGGTGTCGGCGATTTCGTGCAGGGCATGCAGGAGCAGGCCGAGGTTGGTTCGCTCGATCCGTTCCCGTTGTTGCGTGTCGCGATCCCGGATCGCGTCGCCGTGGTTCCGCCGGGTGACCACCGCGTGAATGACGGACGCGGAATCCGGGCGAAAGTTGGTGTCGCCGTGGGATTCCGGGTGCTCGTCGGGGGCGGAGGGCGCATTCATCGGATAGCGTCGGAGCGGGCGGGGCTGGGGAGTGATCGGTGCGGGATGGTGCGCAGCCGCCGGTCGGACGGCAAGATCCGGTCTTTTGAGGAAAGACCGTAGAGGTCTCTCGGCGTATTCTGGATTTTCTGAAACGCGCGGGCGCCGTTTTGGCCGGGGATCGCAAACCGCCTGGATGGTGGGAATCAGGAAAGCAGGAACGATCCCGTAAGGACGGCGCAGCCGTTCAGTCGGACTGGAATATCTGGAACTCAGGGAATCAGGAACGGAGCCGCGTTTCCTCTGGGTGTCTTTGACACGCTCGCGGGCGGCTATTCTGCCGTACGGCGGCCCCCCCCGAGTGCGGCGAAGGCTCGGTCCGCGGCGACACTTCAGCGTTCGTGGACGAACACGGTTCGCGACTGCTCGTGCGCCAGACGGTGTTGGGGGCAACGCCGTCTACCGCAGAAGGTCCAAAGACCTCGGGGCGTGGCGCGGAACTTTCACTGTAGCGGAAGCCGTAAGGCTTTCGACGGGGCGCCGAGGGTCGAAATTCTTACGAATTCCGCCACGCGCGAAGTGTGAAATATGCGGCCTCGCCTGCTTCGGCTCCTGAGTCCGTGAGTTCCAGATTATCCGAAGTGCGCTTGTCCGTTCGCTATTGTCCAGGAACGAGTAGCAGCCCCGGGTGGCTGCCGGTGAGGCTCACGCCGCCGGCGGGAGTAACCCGATACGTGTTCTCGCTGCCGACCATGCCCATGCCGGGCACGCCGCGCTTGGGCTCGACCGCGAGCACCATGTCCTCCCCGAGCGGCTCGTCGAAGCGCTCCGCGAGCACCGGCCATTCGTCGATCTGCAGGCCCACACCGTGGCCGAGGAAATTCACGCGCCGGCTGCCGAAGCCCATGAAGTGTTCGAGAAACGCCGCATCCAGCCCGGCCAGCGTCCGGCGGTAGATTTCCGACGGGATCGCGCCGGGCTTCAGTTCCGCGGCCACGCGGTGCTCGATTTCCACGCACCGGCGGTGCAACGCCACGACCTCCACCGGCAACGCCCGCCCGAACTGATACACCAGCGTCTTGTCCGTCGCGTAGCCCTCGATCGCGTAGGGCGCGTCGACGAAGACCAGATCGCCCACCCGCAACTTGCGTTCGTTGCTGCCGAGCACCGGCGCGGCCGGACTCATGCCGCGGCAGCCGGCGGGTCCGTCGAAGTTGGTCGGGTACAGGGAGTTCTCGCCGAAGGCCAGCTGCGCCACCGCGAGGTCCACGCCGAACATGCCGAAGCGCACCGTGCCTTGGTGCCCTTCGCGCACGAACAGCGCGTAGATTTCGCTGGCGAGTTCCGCCTCGCTCATCCCGGTGCGCAGCAACGCCGGCACCTGCTCCTCCAGGAGGCGGCGATGCACCGCCCCGCAGCGCTCCATGATGGCGAGCTCGTACGGGCTCTTGAGCGCCCGCACCCGCGCCACCACGCCGTCGAGCGCGGCCACGTTGTCGCAGACGAAATACTTCCGGAAGCGTTCCACCAGCGCCAGCGGAGCGAGCTCGGTCTCGAGGTGGATCGTGCGCCACGTGCTCGCCCCCGTCGGCAAGGCATCGCGGTAGCTCTTCATCGGGCGGATGGCCGGGAAGAGTGATTCGTCGAGCGCCCGCTCGTAACTGCGCCGCACCCACAGCACGGCCTCGCCGCCGCGCGGCACCAGCAGCAGGGCGTCCTGCATCGTGCCCGTGAAATAGTATTGGTTGGTGCGCCCGAACAGCGCCGCCAATTCCCACTCCGGGCAGTCCGCATCCATCCGCGCGCGGAAACGCGCCATGCGATCATTCAGCTCCGAGAGGGGGACCTGGTTCATGGGAAAGGCCCGCGACCGTAGGCGGCCCGGCCGCCGGGGGAAAAGCGGAATCTGGGTGGTTCGGCTCGGGCAGCGGGCGCGAGCCGGGGTTGATCGGTGGCGCAGTCCTTCGTCCGCCGCGTGGTGCTGCCGCTCAGCCGCGGGGCGAGGCCGGCGCGCGGCGTCCCAGAAGTTCGAACACGGAGGCGAGGAGGCTGCGGCGCGGCTCGATCGGCATGACCGGCGCTGGTACCGGCCGCGGCAGGGGAACCGGTAGCGGTTGGGTGCGCTGCGCCACGGTGGCGGCGACGCGTCGCTCCAGCGCGGGGAGCGCGGTGTCGTCGAAATAGGCGGCCAACTGCCGGAAGTACAGGGTGGGGCGAGTGTGGCCGGCGGCGCTGTGCTGGGCGGCGGCATGTGCGGCTTCGGACGATTCGAGGTAGCTCTCCAAGCCGGGCACCGCTTCGCCGCTGATCTGTTTGAGCAGCGAGAAGAAGAGGCGCGTGTCCTCGAAGCCGAGCAGGTTCTGCATCCGCAGGGTGAGCACGGAGAGCTCGAACGAGAACGGGCTCAGGCGCGAGACGGGCACCCCTGCGGCGCAGGCACGGGCGAAGACATGGCGCAGGAAGGCGGGAGTGGAGGCAGGCAGCGCCGGCAGGCGATCCTCCAGCCGGGCGAACCACGTGGCGACGCCGGTCTCGGGTCCGTTTTCGAGCACGCGTTCGAGATCGTAGAGGTCGATGGCCGTGAGTTCCTCGTGCGGGATGTCGTCGTGGAACGTGAGCAGATGGCGCAACTGGAACGGGTCGACGAGGTGTCCGAAACTTTCGGTGGCGGCCGCAGCACGCGCGCAGTGGTCGACGATCTGGGCGAACGGCACCTCCGGGCGAAGCAGTTTGAGGCGGCGGAGCACCGCGGCGGCACGGGTGACCTCGGCTTCGCGCACGAGGCGTTGCAGCGGGAGGGGGGCTTGGTCGGTCGCGATCCGGTGCAGCGACAGGAGCGCAGTGCTGAGCTCCTCCCGCTCCAGCTCCTCCCGGCGGCGAGCGGCCGGATCGAGGGCCGCCGGTGCGCCGCCGTGCCGCAGCGCCACGGTGTGAATCAGCGCGGCTGAGTCGGGCCGGAAGGCGTGTGTTTCGCCCTCACTGGAGGCGGTCGGGCGGTGCGTGTGGTGGGGAGCGATCTGCATGTCCTGCAGTGTCTGCAGGAAGCGCGCCCGCACCAGAAACTCCCGTTCGGGGAAACCCTGATCGTGGCGTGGGCGGAAAGCGTTCAGTCGAGCGTCGAGTGACGAGAGTCGAGCGGAGCGGGAACAGTGACGAACCGTCGGCGACACACGCTCCATCGCCGCGCCGGCCGATGAAGTGTGGGAGTGTCTGCTGTTGTAGCCGGCCGCGGTGAGGCCGGCCGCTCGGGCCGGGGTCACCGCCCCCGGCTACAGTTCAGCCTATCCCGTCCTAGTTCACGGCTGGCGCGGTGGCGCCGAGGCCCCGGCGGTCGAGCAGCGGCTGGAGCTCCGGGGCGCCGCCGCGGAAGGCGCGGTAGAGCTCCATCGCCTCGGCGCTGCCGCCGCGGGAGAGCAGCATGGAGCGGAAGCGGTCGCCGTTGGCGCGTTGCAGGCCGCCGTTGCGCTTGAACCAGGCGACGGTGTCGGCATCGAGCACCTCGGCCCAGATGTAGGAATAGTAGCCGGCTTCGTAGCCGCCGGAGAAGATGTGGTTGAAGTACGTGCTGCGGTAGCGCGGCGGCACGGGTGCGAAATCGATGCCGGCGTCGATCAGCGCCTGCTTCTCGAACACCGGGACCTCGTGCGCCGCCGGGGCGGTGGCGACGGTCACGCGATGCCAGGCCTGGTCGAGCAGGGCGGCGGCGAGGTACTCGGTGGTGGCGAAGCCCTGGTTGAACTTCGCGGCGGCCTCGATCTTGGCGACGAGGTCGGCCGGGAGCGGTTCGCCGGTGCGGTGGTGTTTCGCGTAGTGGGCGAGGATCTCCGGCCAGGTCGTCCACATCTCGTTCACCTGCGAGGGGAACTCGACGAAGTCGCGCGGCACCGCTGTGCCCGCGAAACGCGGATACCGTACGGCGGAGAACAGCGCGTGGAGGTTGTGCCCGAACTCGTGGAAGGCGGTGTTGACCTCGTCGAACGTGAGCAGGGTGGGCTCGCCGGCGGGCGGGGGCGGGACGTTGAGGTGGAAACCGATCACGGGGCGCGTGCCGCGCAGCCCGGACTGGGCCACGTAGGCGTTGGCCCAGGCGCCGCCGCGTTTGGAGGGGCGGGCGTAGGCGTCGATGATGAGCAGCGCGAGCGGGGAGCCGTCGGTGTCGAGCACCTCGTAAACGGTGGTGTCGGGGTGGTAGCGCGGGAGGTCGGTGCGCGGGCGGAAGGTGATGCCGTAGAGCTTCGTGGCGGCGTGGAACACCCCGTCGTTGAGCACGCGGTGGAGTTCGAAGTAGGGGCGAAGTTGCGACTCGTCGAAGGCGTACTTCTGCGCGCGGACCTTCTCGGCGTAGAACGCCCAGTCCCACGGGGCGAGGGCGGCGCCGGGGTGGTCGGCGGAGAGAAGGGCCTGGAGGTCGACCGCCTCGCGGCGGGCGTTGGCCACGGCCGCGGGGGCGAGGCGGCGCAGGAGGGTGTCGACGGCCTCCGTGGTGCGGGCGGTCTGGTCGTCGAGGATGAAGGCGGCGTGGTTGGCGTAGCCGAGCAGGGCGGCGCGCTCGGCGCGCAGGCGGGCGAGGCGCGCGACGATGGCGGTGTTGTCGAACTCGCCGCCGCGGGAGCCGCGGGCGACGGAGGCGCGGAAGAGGCGTTCGCGCACGCCGCGGTCGGTGAGCGCCGCAAGCGGGGTCTGGCCGGTGGTGTTGACGAGGCGGAGGAGGAACTGGCCCTCGTGCCCGGCGGCCTTGGCGGCTTCGGCGGCGGCGGTGATGGCGCCCTCGGACCAGCCGGCGAGCTCGGCGCGGGTGGCGACGAGCAGGGCGGAGGCGTTGGTCTCCTTGAGGAGGTTCTGCGCGAACGTGGTCTCGAGGGTGGCGAGCTCGGAATTCAGGGCGCGGAGACGCGCCTGTTCCGCGCCGCCGAGGCGGGCGCCGGAGCGGACGAAGCCGGTGTGGGTGCGCTCGAGGGCGCGGAGCGACTCGGGGTCGAGGCCGAGCTCGGCGCGGCGGGCGTGGAGGGCGTCGATGCGCGCGAAGAGCGCGGGGTTGAGCAGGACGGCATCGGCGTGGGCGGCGAGGCGGGGCGCCATCTCCTGCTCCACGGCTTGGAGGGCGGGATTGGTGTTGGTGGAGTTGAGACCGCCGAAGAGGCGCTCGAGGCGCTCGAGGGCGAAGCCGGCGCGCTCAAGGGCCTCGATGGTGTTGGCGAAGGTCGGCGCGGCCGGGTCGGCGGCGATGGCGTCGATCTCGCGGAGGTTTTCCGCCATGGCCGCGTCGTAGGCGGGGCGGAAATGCTCGTCGCGGATGAGGTCGAAGCGCGGGTAGCCGAATTGGAGATCGCTCGGGGTGAGGAGGGGATTGTCGGCGGCGGCGTGGGCGAGCGAGAGGGCGACGCAGCCGAGCAGGGGAACCAGCAGAGGTTTCAGCATGCCCGCAGCGGAGCCGATTTCGTGCCGCACGTCAGGCGGTAAACGCGGGGGTGGTGGGCCCTCCGGGTTTCGAACCCGGAACCAAGGGATATCTGAAGCGACGCGTATCGGATTGCTGCGGCTCCACCGTCAGAGCGTTTCCGGAGCATGCTGTTTGCGACTTCAGCCGGAGGCGCTGGCGTCGAAGACGCGCTTCAATGCGTCGGTCTGTTCCTGAAACTTCGCGGCGCTGGTCTTCTTCAGCCGCGCCAAGTTCTGCAGCTTCCACTGGATCGCGGGGAGTTCGGCCAGATGCGGGCACCGCATCGCCTCCCATGGCGGATTTCCGGCGACAAGCCCGAGCAAAAACCGCCGGTGGTCGCCGGTGAGGGCGGTGGCGAGTTCGCGGCGGAGTCGTTGCCGAGCGTCTTCGAGCGTGCCGAGCGCGACGGGATCGCGCTCCATGCCGGCGAACTCGTTCTCAAAGGGACGCTCCAGCGCGAGATCCCGCGAGCCGAGCACCTCATGCACCGGGCGGTTGTGCCCGGCGATGTAACCGACGAAGCACTCCACGAACTCGG
>JAHFTC010000215.1 GCA_023269585.1 Opitutaceae bacterium
TTCGATCCCGCGACCGTGCCCGACGTCAACCGCTCCTGGGCCGATGGCGCCGCCCACGAACGCGACTGGGCCGTCACCGCCCTGCAGTTCGGCCAGCGGCGCGTCGCCGTTCGCCACGCCCTCCGCGCCTGCCGGCTCCAGCCCGGCAACCGCGCCGCGTGGCAAAGCCTCGCCTACGCGCTCCGCGCCCCGAAACCGGCCGCGCCCGCCGACCTGCCCGCCCCCGACTGGTTCGCCCGCCGCTGAACCTCGGCCTGGGTGGCCGATCTAGAGGCATCCGATTTCCGGGTTCAAAGTTCGGTGTTCGATGTTCAATGTTCAACGTCCGGACCGCCCGCCGCGACTAGTGTCCATTAGTGGTTCGCTCCTTCCGCTCGCACCTCTCTCCGGTTTCCGCGTTCCGGTCCCCTCTCTCCGGTTTCACTCCATGCGCCTGCTCTACCTCGGCCAAGCCCCCGCCCACGGTACCGGTTCTCCGGTGACGCTGCTGCGCCACCTCCGCCGGTTCGCCGCCGAGGGCTGGTCGGTCGAGCTGGTGCCCAACTGGGGCGACCCGACCACCGAGGCCGAGCGCCACGGCTGGCCCGTCCATCGCCTGCCGCACCGGCGTTTCTGGTGGCCGCCCTACCGCCCTGACCACGAGTTCTCCCGCCAGCTCACCACCGCGCTCTGGGCGCGCGAACTCGACCGCCTCGTCCAGCCGCGGCCCGACGCCGTCCTCACCTACCTCGCCTGGCACTCCGACCTCTTCGCCGAGATCGCTGCCCGCTACGGCCGCCGCACCGGCGTCCCGGTCTCGTGCTTGATCCATGACGACGCCGTCGGATTCGAGGCCTCGCCCGCCGCCCACCGGCGCCTCCGCGGCCGGCAACACCGCATCCTGCGCGCCAACCACCGCAACTGGTTCATCTCCGCCGCCCAAGCCGCCGAGATGACTCCCGCCGGCGCGCACGCCGAGGTGCTCGCGCCCATTCCCGAGGGGTTCTCCGGCCCGGCGCCCGGCTGGCGCGAATCGTTCGCCGCGCGCCCGCTCGTCTACTTCGCCGGCTACCTCTGGCCCGAACAAGGCCGCCTCCTCCAACAGCTCGCCCCGGTACTCGCCGGCGCCGGCGCCCGGCTCGTCGTGCTCGGCCGCCGCACACCCGAGGTCGAGGCCCTGGTCGCCGCCGATCTCGCCGACCACGTGCCCGCGTTCGCCGAAAACTCCGCCGCCCTCGCCCACCTCACCACCCACGCCGCCGGCCTGCTCGTCTCCTATGCCGCCACTGTTGCCGAACTGCCGTGGTCGCGCACCAGCATGCCGAGCAAGCTCGTCGAATACGCGTACCTCGGCCTGCCCCTCGCCCTCGTGGCGCCACCCGAGACCGCGATCGCGGACTGGGCGCGCCGCCACGCACTCCCGGCCTGTTTCACGCCGGCCGATCACGCCGGTCTCGCCGCCTGGGCCGCGAACCTTCGCCACCCGGCCGCCTGGACCGACCAACTGCAGGCTTGGCGTCGGCTTGCCACCGGGGAATGGTCTCCCACGGCCATCCACGCCCGCCTGACCGGCGGCCTCCTCGGCTGAACGCTCCCCGCCGCCCCGCTTCCGCTCACTCATGCTCCTCCTGCACGTCGTCAGCGCCTACCCCGACGCAGCGGACAACTTCGCCGCCGCGCGCGCCCGGGCCGCCCTGCAGGAGAGCGCCGTGCCGGGTGTCATGCACACCCCCGATCCCGCCGCGGCGCACGCGATCCTCTTCTTCGAGCACCACCCCAGCCACGACCCGTTCTTCCTTGCCGTCCTGCGCCACCCGCTCGTGCGCCGCTTCCCCGGCAAGTGCCTGTTTTACCAGGACAACGACTACGCCACGCCCTTCCTGCCCGGCTTCTACTGCTCGCTGCCGCGCCGCGACTGCCGCCCGTCCGTCGCCGAGTCCTGGGTTTACCTCAACCAGCACATGCCCAACCGGGCGATCGGCCACACGCCGCTTTCCGGCGCCGAGCCCTACCTCTTCTCGTTCATCGGCGCGATGCGCACCCACCCCGTGCGCCGCCAGATCATGCGCCTCCCCGCCGAGCGTGCCCTGTTCGAGGATACCTCGGCGGTCAACGGCTGGGAGATCCCGCCGGCCACCCTCGCCGCCTACCACACCCGGTTCGCGCGCACCATGACCGACTCCCTCTTCGTCCTCTGCCCGCGCGGGATCGGTCCCAACTCGTACCGGATCTATGAAGCCATGCAGGCCGGCCGCGTGCCCGTGATCATCTCCGACGACTTCGCGCCTCCCGCACCGCTGCCCTGGGCCGACTTCGCCCTGTTCGTGCCCGAGGTCGAGGTCGCCTCGATCCCCGCGCGTCTCGCCGCCGCTGCTGGACGCGCCCCGGCGATGGGCGCCGCCGCACGCGCCGCCTGGGAACGTTGGTGCGCCTGGCCCGCCGGCCTCGGCCGCCTCTGCGCCGAACTGCCCCGCCTGCTCCGCCCGCGGGCAGGCACCACCCTGCCGCTGCGCCGCGCTGCGCGCCTGATCTGCACCTCCCGCAGCCACGCCAAGCTTTTCGCCTACAGCATCCGGCACCGTATCCGCCGCGCCAACCACCGCACATGACCACCACCGTCATCGTCAGCGCCTGGCGCCGCCCCGACCTCGTCCCGCACGTCCTCGGCCGCCTCGCCCGCCAGCTCGTCCGCCCCGATCAGGTCATCTACGCCGAGGACGACATCAACGAGCCCATGGCCGAGGCGATCCGCGCCGCCGCCGCCCGGTTCCGCCTGCCGGTGCTCCACCTCCGGCAGCCCAACCACGGCGCCCGCAAGACCGTCGCCAACAACCGCGCCGTCCGCCACGCCACCGGCGAGCGTCTCCTCTTTCTCGATCAGGACTGTCTGCCCGGCCGGTTTTGGATCGCCTCCCACCGCCTTCTCGCCCGCCCCGGCGGCTTCACCCAAGGTTGGCGGATCCACGTGCGCCAGCCCGCCGTGCCGCGCTTCCTCGCCGCGCGTTTCCCGCTCCCCGGCGCCCTCCTGCGCCGCGACCTCTATCCGCTCCGCCGCCTCGTGCCGCATCGCCAGCGCATCCCCTCCGTGCCCGAGGGCTTCGAGGTGCTCGGCTG
>JAHFTC010000027.1 GCA_023269585.1 Opitutaceae bacterium
GCATCGCCCGGCGCGGGGCGGCGGCGGAGCTGCGCATCGCGCTGGCCAAGTGTGACCGTTATCTGGCGACGCCGGCCGGAGCCGGCCCGGCGCGGTGGCGGTGGGTGCCGGCCGCGGCGTTGCCGTGCGGCGCGCTGGTCGTGGTGGCGCGCGACGACGACTTTCTCGCCGGAGTGCTCGCCTCGCGCTGGCTGGAGGTGTGGCGGCGCGGGCTCGGGCGGAAACTCGATGCGGCGACCGTCCGCAGTTTCCCGCCGCCGTGGGCGCCGGAGACTCCGCGCGGCGCGCTTTCGCGCGAGCAGGAGGAGCGCCGCGACGCCGTCGTGCGCGCCTGGCGGGCGTGCGGCGGCGGGTGGGCGGACTGCGCTCCGGAAAGTTTCGCGGCCGATGACCTCGCGACCGCGGTGGCCGCGGCCTACGGCTGGCCGGCGGGGATCGATGCCGAGGCGGGTTTCGCGCGGCTGCGCGTTAGCCCGAACATTTTGCGGCCTTCCTGACGGCGACATTCACTCGAAGCCACGTCAATAGCCGCGAACTACACCCCGGGTGTCCGGGCTAAACCGCAAAACCGCTGCGGTTTTGCCTATTGTCCGGACTGAACGATACGGTGAACGAAGTGAACTACTCCAAAGGGGATGAGGCAGGCGGGAGTGAGGTGTGAAGGATCCGGCCTAGGGCGCAGGCGCGGGGGCGCCCGCCGCGAACCAGGCGCGCACGAAATCGAAGACTTCCACGCCGAAGAAACCGATGGCGGCGAAGAGGGCGACGGAAGCGAGCACGGCGCCGAAGCCCGCCAGCACCATCGCGCCGTCCTCTTCCATCGCGCCGTCCGCCAGCAGCACGATGGCGATCGCCGGCAGAAGGTTGGAGAGGGGGATCATGAGCGGGGCGGAGAGCAGGGCGGCGGAGAGAATGATGCCGCCGCCGATCGCCGCCTGTGCGATCCGGCTGGAGACAAGCTTGGCCAGGCGGGGGCGGGAGTAGCGTTCGAGAAAGCGGATCATGCGTTCCGCTCCGCGCAGCAGCAGGCCGAAGAAACGCGGCGGCAGGCGCCGCTCCCGCAACCGGCGGGGGAGGTTTGCCGGGTTCAATCGGAGGACGAGGCCGAGGAAGGCGAGGATGCCGATCACCAAGCCGAAGGCGGTCGAGATGCCGAGCAGGGTCACCGGGGTGAAGAACGGCAGCGCCAACAGTACGAGCAGCAGCGAGTAGGCGCGGGCGCCCATCACATCGAGCACCTCGCCCAGCTGCACCTCGTCCTGCCCGAAACGCTGGTTGAGCGCGTGCAGCTCGGCGGAGAGCTTGCGGCGCGGCGCGGTGGGAGGCGTGGCAGGTGGTGCGGCGGTGGAGGAGTCGGGCATCGGGCGGGCAGAGACGGTGTGCGGACCGGGCGGGAGCGCAACGGCCGCGCGGGCGGGATCGTGGCGCTTGCCCCGACAGGAGTGGCGCGGTTTTGTTGCGCCATGTCGGAAGTGGCCGAGCTCATCGCGCGCCTGGGCCTGCGGCCGTTGCCGCGGGAGGGCGGCTGGTTCGCCCCGGTCTGGCGCAGCGAGCAACGCCTCGCGGGTGCGGCCTTGCCGGCGCGCTACGGCGGCGGCGAACGCGTGGCCGCCTCGTCGATTCTCTACCTGCTCGCGGGCCATGAATTCTCCGCGCTTCACCGGCTGCGCAGCGACGAGGTGTGGCACTTCCACGCCGGCGATGCGGTCGAGCTGTTCCGGCTCGATCCGGCGAACGGCAGTGGCTCTTGGGCGCGGCTCGGCGCGGCGGTCCTCGCTGGCGATGCACCACAGCTGGTGGTGCGGCACGGTGTGTGGCAGGGGGCGCGGCTCGCGGCGGGCGGGCGCTGGGCGCTCGTCGGTTGCACGATGGCGCCCGGCTGGGACGAGGCGGATTTCGACCTTGGTCGCCGCGCGGACCTGGTGGCGACGTGGCCGCAGTTTGCCGGCGTAATCGCGGGGCTCACGCACCAGGGGGCGTGATCGTGCTGAGATCTTCCGGCTTGGTGGGGCGGGCTTTACGCCCGCCCCTCCATCGTCGTCGTGCCGTTCCGGCTCTGGCCACCGGGGGCGGCGCGCGGCGCCGGCGGGATTTTGCGTTCGCGCGCACCGCTGTGCCGTTACAGAAAACGTCACCGTCCCATGAGCGCCCCGCGGCCCAAACTTCTCTCGTATCTGCTCGGCGTGCCAGGCGCGCTGAAGGTGTGGCAGTTGTTCTCGCACTCGCGCGCGCGGCTCAACCTCGCCGACATGCGCCGCGACTACGCGCTCGCCGGCCTCGCCGAGGCCGACGCGCCGGTCGCCGACCCGTGGCCGCTCTGGGAGCGCTGGCTGGACGATGCGGTCAAGGGCGGTATCCGCGAACCCAATGCGATGGTGGTCTCGACCGCCGCGGCGGTCACCGGCCAGCCGTCGTCGCGGTTGGTGCTGTTGAAGGGCGCGGACCGCCGGGGCTTCGTGTTCTACACCAATTTTGAGAGCGGGAAGGGCGCGGAGCTGGCGGCCAACCCGCGGGCCTCGCTGCTGTTTCCGTGGCACGACCTCGAGCGGCAGGTGATCGTCGCCGGCGCGGTCGAGAAGGTGTCGGCCGAGGAGACCGCGGGGTATTTCCACTCGCGTCCGCTCGGCAGCCAGGTGGGCGCGTGGGCCTCGGCGCAGAGCCGCGTGCTCGCCGATCGCGCGGAGCTGGAGCGGCGGGTCGAGGCGCGCATGGCGGAGTTTCAGGGCAAGGTGGTGCCGGTGCCGCCGTTCTGGGGCGGTTATCGCGTGGTGCCCGCGACGATCGAGTTCTGGCAGGGCCGGCCGAGCCGCTTGCACGACCGCCTGCGCTACGAGCGCCAGTCCGATGGCTCGTGGCGCCGCGAGCGCCTGTCGCCCTGAGCGCGGAGCGCCGTGGCGGGGTGCTTCAGCCCCCGTCATTAGGCGTCGGGTACCAGTCTGGCCGATCCACTGCTGCCGGCCCGGCGCGGGTTCGAGCTGCGGGCGGATCGCGCCCGCCCGGGCTGAAGCGCCGGGCCACGTGGGGCCGGCAGCGGGCGCCATCGACCGTTTCGACTTTTCGTCTGTCGTGCGTTCTTCGTGGTCTTCGTTACCTTCTGCAGTGTTTCCGACTTCCCCGATGAAACTCTACCTCGTCCGCCACGCCCACGCCCTGTCCGATGCCGAAGATCCGACCCGCCCCCTCAGCGCGAAAGGGCGCGAGGCGGCGCAGCTCGCGGCCCGCTGGCTGCGCGAGCATGCGCCGATCGACGTGGTCGAGGTGTGGCACAGTCCCCTCGTGCGCGCCCGCGAGACGGCCGAGCTGCTCGCGGAGGGCCTGCGCCTGAAGGCGCGCCTGCGCGAGGTGCCCGGCCTGTTGCCTGAGGATCCGCCGCCGCCGATGGCGGCCGCGCTCGGGCGTCATGGCGATTCGGTGATGATCGTGGGGCACGAGCCGTTCCTCTCGACGCTCGCCGGACAGCTGCTCGGCGTGCGGGATGGCGATGGGTGCGTGGAGTTTCGCAAGGGCGCGGTGGTTTGCTTCGAGCGCATTGTGCGCGGAGCGCCGTGGACGCTGTGCTGGTCGGTGAGCCCGTATCTGATAACCGGTGACCGGTGAACGGTGGACAGTGGACGGTGGGCGGTGTTGAACCGCGGTCGCGGCGCAGCGTCGGGGCGCGCCGCCCTGTATTTTGAGTTTGGTGGTTCGGGCCGGATCGGCCAAGTTGGTCGCGCCCCCCGCGTGCCGAACCCCTGTTCCTCATGCGTGATTTGAAAGAGACCCACTCGGTTGGCTCAAAGGAGCGAACGATCGAATCGAAGATAGTGACGATCCGCGGGACGAGAGTGCTACTGGATCTCGACCTTGCGGCAATCTACGGTGTTTCGACCAAGGCGCTCAACCAAGCGGTGAAGCGCAATGGCGACCGGTTCCCCGTCGACTTCATGTTTCAGCTCACCGCCGAAGAGAAAGCGGAGGTGGTCACAAATTGTGACCACCTCGTACGTCTGAAGTTCTCACCAGTCTGCCCCTACGCCTTCACCGAGCACGGGGCGATCATGGCGGCCAACGTGCTCAATTCGCCGCAGGCGGTGCGCATGAGCGTGTTCGTGGTGCGGGCGTTCGTGCAGATGCGCGCGCTGCTCGGCGGCACCGCGGAGCTTGCGCGCCAGCTCGCCGCGCTGGATCGGCGGCTCACGGGCCGGCTCGACGGCCACGAGGCGGCGATCGTCGAGGTCCTGCAGCGGATCATGACGTTGATTGATCCTCCCCCGCCGCCGCCGGAGCCGCCGCGGCGGCGAATCGGTTTCCTCGCGAAAGGCAGGTGACCGGTGGACGGTGGCCGGTTCGGCGCGAAGGAGGTTTTTGCCGCAAAGAACCTAGCGCGGCGGAGCCGCGACCAAACCGGCAGATGGAGCAACCACTGATTGCTCAGAATGCACGGATTCCGGAGTTTCCGAGCCGAGGCCAGCCTTTCCGGCCCGGCGTAATCGGGGAGAGACGTGGGCAAAATGAAGTGTTCCGAGCGAGAGCGGCGCAGAGAGTCGCGGCTTTCCGGGATTGGATCGGCACGGTGGCTCGGGTGAGAATCCGGCCGATGCGTCTCCTCCTCACCGGTGCCTCGGGTCTGCTGGGTGGCAATTTCGCGGCGGTGGCGGCGCGCGCCGGGCACGAGGTGACCGGCGTCGTTGGAACGTGGAGCGGCACGCCGATCCCGGGTCTCGCGCGGCAGCTCCGCCTCGACCTGACCGACGGTGCGGCGCTGACGGCGGTCGTGCGGGCGGCGCGGCCGGAGGCGATCGTCAATGGCGCGGCGATGTCCGAACTGGCGCAGTGCGACCGCGAACCGGAGCGGTCCGCGGTGCTCAACGTGGAGCTGCCGCGGCGGTTGGCGGAACTGGCGGCGGAGCTCGGCGTGCGGCTGGTGCATGTGTCCAGCGAGCAGGTGTTCGACGGCACGCGGGCGCCGTACCGCATCGGCGATGCGGTGGCGCCGCTCACGCTCTACGGTCGCCAGAAAGCGGAGTCGGAGCGTGCCGTGCTCGCCGCGGCCCCGGGCCGCGCCGCGGTGGTGCGGGTGCCGCTGCTGCTGGGCAACAGCCCGGGCGGGCGGCGCAGCGTGCACGAGCGGCTGCTGCGCGACTGGGCCGAGGGGCGCGTGGCGCGCCTGTTCACCGACGAGATCCGCCAGGTCTGCCTGGCCGACAACCTCGCGGCGGTGCTGCTGGAGCTGTGCGCGCCCGCCGCGCCGGGCGGAATTCTCCACTGGGCCGGAGCGGAACCAGTTTCCCGTTACGCCCTCGGTTGCGCGATCGCGCGCCGCTTCGGCTTCGACCCGGAGCAGCACATCGTCGCCACGCAGCTGGCGGGCACGCCGCTCGCGGCGACGCGGCAGGCCGATCTCTCGCTCGATTTGCGGCCGCTGTGCGAGCTGCTCGCGACGAAGCCCGAGCCGCTCGCGGCGCAGGTGGCGCGGCTCGGCCGGTGAGCGGTGGACTGTGGACGGTGGACTGTGGACGCCCTTCGACGGATTCGACGAGCTCACCGCGGGCGGATTCGACGGGCTCACCGCGGGCAGGCTCAGGGTGCGGCAGGAGCCGCAGTGGGCGGTGGCCGGCGAGCGTGGCGGGGTGCTTCAGCCCCCGCGGTTCGGCGCTGTCCGCCGAGTGGGCGTATTCGCAGCCTGCGGCGTTGTTCGGGTGCCGAGCATGGGCCCGCGACCGCCGACCCGGGCTGAAGCACCGGGCCACGTTGCCGCGCTCAGCGGCGCTTCCAGGGGGTGGCGGCGAGGGCGCGCTCGGCCTTGAGCTTGAGGTAGCTGGTCACGCGGCCGAGCTCGAGCGTGCCGGCGGCGAGCGCGGCCTGCACGGCGCAGCCGGGCTCCGTGCCGTGGCGGCAGTCGCGGTATTTGCACTGCGCGGCGGCGGCCACCACCTCGGGGAACAGCTCCTCCAGCGGAGTATCCACATCCCAGAACTGGAATTCGCGCATGCCGGGCGTGTCGAGCAGCAGCACGCCGCCGGGGCCGACGAGCAGCTCGCGGTTGGAGGTGGTGTGCCGGCCCTTGGCGTCGGCCTCGCGGACCTCCTGCACGGCCTGCACCTCGTCGCCGAGCAGGCGGTTGACGAGCGACGACTTGCCCACGCCGGAGATGCCGAGGAAGGCCACCGTCTCGCGCTTTTTCAGCCAGGGCTTGAGCGCTTTCGCGCCGCCGCGCTTCTGCGCGCTGGCGGTGACGACGGCCGCGCCGCCGGCGATGCGCTCGGTGGCGAGGCGCTCGGCCTCGGCGTCGGGATGGAGGTCGGACTTGTTGAGGACGACGACGGGGGTGATGCCGCCGGAGCGCACCGCCGTGAGGAAACGTTCGATGCGGCGGTGGTTCACGGGCTGGTCGAGGCCCACGACGATGAAGACGGTGTCGAGGTTGGCGGCGAGGATCTGCTCCTCGGCGCGGCGGTGGCCGGCGGCCTGGCGGGAGAGCGCGGTGCGGCGCGGGAGCACGGCGAGCAGCTTGCAGCGGCGCTCGCCCGGCTTGAGCTCGAGCACGACCCAGTCGCCGGCGACCGGCAGCTCGGCGCGGCGGGTGGAGCGGTGGCGCAGCTTGCCGGCGGGCTCGGCGAGCAGCTCGCCATCATCGTCGTCGGTGGTCACGCCCCAGCCGCGTCCGAAGTCGGCGGTGACACGCGCGGGCACGACGCCCGGCGCGGCGAAGGGCGCGAAGGCGGCGGCGAGGGAGTCGTTCCAACCGAGGGAGGCGAGGGACATGGGAAGACGGTGAGCGGTGAACGGTGGACGGTGGGCGGTCGCGTAGAGGGCTGCCCTTCGACCGATTCGACGGGGTCACCGCGGGCGGGCTCAGGGTGCCGCAAGAGCGGCAGAGGACAGATGACAGAGACCGGAGGGCGGACAAACGGAATGTGGGAATCAGGAAAACGGGAACGGGCGCGTTTGCCGGTGACCAGTTGTCGGTTGCCGGTGGTCGGTGGGCGGTGGACAGACGACGGACGACGGATGGCGCCCTTCGGCGGATTCGACGAGCTCACCGCGGGCAGGCTCAGGGTGCCGCAGGAGCGGCAGACGACGGATGGCAGAGGACAGACGCCGGTGGCAGGCGGCCGAGAACAGACGGCCGAGGCGGAGAGGAAGCCACTGATGCGCACCGAGCCTCGGGCTTCCTCCTCTGTGCTCTCGGTGCACTCTGTGGTTCGAATCCGTCGTCCATCGTCTGCCGTCAGTCCTCTGCTCGCGGTCAAACCCGACTTCGTGTTCCGGTGGGAGCGGCGGGGTGCGCGACTCTTGCCTCGGTGGGGGCGAGCGCTATGGTCCCACGCATGGATTATCGCGGCATCATCACGGTCGAGCCCGGCAAACGGGGCGGCAAGCCCTGTATCCGCGGACTGCGCATCACTGTCTACGATGTGCTCGACTATCTCGCCGGCGGCATGACGGCGGAGGCGATTGTCGCCGATTTTCCCGACCTCACGCTCGAGGATATCCGTGCCTGTCTCGCCTTCGCGGCGGACCGTGAGCGGCGGCTCTATACGGCCCCCGCGGCATGAGGCTGCTGTTCGACGAGAACCTTTCACCCCAGTTGGTCCGCCGGTTGGCCGACGTGTTTCCCGGCAGTGTCCATGTGCGGGACTGCGGCCTGGCATCCGGTGCCGATGGCGCGGTCTGGCGGCACGCGCGCGAGCAGGGTTTCGTGATCGTCTCCAAGGACGAGGATTTCCGGCATCTCAGTTTTCTCGAGGGGGCTCCGCCGAAGGTGGTCGGGATCGAACTCGGCAATTGCAGCACGGACCTGATCGAGCAGCTCCTGCGCAAGAGGCAGGTGGAGATGGCCCGTTTCGCAGCCGATCCAGCGGCCGCGTTTCTGCGGCTGCCGTGAGCCTTGCGGTTTGGTCCCTCCCGGGTCCGCTATGACCGACATCCTTACCGAGAAGCAGCGGAGCGCGTTGATGTCGCGCATCCGCTCCGCGGGGAATACGTCGACCGAGCTGCGGTTGGTGGCGCTGCTGCGGGCGGCGGGGATCCGCGGCTGGCGACGGGGGCAGCGGCTGCCGCTGCCTACGCAGAACGAAGAAGGCAGAGGGCGGAATGCGGCCGGCAGTCGGAAAAGTTCACCACGGAGGGCACGGAGTGCACGGAGTTCGGGCGGAGGGGCTCGGGCTTCCTCCTCTGTGCTCTCGGTGCACTCTGTGGTGCAAGTGCGGTGGGAGCGGCTGACCGCATCACTGCCGCGGCGCGAGCTCCGGGTGTTTGTCCTGCAACCACGCCAAAACTTGGACCTGGAGCTCGCGGACGTAGGCGATGAGCGCGGCGGTGTCGGTTTCGGAGGCGTCGCCGGCGCGGTCGTACTCGATGACGTTCCGTTTCTGGCGGCAGCCGTCGAGGTAGTCGGCATCACTCTGGTGCGCCGCGCCGAGGATATGGGGCAGGGCGTTGAGGGTGCGCGCGTGGGCGAGCTGGCCCTTGGCTGGGCGGTAGCCCTCGGCGGCGAGCAGGATCGTGCAGAGCTTGAGCGCGGCGTTGTAGGCGATGCCGTAGCGCCAGTCCGCGGAGATGGTGTCGGACGCCGCGTCGCGCAGGTCGCGCTCGACGATCTTCCACAGGTCCCGGATTTCCTCAGGACTGGTCCGGTGTCGCTGGAGCCAGCCCGCGGCCAACCATGTCGGCAAACTCATGTTCGTCTCCGATGATGAAGAGTTTCGGCTTTGCGACAACCTCGCTCAGGAAATGATCGCGCGCGGCAAGCCGCCGGAGCAGCTCCGCTGTGGTGAGGAAGTGGGGATTGACCTCGCGGCCCAGTTTTTCGGCCAGCGCCCGCAGCGGGGAGGCGAGGTCGCGGTGGGTGGCGCCTCCGATCACCATCAGGTCGAGGTCGCTTTCGGCGCGCTCCCGAAGGTCGGCCAGCGAGCCGAAGACGAAGGCGTATTCGATCTTCTTCGAGGTGCGCAGGGCGTCGTGGAGCAGATCCTTCAGCCCGGACGTTTTCAGGACGATGTTGCGCAGCTCGGGAAAAAGCGGATGCGCCGGGTTGGCGGCGTAGTAGCGGCGGTTGCCGTCGGTGGTGGTCGTGAGCAGCTCGAGTCTGACGAGCTTGGCCAGCTCCTCCTCGACGGAGGCGGGGGCGAACTCCGTGCGCTTGATGATCTCGGCGCGGTAGAGCCGGGCGGGGTTGAGGCCGAACAGCAGTTGGAGCAGCTCGGCCCGGACCGCGGAGTGGAAGAGGAGGGCGAGTTTGTTCATGAGCCCGGTATTGCCGAGTGTATGCCCGGTATTGCCGGGGGAAAGCGTGGTAATACCGGGAGTGGTGGCAAGCCGGAACTCCGGCGGGCTTGGATCGTACCGGCGCGGATCCGCTCGGCGGCGGCATCCTCCGGCTGCGGGTTTCGGGTTTGTGGTTCCCGGCTTCGGGATGGGCGGCCGGCGGCCGGAGAGGTTCACCACAGAGGGCACGGAGTGCACGGAGTTCGGGCGGAGGGGCTCGGGCTTCCTCCTCTGTGCTCTCGGTGCACTCTGTGGTGCAAGTCCGTCGTCGGTCGTCATTCTGGTGAAGCCGGACTTCGTGTTTCGGAAGGAGCGTCCTTGCCGTGCGGTACGCGGTTGGGTTCAGAAACGCGGCAGGGCCTTCTTCAGCCAGATCTCGCCCACCCGGGCGTATTCGCTTTTCAATGCGGCGGTACAGGGGAGGGAGCGCGTCCGCACCTCGAGCGTCTTGGTGACTTTGCCCAGGACGAAGCCGACGCCGGAGAGGGCGATCACGACCGCGAGCCCGAGCAGCCCGTGGCTGATCGAGAGCACGATGCTGTACGGAATGAGGATCAGCCCCAGCGCGATCGCGTAGAGCGCGCCGTACATCTGCGTGCGGACGACTTGTTTGAGCGCCTCGAGCGCGGCGGTGTCGGCGATCGCGGTGTGGGTGGCGAGAAACGCTTTCAGCGCGCGTTGCGCGAAAAGCAGGCCGGCGATGAGGGCGATCTGGAGGAGGACGTAGGGCAGGATCAGGAGCATGGGACGGTGGGTGGTCGCGGCGGGAGGGCCGCCGTGTGGCGGACAGGTTCGAGGCGGAAACCGCGCGTGGCGACCGGGGTTGGACGAGCGGTAATCGGCTCCGGCGACCGGGCGCGGGCTGGTGTGATCGGTCCCTTCGGTGATCGGGCTCTCGTCGCTCGTCCCTCGACACTCGACTGGCTGATCGCAGCTGGGCGGCTGCGCCGCCCAGCTACGGCGGAAGGCTGACCGCTCGGAGGACCATGAGCGCGACGGTTTTCGGAACTTGTAATACAATAGATTACAAGATCGGGGGCGGGGCCTGCGCGAAGGGCAGGATTGGTGGAGGTGTGGCCGGTGAGCGGTGGTCGGAGGACGGACGCCAGACGATGGAGGCTGAGCGGCTGCGTCGCCCAGCTATGGCGGAAGGCGGACAGTAACCGGTTGCCGGTGACCGGTGAGCGGTTGGGGCGGAGGATGGCCAGTTGGAGGGCCGAGCTGGAGCTCGGCGCGTCCCAAGGCGGCGGTGCTGAGGGCGGCGTTCGCCTCAAGTGCCCAGCCGCTTCGTTACCTTTGTTTCCTAATGTCGTCTGCTGGCTGTTCGTTGCGTGCCAGTTATCCTGCTCGGCCCGAAGCCGGATGGTGGGCGTGAAGCCCGCCCCACCCGGACGGAGGCTCGGGCCCGGCTGCGTGACCGGTGTTGCCTTCTGCGGCGATTCTGCGGCTTTCTTCCCCATGATCATCAAAACCGCGGAACTCGAGGCCAGCACGCCGACCATGAAGGGCGCGCCGGTGGGCGCGTTGCCGGAGTTCGCCTTCATCGGCCGCTCCAACGTGGGCAAATCCTCGCTGATCAACCTGCTCGCCCAGCGCCGCGAGCTCGCGCTGGTTTCGGCCACCCCGGGCAAGACCCGCCTCCTGAATTTCTTCCGCATCAACAACGACTGGCGACTGGTCGACCTGCCCGGCTACGGCTTCGCGAAGGGCGCGAAGGGCGAGCGGGCCGACTTCAACGTCGCCGTGGCCGACTACCTCGAGCACGGCGCGAACGTGGCGTGCGTGTTCGTGCTGATCGACTCCTCCATCCCGCCCCAGCGCCTCGACATCGAATTCCTGCGCTGGCTCGACGGTTGCGACGTGGACTCCGCCATCGTCTTCACCAAGGCCGACAAGGTCGGCCGTGGCCGCTACAAGCAGGTGGAGGAGCAGTTCGGCCGCGAGTTGGTGGCGGCCGGCGTGGCGATGCCGGAGCACTATTTCGTGTCGGCGACGAAGGGCGAGGGGCGCGAGGCGCTGCTCGGCTTCATCGAGACGCAGCTGGGCCGGTGACCGGTGGACGGTGACCAGTGGACTGTGGACGGTCGACGGTAGCCAGTGGACTGTGACCAATGGACCCCCTACGACATGCTTAGGGTGCGGCAGGAGCAGTAGTTGCCGGATGCCGGTAACCAGTAGCCGGTGACCTGTGCCCGGTGGGCGGATTTGGAATGTGGAACTTAGGAAATCAGGAACAGACAGCGGACGTTTCCGGTGTCTGTTTGTTTCCGTTTCTTGAGTTCCTGAGTTCCAGATTGTCCGTTCGGGTTTCCGAAACGGGTGATCAGGCTCTCGACGCTCGATGCTCGACTGATTAGCGCCTGAAGGCGCGTCCGAGGGCGGTTTGCCTCCTGCTGTAGCCGGGGGCGGCGACCCCGGCCAGAGGTGCCGGCCTCACCGCGGCCGGCTACAGGTTTCCAGAAACCGCGCTACACCCGGAACCAGCGCGCGGCAGCGGCGGTGGCGACGGTGCCGAAACCGGCGAGCACGAGCAGCGGCTGCACGACCGAGCCGAGATCGCCGCCGAAGCTGATCAACCGGTGCAGCGCATCGAGCGCCCAGCTGGTCGGCACGCAATGCCCCGCCGTGCGCAGCGCCTCCGGCGCGAGCTCCAAGGGGAACCAGCAGCCGCCGAGCGCCGCCATGAGCAGGCTGGCCAGCACGCACACGCCCACGACGCGGTCCGGCGCGTCGAGCAGCGAGCCGATCAGCAGGCCGCAGGCCGCCGCGACCCAAGCGTAGACGAGCAGCACGAGGAGCACGCCGGGCAGGTTCGCGCCGACGTTGAGGTGGAAGAGCAGTTTCCCGACGAGCAGCAGAAACACGATCTGCACGGCGCCGAGCAGCCACAGCCCGTAGAGCTGGCCGGCGATGAGCTCGCCACGGGTCACCGGCAACGTGAGCAGGCGCTTCAACACGCCGCTGCGCCGCGTGGCCGCCAGCGTCGCCCCGCCGAAGATCAGCAGGTTCATCGTGAGAAAGTACACGAGGTTGCCCGGCAGTGAAAAACCGATACCGGTCGGGACGGGATCGCGTCCGGCGAACTTCGCGTCGAGTGCGACGAGTGCGGGCTTCGCCAGCGCGGCGCGCAGCGCCTCTTCGCTCGGCGGCCAGTTGGTCCCGGCGGCCGAGGTCTCGACCAGGTGCGAGTTGAGTGCGACCAGCGCGCGCAGGAGCCGGGCCTCGATCACCAGCGCGTCGCCTTGGGCGTCCTCGCTGCCGGGGACCGGCGCGAGCTCGACGTTGGCGGGGCGCCGGGCGAGCACGCGCTCGGTGAAATCGGCCGGCACGCGGATTGTGCGCACGGGCTTGCTCTTCTTGTCCTTCGTGGGATCGAGGCGCCACAGGCCCTGTGCGCCGAGCACGTCGATGAAGATGTTGCCGAGGAAGCCGGTGTCGGCGTTCTCGATGAGCACGGGCGGGAAGCGGTTCGAGGACTTGCCGTCGCCGAACGAGAAGCGCGCCATGATCGCGACGAACGCGAGTGGGAGGGCGAAGAGCCAGATGTACGCGGTGCGGCTCTTGAGGAAGAGGCGCAGCTCGTTGTGTCCGATGGAGAGGATGTTTTTCATGCGCGGCCGCCTTTCGCGAAGTGGCGGCGGAAGAGCCAGGCGGCGAGCGCGAGCAGCGCGGCGCCGAGCAGTGCGAGTTTGAGCGCGACGGGCAGCCAGGCCGCCGGGCCGGCGCCGCCGTACTCCACGGCGCGCGCCGTCGACGCGAACCAATGTGTTGGCAGCAGCGGCATGACATGCGCGCGGAAGAACGGCGGCAGCATCTCCGGCGGAAACGCGCACCCGCCCGCCATGCCGAGCACGAGGCTGACCATCGAGCGGATCGGGTCGGCTTTGCGCTGATCGGGAATCCACGCGACGAGCACGGCCATCAGCCCGGCGACGAACAGCGCGTAGGTGACGACGAGCGCACCGAGCGCGAGGGGCTGGTGCCAGGTCACCCCGAAGACCGCGATGCCGCTGCCGAGCATGATCACGGCGCAGAGCACGAGCATCAGGACGGTGAACACGACCTTCGCGCCGATGAACGGCGTGAGCGAGACGTGCAGCGTCTGGTAGCGGGCGAGCGTGCGCAGCTCGATCTCGCGGTGCAGGTCGCCCATGCCGAGCCCGCCGAGAAAAAGCAGGAACATCGCGGCCCCACCGAGCAGGAGGTGTCCGAAGAGATTGAAGCCGCCGCCCGTGCCGCCGGCGACGGCCGTATCAGGTTTCGTGTAGCCGACGAGCGGCGGATTGAGGAACGGCCCGAGCGAGCGCAGCTTCTGTCCGGCCTGCGTGAGGAGCGGGCCCACCTGCTCGAGGTCGGTGTCGCCCTCGAGCACCGGGCGCCACGCGGCGAGATCCGGGGCGAAGTTGCGCGCGACGCCGTCGAGCGCGGCGGTGAGGACGCCGAGGCCTTCCTCGATGACGGTCGGCTTGATCGACTCGGAGGGATTCTTGACCAGCTCGAGCGTGACCTTCCTGCCGGCGAGGAAATCGCTGGAGAAGCCGGCGGGGATGACGACGACCGCGCTGAGCTCGTTGTCGTTGAGCTGGGCGAGGGCGGGGCCGCGGTCGAGCAGCACGGGCTCGAGCGGGACAGCGGAGCGGCGCTCGCCGAAGTCGCCCTGGTTGAGGGCGCCCCGCAGGAAGCGCGTGATGGTCGTGTTGTCCTCGTCGACGAGGGCGAAGCGGATACGGCTGAGCTTCTGTTCGCGTTGGCCGCCGCCGAAGGCGAAGCCGATGATCCCGGCCACGCTGAGAGGCGCGAGGAGGAAGATGACCCACGGCAGCGGGTTGCGGCGGGTGCGGGCGAAGTCCTTGGCGAGGAGGGCGCGGAGCATGGCGGGTTACTCGCGGAGGTCGCGGCCGGTGAGCTGGAGGAAGACGTCGTTGAGGCTGGGGCGCTTGAGCGTGACGTTCTCGGCGCGCACGGGCAGGGCGAGCAGCTCGCGCAGGCAGTCGGCCGGGTCGCGCTCGCCGAGGGCGGCGACGACGAGCTGGCGGTCGGTGTGCTGGAGAACTCGGTACCGTTCGCGGAAGCCCGGCCAGGTGTCGGGCTGCGCGCCGGTCCAGGCGCCGTCGAGGGCGAAGAGGCGGTCGCCGCCGAGGCGTTCCTGCAGCTCGCGCAACGTGCCCTCGGCGTGCATGCGGCCGCGGTCGACGATGCCGATGCGGTCGCAGAGCGACTCGGCCTCCTCGAGGTAGTGGGTGGTGTAGAGCACGGCCACGCCCTCGGCGCGCAGGCCGCGGATGAACTCGAGGATGTTGAGGCGCGCCTGCGGATCGATGCCCACCGTGGGCTCGTCGAGGAGGATGAGGCGCGGGCGGTGGAGCAGGGCGCAGCCGAGGTTGACGCGGCGTTTCATGCCGCCGGAGAAGGTCTTCACGGCGTCCTTGGCGCGATCGGCGAGGGTGAGCGCGGCGAGCAGCTCGGCCGCGCGGGCGCGGGCGGTCTTGCCGTCGAGGCCGGCGAGGCGTCCCCAGAATTCAAGGTTCTCGGCGGCGCTCAGCTCCTCGTAGAGCGCGAGGTCCTGCGGGACGACGCCCATCAGGCGCTTGGCCGCCTGCGGATTCGCGGCGAGCGGCTGGCCGGCGACGGTGACCGTGCCGCCGTCGGGCCGGAGCAGGCCGCAGATCATCGAGATGGTGGTGGTCTTGCCCGCGCCGTTGGGGCCGAGCAGGCCGTAGATCTCGCCGGGGCACACGGTGAAGCTGACGTCTGCAACGGCTTGGACGGGGCCGAAGGTTTTCGACAGGTGGTCGACTTGGAGCAGGGGCGACATGCTGGCGAGCGTGCCGTTGCGGGCCGGCGAAGTCGAGCGGCCGGAAGTCACGGTGGGACAGGGACGAGGGTCACGGTGGGCGGCGAGCGGTGAGCGGCCTTTGGCCTCCCTCGCCGCGTTCCCATCCGCGTACCTACTGGAACGCGGCTGACTTCGCGCTGCGCGCTGTGGTACGCGGCTGGGACGGTGGACTGTGGACCGTGGACGGTGGGCGCCCTTCGACGGATTCGACAAGCTCACCGCGGGCGGATTCGACGGGCTCACCGCGGGCGGATTCGACGGGCTCACCGCGGGCGGATTCGACAAGCTCACCGCGGGCAGGCTCAGGGTGCCGCAGGAGTGGCAGAGACCGGAGAACTGTGGACGGGCGGCAGAGAACAGACGGCGGAGGCTGAGCGGCTGCGCCGCCCAGCTACGGCGGAAGGTGGACGGTGGAGGGCGGACTGCTCGGAGGACCACGAGCGCGACGGGTTTCGGAACTTGTAATACAATAGATTACAAGGCCGGGGTGGTGCGGGCAGAGTGGAGCTGTGGAGACGTGAGGCTGCGGGCGGGCGAGGGGATCACCGGCTCACGTTGCGGGCTCGGGACCGGGGGGCGGAGCGGTGGTGCCGGGTGCCTCCGCGGGCGGGGCGGCCAGGACTTTAGCTACGGTCTGGAGCAGCGCCGCGCCGTCGATCGGCTTGCGGAGCGTGGCGTTGGCGCCGAGGAAACGCGCGGTCGGGAGCAGGTCCATGATCTCGTGCCCGGAGCTGATGGCGATGGTCCGTGGGAGGCGGTTCTCGGCGCGCGCGGTGCAGAGCATCTCCAGCCCGTCCGCTTCCGGCATGTAGAGATCGGTGATCAGGAGGTCGAAGGCCTCGTGCCGGAGGGCCTCGAGCCCTTTTCGGCCGTTGTGGGCGGTCCGGACGTCATGACCCGCCTTCGCGAGAACCGACTCCAGGAACATCCGGATAGATGAGACGTCGTCGATGATAAGGATCTTGGCCACGGGTTGCTCTCCTCAGCTGCGATGGGTGGGCGCGGTCCCGAAGCGGGAGTCGTCGACCTCCGGTCGGGAGGGGACGTGCGCGGGTCGGGCGGCGGGCATGGCGGTGGTTGGTGGTTGCCGGGGCGCAGCTCCCTCGGGTCCCGGTGGCGGGTTCATCGGGCGTTTCGCCGGCCGCTTGAGCGTGAGATTGGTGCGGGCCCGGGCCGGCTTGCCCGGGAACGATACGACACGCCGGCGGCAGAGGATGCGTAAAGGCTCGGGCTGGTCGCTGGGCCGCTCCGGTTTCTCCTCGGTGATCCGGCTCTCGCCGCTCGACTCACGGAGCATGCTTCAGCGCGCGGCGCCGAGGGCGAGGACGACCTGCGGGGTGGCCGTCACGCCGGCGAGATCGAGCGCGAGCAGCGTGGCGCCGGCGACGGGCGGCAGTTCCGCGGGCACGACGCGGGCGGTGGGCACTTCGCGGGCGATCGCGGCGGTGATGAGCGGCGCGAAGCCCGGCGCGGTGGCCGTGCTGCCGGCGAACACGACCTGGGGCGCGGCGGCAGCGAAAAGTTTCCCCGCGACCGCGCGGACCATCGTGGCGAGTTCGGCGGCGCCGCGGGCGAGCAGTTCCTGGGCGGCGGCATCACCGGCGACGGCGCAGGTGAGCACGTCTTCGGCAAGGCGCGCCATCTCGTGGCGGACGAGCGTGCCGTCGTGCAGGCGGGCGACGATCTCGCGGAGATTGGAAACTTGGAGACGGTCGAGGATGTGTGCGTGCAACGCGGTCGCGGGGCCGCGGCTGTCCTGGGCGCGGATGGCGGCGCCCACGGCGCGCAGGCCGAGCCAGTAGCCGCCGCCGCCGTCGTCGAGGATGGAGCCCCAGCCGCCGGCCTGCCAGGTGGCGCCGTCGGCCGTGCGGCCATAGCAGGAGGAGCCGGTGCCGGCGATGAGCGCGATGCCGGGGCGGCCGGCGAGTCCGCCCGCGAGGGCGATGCGGATGTCGTGGTCGACGCCGATGGCAGCCGGATCCGCCGCGAGGCCGCGGTCGGCCGCGATCTGGCGCCAGTGTGCGCGGGCGGCGTCGGAGGCGGTGGCGGCCATGCCGAGGAAGACGGCGGCGCAAGGTGCGGGGGTGAGGCCGGCGGCGGCGAACGCACCGACGGTTGCCGCGTGGACGGAGTCGGCGGCGCCCTCCCAGCCGGTATGCAGGTGGTTGGCCACGCCGCCCCGGCCGGTGCCGAGCACGCGGCCGCGTTCGTCGCAGAGGAGCGCGCGGGTGGCGGTGCCGCCGCCGTCGATGCCGAGGAAGAGGGCCATGGGCGGGGGCGAGGTTTCGCGAAGTGCGGCGCGGCGGCAAGCCCGGGGACCGGTGGACAGTAGACGGTGGACGGTGGACGGTGGACGGTGGACGGTAGACGGTGGACGGTGGACGGTGGGCGGTGGACGGTGGGCGGAGGGGACTGTAAACGGTCGACGGTGGACTGTGGACGGTCGACAGTGGCTGGTGGACAGTAGACGGTAGACGGTGGACGGTGGACGGTGGCCGGTGGGCGGAATCGGGTGGGTCGGCCTGAAGGCGCGACCTACGGCGGCTCACTCCAGCATGAAGTGCTTGCGCGTTGGCGGAGTGGTGACGCCGGCTTTCGGCTTCGTGGGCTTCCTCGCCTTGGCGCCGGGGAGCACGCCGATCCGCGGGTCGAGGCGGCGGATGAGGGCGACGAGACGGGCGGCGTCGGCTTCAAACGATGGAGACGCCTCGGAAAGGTAAAGCCACTTGGGCAGGATCGGGTGCGGCGCGAGGGCGGGGAATTCGGCGATGAGCGCGGGCTGGTGTTCCCGTTCCGTGGGGACAAGCACGCCGCGCCACGGTTCGTCCTTCCAGCTGAGGTAGAGCACGAAGCGGCCGTCGAAGTGCACGGCGCGCCCGCCGAACATGGGTTTGTCGAGGTAGCTCGGGTTGTCCCGCAGGGGGTCGATGATCCAGAGGAGCGGGTGCGGCGGCCTGGGCGGCATGGGATGGGGAAACAGCCGGAAGAGAGAATGTGGAACTCAGGGAATCAGAAACGGAGGCGGCGCGATTGGTGACGTCCTGAGTGACATGGAGGGCGGGAATGACCGGAAGAGAGAATGTGGAACTCAGGGAATCAGGAACGGAGGTGGGCTTGCCGCGGAGCCATGGGCGGGATCGCTCAACTGTATCCCGTTTCCCGTTTGCCTGATTTCCACATTCGCAAACTGAGGCGGCCTATTTGCCGCGGATCTGGTTGAGGAGATCCTCGGCGGCGGTGCCCAGCTCCTTGCCGAAGTCGGCGGCGCGGTCGAGGAAGGCGCGATCGCTGAGCGCGGCGACGGCGGTCTTGGTGACCATCGCGAGCACCTGCGGGGCGATCTCCTTGGCGGCCTCGGCGGGGGTGACGCCGCCCTTGGCCGCGCCGACATCGTGCAACTCGAGTTTGGCGAGCGGGAGCTCGAGCGAGGTCTTGCCGACGGTGACCGTGACCTTCGCGCCCTCGAGCACGAAGTGGCGGATGATGATCTTCTTCGCCGGCTCGTCCGCGGCGGGCGTCGGCTGCGGGCCGCCGGTGGCGCGCTCGATGTTGGCGAGGATGGCGCCGAGGTTGGAGGAGAGGAGGGTGGTCTCGTAGGTGAACTCTGGATTCTCGACGACGATCTCCTCGACGTCGATGGTGCCGGAGAGCAGCGAGAGCGGCTTCACCTTGAGCGCGACGTGACCGACGGCGAGCGCCCGGGGCGTGCGGAAGCCGGCGGGATTGCCGACGGCGAGCTCCTTCATCCAGCCGCCACCGGTGAAGGGCGAGAGGTGGGCGGAGCCGAGCGAGACCGTCGTGCCGGTGAGCGGCGGACCGTATTTGCCCACCGCGGCCACGGCCCCGCGGCCGAGCAGCCCACCGAGGAAGAAATAGCCGCCGACGGCGGCGACGAGCAGGACGAGCAGAAGGACTTTGAGGATTTTCATCGGAAGGGAAGAGATGGGACCGGGCTGGAGCGTGTCTGGGAGAAGGCGGGAAAGGAGAGTGGGAAAGGAGCCGTCGTCGGCGGGTCGATCCCCGTGCCGGGCCGCCTCGCGCTCCAGCGTAGCGCTCGCAGCGAGGGGCCACGGTAGGATCAACAGACACCCTAGGGTGGGAAAGTTCCGCGGCAAGGCCGGGCGCAGGCTCGACGCGGGCGGGCGGTTGGCTTTGCTGGAGGCATCATGCCGAGCCCGTCCCGCCGTCCGTTGCCGCGCGCCGCCGCCCTTTTCCGGGGCACCGAATCGTTCGTCACCGTGGGGGACTGGCTACGTTTCGCGGTGTCGCTGTTCAATCGCGAGGGGCTGGAGTTCGCGCAGGGCACGCCGCATGCCGGCGACGAGGCGCTGGCGCTGGTGAAGTGGGCGCTGCACCTCGACGAGGACGTGCAGCCCTTCCTCGCGGCGCGGCTGGCCGCGGCGGAGATCGCGGAGGTGAAGGCGGCGCTGGCCCGCCGGGCGGTGGATCGCACGCCGCTGGCGTACATCACCGGGCAGGCCTGGCTGGGCGGCCAGAGTTTCGCGGTGAACGAGCACACGCTCATCCCGCGCTCGTATTTCGTGGAGCTGATCCAGGGCGAACCCGACCTCGGCGCCTGGCTGGGGAAACGCGAGCCGAAGCGTATCCTTGAACTCTGCACCGGCAGCGGCTGCCTCGCGCTCCTGCTCGCGCACCGCTACCCGCGGGCACGGGTCTCGGCCACCGACCTCTCGAACGCCGCGCTCGACGTGGCCGAGCACAACATCCTGCTGCACCGGCTGGCCGACCGCGTGGAGCTGCGCCAGGGCGATCTCTTCGGCGCGATCGGCGACGAGCGCTTCGATCTCATCGTCGCCAACCCGCCCTACGAGCCCTCCGAGCTCTGCGACCACCTTTCGCCCGAGCTGCAACACGAGCCGCGGCTCGCGCTCGACGGCGGGGCCGACGGCATGGAACTCGTGCGCCGGATCGTGCGCGAGGCCCGCGCGCACCTCACCCCGCAGGGCGTGCTCGCGATCGAGCTCGGCGGCCTGCGCGACGCGGTGACGGCCGAGTTTCCCGCCGTGCCCTTCGAGTGGCCCGTGCTGGCCGATGGCACCACGGCCGTGTGCGTGATCCGCGCGAAGGATCTGCCGCAGTGAGCGCGCCAACGCAGGAAGCGGAAGCGATCGGCCGGCGGCGGTTGTGGCTGCGGCGGTCTGCGCTGGGCGCGGTGCTGCTCGTGTTGGCCGGCGCGGCGGTGTTCGCCGCGCGCAGCGGCGGGCCCGGAGCCTTGTGGCTCATGCTGGAGGGTGTTTTGCGCGAGGCCGGGCCGGTCGCTTTCTTCGCGGCGATGGCCGTGCTGCCGGCGGTCGGGTTTCCGCTCATGCCGTTCACCCTCATCGCCGGGCCGGTTTTCGGCCCGCAGATTGGCGTCGGTCCGACGATCGCCTGTGCGATCGCGGCGGTCGCGGCCAACGTGGCGCTCTCCTACGGGCTGGCGGCCGGGGCGATGCGCCCGTGGGTGTTGCGGCTGGCGGGCTGGCTCGGTTACCGCTTGCCGGCGGCTCCGGCCGGCGCCGCCTGGCAGGTCGTCACGGTGGTGCGGCTGGCCCCGGGCCTGCCGTTTTGGATGCAGAGCTATTTGCTCGGCGTGATCCGGGCACCGTTCGTCGCGTACATGACACTGTCGACGTTGATTCCTGCCGGCTATATTGCGGCGACGATCGCCGGCGGCGATGCCTTGGCGCGCGGGCGTGGGCGCACCGCGCTGCTCGCTTTCGCCGTGCTCGGCTTCATCGCGGCGGTGCTGCACCTGCTGCGCAAGCGGCGTGTCGCGCGGGCGGTGGAGTAGGACGGCGGCAGCGCGTCTCCACATCGCACTTGCCCGCGAAAACCGGGTGGCCGTAGCCTGCGAACCGACACTTCCATGAAAAAGAACTTCTCCAAGCCCCTCTTCGGCGCGTTGTCCGCCCTCGCGATGATCGCCGCCCTCGCAGTTGTGCCGGCGACGCGCGCGGCCGACCAAAACATCGGCACCAATGTGGCGTCGATCCCCGTCTCCTCGAAGCTGACCGAGGCCGATGTGGAAGCGGCGATCACCCAGTCGCTGGTGGCGCGCAAGTGGGTGGTGCGCGACAAGTCGGACGGCGAGATCGTCGCCCACTACGAGCGCGGCAAGAACGTCTGCACGCTCACGATCCGTTATGACGAAACGAAGGTCGATATCTTCGCTGTCGGCAGTTCGCGTGGTGGCGGGTTGCCGATGCGCTGGATCGAGAACCTCAAGAAGGATATCGACGTCTACCTCGGCCGGGTGCTGCTGACCAAGTAAGTGGCCGGCACCAAAGACCTTCCCTGCACGGCTGGCGCGGCCGGGTTCGCTGTTGAGTTGGCGCTGGCCGATGGCCCCGTGCCGACCGGGCTGCCGCCCCTCGCGGGGCTGCTGTGCGAGCGCCTCTTCGGTGCGCCCCGGGCGGACGGAAGGGCGGGGCTGTTCTCGCTTGCCCGCAGCGGCGCCTGGCAGCTGGGCGCCGCCCGGGTCGATCCTCGGGGCAATATCGCGCAGGCCACGCACCGGCTCTACGACTCGTTGCTGGCGGCCACCGAGGGCCGGCGGTTGGCAAGAATCTGGAACTACGTGCCGGCGATCAACGTGCCGGAGCGTGACGGGCTGGAAACTTACCGTGCTTTCTGCCGCGGACGGTCACTGGCGTTCGAGGCCGCGTTTGGCCGCGAGTTCCGCGAGGTGATCCCGGCCGCCTCGGCCGTGGGGACGGACGCGGCCGAGCTGACAGTGGTCTTCGCGGCAACCACGGGAATGTTGCGCCACTTCGAGAATCCGCGGCAGGTGCCGGCCTGGGATTATCCCCCTGAATACGGACCACGGCCGCCGAGTTTCGCCCGCGCCACGGTGGCGGCCGATGCCGCGGGTGGCGACATGGTGTTCATCTCAGGCACGGCGGCCATCCGCGGACACGCCTCGGTGGCGCCCGGCGACACGGGTGAGCAACTCGCGTGCACGGTGGAAAATCTGCGCGAGATATCCTGCGCCTGCGGACTCGGGCCGGACATGGCCCGCGGACGGGCTGGAACTCGCCATTTCAAGGTCTACTTGCGCCAGGCCGGCGACCTCCCGACCGTGCGGGCTGCGCTTGAGCGGGGCTTGGTGACGCCGAGAGACCAGGTTAGCTACCTGCGTTCGGACATCTGCCGGCGGGAGCTCAATATCGAGATCGAGGCGACGATCACGGGGGTCGGAATCGAGGGCTGAGCGGTCCTTCCCCAAAAGAAAGGGCGAGAGAAGAGTCCGGTCACCGCAGCAGCCGCTCCACCGCGTTGCGGTTGATCTTGCCGCGCTCGGTGAGGGGCAGTTCCGGCAGGGAAATGATGCGCTCCGGGAGTTTCCAGGGTGCGAGCCTTGCGGCGAGGTCGGAGCGCAATTCGGCGCGGGTGCGTTCGGAGGCGACGACTGCGACGATCGCGTCGGGGTGGTCTGGATGCGCGAGCACGCAGGCGCCGCGTACGCCGGGGAGTGCGAGGAGCGCGTTCTCGACCTCGGCGAGGTCGAGGCGGCGGCCGGCGATCTTAACCGTGCGGCCGGCGCGGCCGAGCAGCGTGAGTTCGCCCGCTGAATCGAGCGCGCCGCGGTCCGGGGGCGAGAAACGGCCGCGTCCACCCACCGCGGCGCTGGCAACGGTGAAGCGTTGGCCGCGCCGGAAGAGGAGGCGTACGCCGTGCATCGGCGTGCCGACGCCGCGGCCGGCGAGCGTGGCCGCGCCGGTGCGGTCGTAGCAGATGCCGCCGGTTTCGCTGGCGCCGTAGAAGCCATGCACGCGTTGGCCGAACTTCTCCGCGAAGGCCGCGGCGACTTCGGCGGGCAGCACAGCGCCGGCCGAGATCACGAGGCGCAGGCTGGCGAGTTGCGCCCGGTCGAGTTCGCTGCGGACCATCGCGCGCAGGAGCGTGGGCACGGCGGGGAAAACCGTCGGGCGCCAGCGGGCGATATCGGCGGCGAGCGCCTGCGGCAGCGGACTGGCGGCGCAGACGAGCGGCGTGCCTTGATCGAAGAGCGGCACGACGAGGTTGCCGAGGCCGTACGAATGGCCGAGCGGGATGACCGCGAGGTTGAGGTCGTCGCGTCTGATGCCCATCGCGGCGCAGACTTGGCGGCCGTCGGCGAGCATCTGGGCGTGGGTGAAGGGCAGCGCCTTCGGCACGCCGGTACTGCCGCTGGTGAGCTTGAAGAGGCAGAGGTCGCGGCGGCGGTGGCGCGTGGATCCGGGAACCGGATGCAGCGCGCCCGCGTGCCAGAGTGCGGCGGCGCGGAGGGTGCGGGCCTGGGCGGCGAGGGCGGCGGCGGGTTCGGTGGAGTCGGCCGGAATCGGAATGGCGCCGCAGTGGAGCAGGCCGAGGAAAACGTGGAACCAGGCTGCGCCGTTGGGCTCAGCGAGGAGCACGCGCCGGCCGGCGAGGTGGCGGTTGGCGGAGATGGTTTGGCTCCAGTTCTCGGAGGCAGCAGCGAGTTCGGCGCGCGTCCAGCGGCGGCCGGTGGCACCGTCGATCACGGCGAGGGCGTCGGGTGCGCGCCGCACCGTCTCGCGCCAGCGGCTGAGGAGCGTGGCGGTCATGGGGACGAAGGTCTTGCTGTAGCGGGCCGCGGCGAGGCCGGCTGGAGGGAGGTCGGACCGCCGGGGTCGCCGCCCCCGGCTACAGCTGCCGCGGCGTCGGCGCGGAGTTCGGGGCTGAGCGAGGGTTCGAGGTGGCGCGGCTGGCGCGGGTGCAGGGGGAAATCGCGGCGGACCGCCTCGAGCTGCGCCTTGTTGGCGCTGAAGTAGCGCGCGGCCTGGATGATGCGCGGCGTGTGCTTCACCACATGCCACAGGCTCCAGCGGTGCGACCAGAGGCGGCGGGCGAAGCGGCGGCGGTAGCCCTTGCTGTCGTAGTACCGGCGGACGTGCCAGTTGTAGAGTGCATCCATTTCCTCGCGACTGGCGAAGCCGGCGGGCTGGAAGACGAAGTTCAGGCAGTTCATCAGGCGCCAGTCCTCGTGGAACTCGCCCGAGCGGCCGCTGGCGCACTCGTCCCAGATCGGCGCGCCGTAGAGCGGGCTGAACTTGGTGAGGTTCATGTCGTCGAGATCGAGCGAGAGGATGAAGTCGCTGGTGGTGCGCACGGTCTCGGGCGTCTCGCCGGGGAGGCCGAAGATGAACAGGCCCTTCGCGCGCAGGCCGGCGGCGTGGATCTTCGCGACGGTGTCGCGCACGGCCTCGAGGGTGACGCCGGCCTTGTGGCGACGCATCATCCCCGGATCGGCGGATTCGACACCGAGGGAGACCATGAAGGCGCCGGCGCGTTCGAGGTCGCGCAGCATCTCGGCCGAGGTGTGCCCGGTGCGGATGGCGCAGTTGAAGTTCACCCCGAGCGGCCGGTCGACGAGCAGGCGGCAGAGCTCGTCGACGCGTTGTTTGTGCGCGGTGAAGAGGTCGTCGTAGATGTTGATGTGGCGCACGCCGAAGCGGTCGCGCAGGTGCCGCATGTGTTCGTGGATGTAGGCGGCGGAGTTGAACTTATGGAGACGCTCGAAGACGGTGCGGTCGCAGAACGAGCAGGTATACGGGCAGCCGCGCGAGGTGATCATCGTCGCGCCCCAGCGCCGCTCGTAGGAGAAGAGCGGCAGGTGGTAGCCGCGCGGGAAGCCGGCGAGCTTCTCGTAGGCGGGGAAGGGGAGCGAATCGAGGTCCTGGATGCGCGTGCGGCGGGGGTTGGTGCGGAGGGTGTCGCCGTCGCGGTAGACGAGGTTGGGGATGTCCTTCCAGGCGCGGCCCTCGGCGAGGTCGAGCATCGTGCCCTCGCCCTCGCCGATGCAGAGCGCGTCGATTTCGGGGAAGTGGCGCAGGAGCGGAGCGCCGATCGAGGTGCCGTGGACGTTGCCCACGACGATCTTGATGGCGGGCTCGCGGCGACGGATCTCGGCGGCGAGGTCGACCGTCTCCATGAAGGCCGCGGTCGTGGCGGAGAAGCCGACGAGGTCGGGCTTGGTGGCGAGGATGGCGGAGACGTTGGCGGCGATTCCCTGCGGTGCGACCGGCCCGAGGCAGTCGTGGACAGCGGTCGGATGGCCGTGCTGCTCCAGCCAGGCGGCGAGCTGGAGGATGCCGATGGGCGCCATGCGGTTGGCCAGGACCGAGAAATCGGGCTGGCCGGGCACGAAGTTGAAGCCGGCGGGATGGACGAGGGTGACGCGCATGCGTCGCGTGGGGAAGGCGTGGCGCTGTGGTGCTGGGCGGGTGGGCTAGGAGCGAAACCGCGTGGGCGGGCGGGATCAAGCGCGGCGGAGTGCAGACGGCGGCCCGAGCCATGGAAAAAGAAACGCCCGCGGCGGCGAACCGGCGCGGGCGCGAGAGGCAGAATGCTGTGGAAGGCGCCGGGACTAGAGTCCCGCGTTGGTGAGTGTCCGATCGAATTGGACGAGGAAATCGTCGAAGGCCGCCTGATAGGCCTTTTGCCAGTTGGGGTTGGTGGCGGCCTGGCCTTTGTTGATCGCGTAGCCGCGGACGGTGAACGTCTTGGTGTTGCCGTCCTTCGTGACGGTGAGCTTGCAGGTGACATTGGCCTCGAAGGAGATGCTCCACATGCCCGGCGTGACCCAGGCCCAGAACTCGTCGATGACGACGGTCGCGGCGGTGGCGGCGGCCGGATCGGTGCCGATCGCGTAGCCTTTGCGGCGGAAGCCCTCCTCGATGAGCTGGCGGGTGCGGTTCATGACGGTGTCGTTTTCGGGCAGGCCGATGTCGCCGAGGGCCCCGCCGTAGCTGTTGCGCTGGCGGCCGATGACGTTGGCGAGCTGCTCCTTGGTGGCCTTGGTCACGTCGCCGTCGATCGAGGGCACGGAGGGCAACTGGGGCTTGTTCTCGAAGCGGCGACTGTCGGCAACTTCGCCGATGAACACAGTACCCTTCGTGGCGCCGAGGCCGGGGGTCTGGGAAACGGTGAGCGGGAGGGTGCGCCGGCCGACGGCGCATCCCGAGGCGAACACGAGGCAGCCCAGCAGGACTGCGGTGGCGAGGATTGATTTGTGCATGATGAGAGTTCGGGGTTTCTGGAGTCCGCCCGCCGGGGCGCAGCGGAGTCGCGGGCTCCGGTCGGAAAAAACCAACCACATTCCAGGGACGAACGGAACCGTATTCTTGCGCCCGTGGGCGGACCCGCCCCGGCACTGAGGCCTGCGATGCCGGCCGCCGCCGGGACCTCAACCAAAGCTTGTCCCCGCCTGATCGAGGTCTTTGCTCGGGATCTCCACCATGCCCACGCCTCTCGATCTCCCGCAGCCGCTCGTCCGTTTCCCGGCCGAGGTGCACGCGGCTTACCAGACCTTCCGCGCCTCCCGCGATGAGGCGGCTCTTCGCGTGGTGATCGTTGCGGCCGTGCGCGACTTTATGCCGCGCGCCTCCGCCCACTCGCGCACCGAACCGTTGCGCGCCGAAGAGCGGCTGATCGAGGACCTCGGCTTCGATTCCCTCGCCGTGGCCGAGACCGTGTTTTTCTTCGAGGATCTCTTCAAGGTGACGATCAAGAACGAGGACATCCTCGCGCTCCGCACGGTTGGCGAACTGTGCGACTTCGTCGCCCGCCGCCTGCGCGAACAGCGCCCTCCCGCGTGAACGCCGCCCCGCCCGCCGCCCGCCGCCCGGTCGTCACCGGGTTGGGCTTCATCACTCCGATCGGCAACGAGCGCGCCGCCGTCACCGCCAGCCTGCGCGAGGGTCGCCATGGGTTGGTGCCGGTCGAATTCCTCGGCAACCCCGCGCTGCCGGTGAAGCTCGTGGGCACGATCAAGGAGTTCGACGTCTCCTCGACCAACTGCCGCGACTGGACCTGGCCCGCGCGCTACGACATCCCGCGCGAGACGCTGCGCGGGCTCGCGCCGCACGGCGTGTTCGCCCTCTGCGCCATTGAGCAGGCGCTGGCCGACGCCGGGCTCGCCCCCGCCGATGTCGCCAATCTCCCGGATACGGGCCTCTTCACCGCCTCCGCCGGTTCGGCGCGGATGATGCACCACCACCTCGGGCAGATGGACGCCGCCCGCGGCGAGCGCGGCAACCCGATGGGCGTGGTCAGCTCGATCTGCGGCACGCTCAACTTCAACCTCGGCGCGCACTTCCACATCCATGGCGCCGTGTGCGGCTTCGTCTCCGCGTGCGCGTCCTCGAGCCATGCGCTCGGCTACGCCTGCGACGAGATCCGGCTCGGCCGCCTGCGCCGCGTGATCGTCGTCGGGGCCGAGGAGCACAACGCCGAGACGATCCTGCCCTTCGCCGCGATGCGTGCGCTCTCCGCGCAGGGCGATCCCGCGCTGGCCTCGTGCCCGTTCGATGCGGCGCGCAACGGCTTCGTCGGCGCGGGTGGCGCGGTGGCACTCGTGATCGAGGCCGCCGACCTCGCGCAGGAGCGCGGTGCGCCGATCCTCGCCGAAGTGGCGGGTTGGGGACAAAGCTCCGACGGCCACAGCGTGGCGATGTCGCATCCCGAGGGTGCCGGCCTGCGGCTGGCGATGCAGCGCGCGCTGGCCGATGCCGGTGTCACGCCCGCAGAGATCAACTACGTCAACGCCCACGCTACCTCGACACCGGTTGGCGACCGGGCCGAGGCGCAGGCGTTGCGCGCCGTCTTCACCGAGGCCGGCGCCCGCCCCCGCGTGGGCAGCACGAAGGGCCTCACCGGGCATCCGCTCTCGATGGCCGGCGCGATGGAAGCGGCGTTCTGCGTGCTCGCGCTCGCCGAAGGATTCATCCCCGGCAACGCGCACCTGCGCACGCCCGATCCGATCTGTGAAGGACTCGATCTCCCGCGCGAGAGCGTGGCGGCTGCGCCGAGCGTGGTGCTGAACAACAGCAGCGGCTTCGGCGGCAGCAACGTCTGCCACGTCCTGCGGCGGTGGCGGGAGTGAAATGAAGACGAACGTCCAGCGCTGCTTATCCTGCTTGGTGGCCGTCTGGGTGGTCCATGTCGCGTGGGCTTATTTTAGCCTCGAACATAGTTATTTCAGACGGTTCAGCCCAATGGGCTCGTTGATCGTCGCCATAGCGGTGACAGTCGTGGTGGTTTTTCTTGGGCAAGTATTCCGTATCAAGACACTCCGGCTCCGGTGGGAGAGAGCAGGGAGATGGACGCTCTTTTTGCTTCTGCTCGGACTCACCGCATTGACCGGAGATTATCTCATCGGGAGGTACTGCAACGCGTGGATCTCGTGGCTACGTGAGTCTGGCTTTGTTCTGGTCGGATTCTCGTGTTTCTATTTTCCCGCAAAGAACACTTCTGACTCACCAGTCTGAAGCTAGTGTTCGTCCCGCCCGCTTCCCGGATTCCACCGTTCATACTCGCATCGCCTCCGCTGGGCTCGCGATCCAAGCTTGCGCCGCGAAACGGAGTCCGGCCAACCTTGGCTGCTCCAAAACCCATGGCCGACGCCCTCACCGACCGCCTCAAGCACCTGATCGTTGAAACCCTGCACCTCGAGGATATCACGCCTGCCGAGATCGAGGACGCCGCCCCGCTCATCGGCTCGGGGCTCTCGCTCGACTCGATCGACGCCCTCGAACTCGTGGTGAAGATCGAGAAGGAGTTCGGCATCAAGATCGGCAGCGCCGAGGAATCGCGGCAGGCCCTCGCCAGCGTCGCCAGTCTCGCCGCCTTCATCCGCGCCCGCGCCGACGCCTCGAAGCTGCCGGCCTGAGCCGCTCCTTCTCGCAGCGCGCAGAATCGCCTGCAAGCAGGCTCCTCCCTCGAACCCAGCCTGAGCCGTTCATGGCTTTCCCCTCTGAAAACTCCGCCGTCCGCCTCGCTGCGTGCGACTGCCTGACGCCGTTGGGCGACGCCACCGCCACGCACGCGGCGTTGCTGCGCGCCGAACGGGCCCTCCAGTCGACGCCTGTGCTCGGCCGCGAGGGCGGTGATGCCGTGCCGATGGCGTTGCTGCCCGGGCGCGCGCTCGACGAGGCGAATCCGCCGGCATGGCTCCACGCTTTGGGCACGCTGCTCGCGCCGGTGGCGGGACCGGACTGGGGCACCGCGCGCCGGCCGGTCTGCGTGACGAGCAGCAACTTCGGCGTGGGCAGCCTCTACGCGCTCCGCCGAACGGGCGAGGCGGTCCACGCCGCGCATGGCACGCCGCATGGCTCGGTCGAACTCGTGCGCCGCGCCCTTGGCTGGGGCGAAAACGTGGCGATCTTCTCGCACGCCTGCGTCTCCGCGCACCTGGGGCTCGTCCACGCCTCGCGCCTGCTGGCCGCGGGCGCAGCCGAGGAGGTGCTCGTGGTGAGCTATGATTTTCTCAGCCCGTTTGTCGCGGGCGGTTTCCATGCGCTGAAGATTCTCAACGTCGATCTTCCCGCGCCCTACCAGGATCGCGCCGCCGGCTCGATCGGCCTGGGCGACGGCGCGGCGTACGCGGTGCTGGCGCGCGAACGCGGCGACTTCGCGATCGGTGCGCACAGCCTGCACAACGAGATGTTCCACTTCACGGCCAACAAGCCCGATGGCTCCGGCTTCGCCGCCGCGCTCGCGCCGCTCGCCGCGGCCGCCGCCGGTCGCCGCCTCTGGGTGAAGGGCCACGGCACCGGCACGCTCGAGGCCGGCCGACTCGAATCGGCCGCCGTCGCGCAGGCGTTTCCCGGTGCGCCGCTGGTCGGTTGGAAGGGCAGCCTCGGGCACACGCTCGGCAGCTGCGGGCTGGTCGAGCTCGCGATCGCCGCCGCGGCCCTGCGCGCCGGCCGCACGCCCGGAACGGTCGGCAGTGCGTCACCGGCTTTCACCGACACCGTGGCGCTCGCGCCGTTCGACAACTCCGGCTTCGACGGTGTGGTCTGCGCCAGCAACGCCTTTGGTGGCGCGCACGCCGCCTTTCTGCTCAGCCATGCTTGAACGTTTCATCCAGGCCGTCCGCACCGATGCTCCCGGCGCCGAGGAGCCGGCCGCCACGCGCGACCGGTTGAAGGCGCGGTTTGTTCCCGGCGCAGTGCGGCGCATGACGCAGCTCGGCCTCTTCGTCGGCGCCGTGCTCGGCGAACTCCAGCCCGGCGAGGACGACGCGCTCGTCTACGCCACGCAGTTCGGCGAAGGCCGCGCGCTCGAGGGCTTTCTCGACAGTTTTCCCGGCGCGAGTCCCACGCTCTTCCAGACGTCGATCCATCCCAGCGGCGCGCAGCAGGGTCTGATCGGCCGGCAGCGCAGCGTGCGCGAGTTCTTCCCGCTGGCCGGCGGCAACCAACTTGTGGCGACGGCGACGCAGGCTGCGCTGCTGTCGGGCGCGGAGCGCGTGCTCTTCTGCGGCGGCGAGGAACGCGGCACCTGGCTGGTGCCGCACGCGGCGGCGAGCGACCGCGCGTTCGCGTTCGCGCTCGCGCTGACGCGGAGCCGCACCGCCGAGTCGCTCGGCCGGCTGGCGCTGGAGCCGGCGGCGGACGCCGCCGGGGCGCTCGCGCTCGCCGACTGGTTCGCGCTCGTGCACAACCGCCACGCCTTCGCGGGGCCTGTCGCGCCCGGTTGGCGACTGAGCGTGGAATGGCTGTGACCGCCTCCGCCCACCACCCGCGCAATCCGGGCCCCAGCTGGGGGTATTGGTTTCTGCGCACGGCCGACCGGTTTGTGCCCGAGTTCGCCTACCGGCCGGTGCGGGCGTTCGGCACGTTCATCGCGTTGCTCGGCATGCCGGTGCAGCGCCGGCACTCGCGCGAGTATCTCGCCGCGGTGCTGGGCCGGCGTCCGCGGTTCCGCGAGGTCTTTCGCCATTTCTTTGCCTTCGAGGAGACGTTGCTGACCAAGCTGCGGGTGCTCAACGGCCGGCCGCATCGCACCGTCTACGCGCCCGGGGCCGACGATTTCCGCGCCTGGCTCGAGCGCGGCGGACCGGCGCTGCTCGGCACCTTCCACCTCGGCGTATCGGATCTTCAAGGCTGCCAGATCGGCGCCTATGACCACCTGCACGTGTACGTGGTGCGGCAGCGGGTGGGCAACTCGTACGACACCGACAAGCTCGCCGAGCGGTTCGGGGGGCGGCTGCATTTCCTCTGGGTGAACGAACCGGGCGAGCTGCTCTTCGCCTTGAAGGACGCCGCGGCCACGCCGGCGGCGATCGCGCTGCAGTGCGATCGGGTGGAGTTCGCCGCGCGCACGGAGGCGTTCGAGTTTCTGGGGGCGCGCCGGCTGTTTCCCTTCACCATCTATCATCTCGCACTCATCTTCGGCCGGCCGGTGCTGTTCTCCGTCGGCGTGCCGGAGGGTCCCGATCTCGCCACGCTGCATGCCTCGCCGCGGTTTGATCCGATTCCCGGGGAGGCGCGCGAGGCGGCGCTGGCCCGGGCCCGGCTGCATTTTCAGGCGTTCCTGCGGCAGGTGGAGGCGCTGCTGCGGCGCGATCCGTATCTGTGGTTCAATTTCACGCCGCTCAACCCGGTGGTGCCGGACGCACCCGCGGCGCCGGGGGCCGCCGCATGATCCGCCGGGCGGTCGCGGTCGGGGCGTATTTGTTCTCCTGGTCCGCCTTCTGTGTCGGAGGCCTGGTGCTCAACCTGGGCTGCCTGCCGTTGCTGCTGTGGCCGCGGGCGCCCACGGGTGGCGCCTGGATGCGGCGGGTGTTGCGCTGGCTGTTTGCGCGCTGGCTGCGCCTGATGGATGTCACCGGCGTGGTGCGGGTGGTCTGGCGCGGTTTCGAGACGCCGCCGGCCCCGGGGGCGGTGTTCATCGCCAACCACCCGACGCTGATCGATGCGTTCCTGCTGCTGGCGCAGCTGCCCGATGCGATCTGCATCTTCAAGCCGGCGCTGCTGCGCAATCCCGGCATCGGCGCGGCCGCGGTGCTCGCGGGCTATGTCGGCGGGGTGCCCGGGGTGGATCTCGTGCGCGAGGTGGCGACCAAGATCGCGGCGGGCCAGTCGCTGCTGATTTTTCCCGAGGGCACGCGGACCGAGCCCGGGCTCGCCCTGAACCCCCTGCGCCCTGGCTTCGCGCTCATCGCGGCGCGGGCGCAGGCGCCGGTGCAGTTGTTTCGCATCGTGGCGCCTCCCGGGTTGGTGCCGAAGGGTCGGCCGTCGTGGCGCCTGCCTCCCGTCCTGCCCGCCGTGGTGGAGATCACCCTCGATCGCTGCTGGCCGCACGACCCCGCGCGTTCGCCGGCGGAGTTGACCGCCGAGGTGCAGCGCCATCTGCTGGCCCACTTGCCTGACCGAAAGAGATGAATACCGCCACGCATCTGGTGCTTATCCCGTCGTACAACACCGGCGGGGCGCGCCTGCTCGCGACGGTGCGGGAGGCGCTCGCCCAGTGGCCGGACGTGTGGGTGGTGGTCGACGGCAGCACCGATCAGAGCGCGACGGGGGTGGTCGCGCTGGCGCAGACCGAGTTGCGGCTGCGGGTGCTGATCCAGCCGCGCAACGGCGGCAAGGGCGCGGCGGTGCTCGCGGGCGCGGAGGCCGCGCTGGCGGCCGGGTTCACCCATGCGCTGGTGATGGATGCCGACGGCCAGCATCCCGCCGACCGCATCGGCGACTTCATGCGCGCCTCGCAAGACGAGCCCGCGGCGCTCGTGCTCGGGCGCCCGGTGTTCGGTCCGGAGGCGCCGCTCGTGCGGCTGAAGGGCCGGCAGCTCAGTGTGGGGCTGGTGCATTTTGAGACGGGCGGGGCGGGCATCGACGATCCGCTTTTCGGATTCAGGGTCTACCCGCTCGCGGCGACGGTGCGTGTCCTGCGGCGCACACGGTTCGCCCGGCGCTACGACTTCGACCCCGAGGTGGCGGTGCGGTTGTTCTGGGCGGGCACGCCGATGCGCAACCTCCCCGCGGCCTGCCGCTACCTTTCGCGTGCGGAGGGCGGCGTCTCGCATTACCATTATCTGCGCGACAACCTCCGCATGGTCTGGCTGCACACCCGCCTGATCGTGGAACTGCTGCTCGGCCGCTGGGTCTCGGTGGGGAAGGCGCGCCGCCACTCTCGAATCGCATGAAACGAATTTCGCTCCTCGCCCTCCTCCTGACGTTTGCCGCCGCGGCCGCCGCGGCCGTGCCGACCGCGCCCGGACCGGAGCTGATCGCCGGCGAAAACGACGCCGCGTGGCAGCCGCTCTTCGCCACGCTTGCAGCCCAGGGCGGGGTGCATTCGACGTTCACCGAGCAGCGCTGGTTCAGCGTGAAGAAGACGCCGGTGGTGTTGCACGGGGAGTTGCGCCACTCCGCGGCACTGGGCCTGAGCCTGCGCTACACGCAGCCCGAGGAGCAGTTGCTGGTGGTCGACGCGAAAGGGCTGCTCATGCGCAACGCGCAGGGCCGCACGCGCGCCATGGCGGCCGACCCGAAGGCGCCGCGTATCGACGCCGCGCTGCTGCCGGTGCTGCGCTTCGACCTGCCGGCGCTGCTGCAGCTCTTCACGCTGCGCGCCGCACGCGACGGCGAGGACTGGCGGCTCGATTTCACCCCGCGCACGCCGGAACTCGCGCGCAGCCTGAGCGCGCTCACCGTCGAGGGAGCGGGGGAGAGCGTGCGCCGGCTCGAGTTCCGTCGCTCGGCCAAGCAGCGCGTGGAGGTGCTCATCGAGACGACGCAGACCGGCGTGACGTTCACCGCCGAGGAAGCGAAGCGGTTCTTCCGCTGAATCCATGGAACCAGCACGACAGAAGTGGACGGCGCGGGCGCTGCTGGCGCTCGGCGCGGCGCTGGGCCTGCTCTGGCTCGCGCGTCTCGACTATGCCGCGAAGCTCTCGACCGATGTGCTCGATCTCATCCCGGGGGCGGAGCGTTCGCCGGAGCTCGCGCTCGCCCGCTCGCTCGCCGCGGACCGGCAGGCGCGGGTGGCGTTGTTCGCCCTGCGGGCGGATGACGCGGAGCGGCGCGAGCGGGCGGCGGAGTTATTCATCACAACGCTGCGTGCGGAGCCGGCGTTTGCCGAGGTGCGCCCGCTGGGGGACACCGGTCCGCGCGATGCGCTCGGGAAACAGCTTTTCGCCCAACGGCTCGAGCTGCTGCTCCCCGGCTGGTTGGCGCGGCAGCGTCGCGCCCACGCCGCGACGGCGCCCGGCCAGCCGTGGCCGGCATGGTTGGCGGAGCGCACCGCGACGGAGCTCGAGGCATTCTTGGCGCAACCGGAGGCGGTGGCGTTCCAGGAATTGGTGCCCGCCGATCCGCTGTTGTTGTTGCCCGGACTGGCGACGGAGCTGGCCGGTTTCGCGGAGCCGAAGAGCACCGAAGGCGACCGGAGCCTGATCTGGGCGCGCACGAGCGCGGCGCCGCTGAGCGAAGCGGGGCAGGGGCCGGTGCTCGCCGCGGTGGAGCGCGCGCTCACGGCGGCGCGGACGGTCGCACCCGAGGCGCAGCTGCAGTGGGCGGCGATCGGGCGCTTCGCAGCGGAGAACCGTCGCCGCATCGAGGGCGAGATGGCGTCGCTGAACCTGTTCTCGCTGGCGGCCGTGCTCGGTGTGGCGGCGCTGTGCCTGCGGCGCCTGTGGCAGGCGGTGCACCTCGTGCCGGTCGTGCTCGGTGCGCTGCTCGGCGCGTGGGTGGGCGTGACGATGGTCTTCGATCGCGTGCACGTGCTGGTGTTCGTCGTCGGTTCGCTGCTGGGCGGCGTGGCGATCGACTATGGCTTCTATCTCTACCTGCAACCGGCGCAACGCGCGGGGGAGCTGTATGGGGAGAAGGTGCGGCGGTTGATCAAGCCGCTGCTGGCCAGTGCGCTCACCACGGTGCTCGGGTTCTCGCTGCTGTTCTTCTCGGAGCTGCCGCTGATCCGGCAACTCGGCCTGTTCGTGAGCTGCGGTCTGATCGCGGCGCTGGTGACCGCGCTGCTCTGGTTCGCCCAGCTCGCGCGTCCGTACACCGAAACCCGGGCGTTCGCCCGGGTGCGGTTGCGCGGCGCCCATCCGGCGTGGCGCCTCGGAGCGCGGGCGCTGCTGCTGCTCGGCGCGGTGGTGGCGCTGCTGGGCCCGTGGCGCCTGCACTGGCGCGATGATATCCGTGAGCTGGAGTCGATGCCCGCCGCCCTGCGGGCCGAGGCGCAGGAGGTGCGAGCGCTTTTCGGCGACACGCCGTCCCGCACCGTCTATCTCACACGCGGGGCGACGCCGGCGGCGGCGCGCGAGGCGCAGGGGCGTTTTCTCGACTGGCACGCACGGCAGTTCGCGGGGTCTCCGGTGGCGTCGCTCGGGCTCGCGGTCCCCACGCCGGACGAATGGCGCGCGGCGGCGGCGGAGCGCGCGGCGTTGGCGGAGTTTGCGCCGGCCTTGCGTGCGGCGCTGGAGCGGCACGGTTTCGAGGCGGGCGAGTTTGGCCCGTTCGACACGGCGTGGGAGGCGTGGCTGACCGCGCCGGCGGGCGAGCTCGACACCGCCGTGCGCACGCTGGCGGCGGCGTTGCAGGGGCCGCTGGCGCTGTCGTTGGCGACCGAGCCCGGCGCGAGCTGGTTCGTGGGCGTGGCGGAGCATCCGCCCGGGGCGGAGCCGCCGGCGGAGTTGGCGACGGTGGGGCTCGACCAGCTGCAGTCGTTCAACCGGTTGTTCAGCCGCTACCGGGTGTCGGCGCTGCAACTCAGCGCGCTCGGGCTGGGTCTGGTGGGCCTGAGCGTGTTCGTGCTCTACGGGCTGCGACGCGGGCTGCGCATCTTCGCGCTGCCGGCGGGCTCGTGCCTGTTCGCGTTCGGCGCGCTCGGCGTGGCGGGCGAGACGCTGAACCTGTTCCACCTGCTCGGCGCGTTCCTCGGCGTGTGCCTGAGCCACAACTACGCAATCTTCACCGCGGAGAACACCGCGCGCGGCGACGAGCCGCCGCCCTCGATCCGCCTCTCGGCGCTGACGACCGCGGCGTCGTTCGGGGTGCTGGCGCTGAGCTCGATCCCGGTGGTCGCCGCGCTCGGCACGATGGTGGCGCTGATCGTGACGGCGGCGCTGGCGGGCGTGGAACTCGCCCCGCTCGCGCGCCGGCGCGATGTTCGGACTTGAGCCCGCCGCCGCTTCCCCCCACCGAAAACCTCGACATGCCGCCCACCGCTTCCGAGTCGGCGCCCGCGCGGGTGCTGCTCGTCAACCTCAACAGCTACGACCAGCCGTACCCGGTTTATCCGGTCGGCCTGGCCTACATCGACGGAGCCTTGCGGGCGGCGGGGCAGGTGACCGGGGTCTGGGACGCGCGGATTTCCACGGAGACGTTGGAGGAGGCGTTGGCGCGGTTCCGGCCGGACTTTGTCGGGCTGTCGATGCGCAACATCGACAACGTGCAGTGCCACAACCCGAAGTCGTTCATCCACGAGCTGGTCGGGTTCTGCCGGCGGGTGCGGGCGGCGACGAACGCGCCGCTCATCCTCGGCGGGAGCGGGTTCTCGGTCTTCCCCCGTGAGATCTTCCAGCTCGGCGGCATCGACTACGGCATCCATGGCGCGGGCGAGCGCACGCTGGTGCGGCTGGTCGCGGCGCTGCGGGCCGGCGGGGGTGAGGCGGCGCTGGGCGCGATCGCGGGCCTGGTCTTCCGCGGGGCCGACGGCGCGGTGCGGGCGGTGCCGTGCAACGCCGAGGACACGGCGTTCACCACGGAGCCGCACCACGACCCGGAGCTGATGCGCGCCTACCTCGCGCAGGGCTCGCTGCCGGGCGTGCAGACGCAGCGCGGCTGCCCGCTGCACTGCTGCTACTGCACGTATCCGCTGATCGAGGGCAGCCGCAGCCGGTTTCTGGGCGGCGAGCGGGTGGTCGAGGAGCTCCGGCGGCTCTCGGCGCTCGGCGTGAAGTTCGTGTTCTTTGTCGATTCGGTTTTCAACACTCGCGCCGACCACGTGGCGGAGGTGTGCGAGGCGCTGATCCGCGCCGATCTCAACATGGAGTGGGAGTGTTTCCTGCGACCGCGCGGCGTGACCCGCGAACTGCTCCAGCTCATGAAGCGGGCGGGGCTGAGCCATATCGAGTTCGGCTCCGACAGCTTCGCAGACTCTGTGCTGGGCAGCTACGGGAAGAGTTTCACCTTCGACGACATCCGGCGGGCCAGTGAGGAGGCGCATGCGCTGGGGTTGCACTACAGCCACTTCATCATCTTCGGCGGGCCGGGCGAGACGCGGGCGAGTGTCGAGGAAACGCTCGCGCGGGCGCGGACGCTGCCCGGGGCGTTCTACTTCGGCACGATCGGGATGCGCATCTATCCGGAGACGCCGTTGTGGCGGCAGCTCGCGCCGGAGGCGCAGGGTGAAACGGCGGCGGACTACCTCGTCGAACCCCGTTTCTATCTGGCGCCGGAGTTGACGTTGGCGTCGCTCCACGGGCGGCTGCGAGAACACCAGAAGCAGAACCCCAACTGGATTGTGGGGGATCCGCCGCTGGCGTTCGTGGAGACGATGGACAAGCTGCGCCGGCGTGGTGTGCGCGGCCCGATGTGGGAGTACGCCGAGCTGCTGCAGCGCATGCAGCGCACCTAGAGGCTTGGTGAGCCGGTCGCCATCGCCTCACGAATGAGTGCTGCGATGGCTGCGTTGAATGGTGGGCCAACGATCTCGCCGGCCTGCGATGCCGTTCACCGAGTCAGTGGTTCAGTCGCGTAGCTCCTGCTGGATCTCACTGAGGATGCGCTGCGAAACGGGTTTGTCGCCGAAGGCGCCCACCCGGATGTCGATACGGGTCTGTACCGGGGTGACGGAGGTGATCGTGATCTCGATCTTCTCGTCGCGCGCGGTCTTGGCGGTCGCGACGCCGGAGAGAGCGTCGGCCTTGATCGCGATTTCGGCGAACTGGAGGTTCTTCAGCGCCTTGGTCGTGGCCTTTACGGTGCGGTCGAGTGGGGCGTCGACGGTGGTCTGGAGCGCGTCGCGCACCCAAGCGACGGCGTCGCCGGTGGCTTCGCGGACGTGCACGCAGGCCCCGAGGGCGAAGGGAACGATCCCGAGGAGAAGGAGCGGCAGGTGTCGGTGTGTCATCGTGGTAAGGTTTCGATCAGGCTGGGACCGACGGGGCAAACGGAAGTTCGGGCCGCGGGCGGTTGAACAGTCTTCTGACGATCGCAGGGCCCTCCGCGTTTGCGCCGTCTCACCGGTACTCGATCCATTCGGACGTCGAGTACTGGTCGAGGAGGGCCTGCTCCTCGTCGTAGTTGAATTCCGGCCAGCCGGGGTGCTCGATCGTGGCGGCGAGGGCGGCGGCGAGGCGGGCGGTGAAGGAGTCGTGAAACTGGTCCCAATCGACCGGTGCGGCGCAGGAGGGTTTCCAGAGCGAGCCCTGCAGGAGCAGGCCGTGCTTGTTCCGTTTCTGGGCGGCGCCGGCGATCTTCTCGCGGCTGCGGGCGTGGACGACGTCGAAGATCTCCGCGCGCTGGAAGCACACGCCGGCCGGGGCGGCGGTTGGCGCGCCCGCGACGATGCCGACGGGCGAGGGGGCCGCGGGTTCGGCCTCGTCGGCGGTGGCGGCGCGTTTCTCGAGTTCGGCGGGGATGGCTTGTTCGACGAGGGCGTCGGCGAGGGCTTGGTGGACGATGCGGTAGCTCTCGGTGGCGCGGGCGTCGTAGAGCGGGTGGCCGCGCGGGACGACGAGGGCGTAGGTCCAGTCGTCGGTGTGGTCGACGACCCCGCCGCCGGTGGTGCGGCGGCAGAGGTCGCGGGCGTCGGCCGGGAGGCGCGTGCGCACGAAGGCGATCTTCTGGCTGTAGCCGAATGTCCACGCCGGCCCGCGCCAGCCATAGTGGCGGAAGCGCGCGGCGGTGGCGCGCGGGTAGCGCTGGAGCAGGAGGAAGTCGTGCGCCATGTTCTCCGGGGCGTTGCCGGTGCGGACCGGGAGGACGTCGAGGATCATGGCCAAGGGGTGCCGCAGCCGGGGCCGCGAGGGAAGGCGGAAAACGCGGCGCGCAGGTCCCACCGCCCACCGCCTACAGGGATCGGCCCTCCGCTGGTGGGTCGGGCTTTACGCCTCCTCCAGTACTCCAGGGGTGCCGCCATGGGTACGGTTGTCGACGCCCAGCTCGGCCAGTGCACCGTCGTTCCCTGTGTCCGACCTCGCCGCGGACAAGAAGTCGGCGGGGTGGGCGGTGGCGCTGGCGGCGGCGCTGAAGCGCGAGAGCACGCAACGAACCGTTGGCTGGGCGAACAGCTCAACCTGGGCGGCCTTCACGACGTGAGCCGGCGGTGGCGGCCTACCAGCGGGAAAACACGAATGCCAAAGCCTGAACCTTTTGTCGTCCCCTGGTGGCGGATTCGGTGTTGCGACCGCCGTGCCGCCGTTTTCAGCTTCGGTCGCACCCTGCCGCTGGAGAGCCCCATGAGTCCGACCGCCCCCGCCCATCCCAGCTGCCCGCCCGCCTCGGTCCAGAGAGCCATTTGTCAAAAGTTAAGACATGACCCCATCTGCTCGGCCTGGGGCCTCGATGGGTTCGATCCGGTGATAGGTGACACTCTGACCGGGGTGATAGGTAACACATAGAGCGGTGTTGGGAGTTGAGTTATAGAGCGAGAA
>JAHFTC010000028.1 GCA_023269585.1 Opitutaceae bacterium
GCGAATTCGTCGACGAATTCGCGCGAGCCCCGGAAGCGAGGCCGAGCTTATCGGCCCGTCCCCGCCCCACTTGACCGCGGCGCGGCACTTTCGCGCCAACAGGGGTGGGCGCTCGTCCCTCGACGCTCGACCCTCGTCTACATCAACCCGCCTCAGACACCGAGCGCCATGAACAACCGGCCGAGCACCGCAGCGCGTTTGATCAAAACCGGCACGGTCTCGTGCGAGACCCCGGCTTTTTCCCACTCGGCCAACGCGAGCTCCAAGGTATGCAGGCCCAGATCCGCCGCCGTGCGCCGCAACGCGGCGAGCTGCACCAGCGCCGCCTTGCGCTCCTCCTCGGTCTCGATCACCAGGCGCAGGGTCGACTGGATCTCGGCGAAGAAATGCTTCGCCAGCTGCGCCACCCGGTCGCGATCCGTGCTCAGGCGCCGGGTCACCGAAACCGGGTCCTCGAAATGCTTGCGCACCCACTTCGTCGCGAGCGCCTTGCTCACCGCGGCGCGGATACGCAGCGCGTCGTAGGGTTTCGTGAGGAAAGCCGCCGCCCCGAGCTGGGCCGAACTCAGCACCGATTCCCGGTCCGGCGTGGCGCTGCACAGCACCACCGGCAACGACCCCCAGATCGGATCCGCCCGCAGCCGCCGCACCAGGTCGATGCCGCTGGCCTCGCCGAGCCGCAGGTCGACGATCGCCAGTTCGGGCGCCGCCGTCTCCTCGAGCACCTTCCACCCGTCGTCGGGCGAGGCGGCTTCCCACACCGTGTGGGAATCGCGTTCCAGCAGAACCCGCAGGAGGTGTCGCGCTGCAGCGTCGTCTTCGATGAGGAGTATTCCGGCCACGGCGCGCAGTGTGCGCATCCCCGGCGGCGACGCCAGCGCTTTTCGGAAATGTCCGGTTTTCCCCCTACCGCTTCGCTCCCGAGCCCGAGGGTCGGGGCTCAGAGTCCAGGGTTCAGGGTTCACACTGTCCCTGCGGCTCTCCGTGCGCGTTCCTCCCGGATCTCCGCCGCAGCCACGATTCAGCGGCCCGGCGGCGCGGATGCGAGCTGTCCCTCGGCGGTGAACGTCATCACACCAACCTCCGGGAGCCCCAATTGGAACGTCCCGGTCTTCGTCAGCCGCTCCGGCACCGGCGCGTAGCCCTTCGCGATCCGTAGCACAAACGGACTCAGCGGCTCGCCGACGTTTCCCGTCGCCGGATCGTAGACGAAGGCGACCGACTCAAGCCGGTACTCAATCAGGTACTGCTGCGCCGCCGAAGCGATCCATCGTGCATCGTTGCGCATGGTGCCAGCCGGAGTCGCAGGCCGAACCTTTGAAATTCTCGGCGTCCCAAAAACCGCGAGCACTGCCAGCACGATGGCACCTGATGCATGCGGAATACCCCGCACTTTTCCGCGCGAAAACCCGACCTGCATCAGCGCGATAGCTCCGCACCCAACAGCACTAAGGCTCAGAGCGGCAATTGGCCTTAGTTCATAGAAGCCCACACAGACCGGCAGGATCGCCACCGACAGAATCCCTAGCACAAAACCCGCCACCGCCAGCCGCGACAGCCGCGGTTTCACCTGCTTCGCTCCGCCATCTGCATCCGGCTTATCAGCCTCCATGCCGCCAGCCCACCCGCGCCTCCGCTCTTTGGCGACGCGAATCCCGCAGCCCGCTCCGCCTTCCGCCAATCGCAAATCGGCAATCCAAAATCGAAAATCCGCACGCACTACTCCGCGCGGGCGGGCGCCTCGCCGTCGGCAAACTGCACCGCGAGCTTCTGCCCGGGCATCACCCCGGCGCGGCGCACCACCGGCTGACCGGCTTCGTCGCGCACGATCGCAAAACCGCGGTTGAGCACCGAGACCGGGCTCGCCGCCTGCAGGCGCTTCCACAGGCCGAGCAGCGTCTGCGACTCGAACCGCACCCGCGTCTCCGGCGAAGCGTGGTCCAGCCGCGCGCGCGCCGCCACCAGTTGTTCGCGACGTTGCCCCACCGACTGCCGCAGCGCCGCCCCGAGCCGGTTGCCGAGGTCGTCGAGCCGCAGCCAGGCCTGCTCGACCTGTGCCGATGGCGAGAGCAGCCGCAGGTGGTTGCGCGCCGCCTCGAGTCGGTCGGCGGCGCGTTCCAGTGTGTCCGTCGCCAGTTCGTCGAGTCGCCGGGCCGCCTGCGCCGCGCGACCGGCGCCGTCGAGAAAGTCGCTGGAGATCAGCTCCGCCGCGGCACTGGGGGTCTCGGCCCGGGCGTCGGCCGCGAAGTCGCAGAGCGTGAAGTCGATCTCGTGCCCCACGGCCGAGATGATCGGAATCCCGCACGCTGCCACGGCGCGCACGAGCGGCTCCTCGTTGAACGCCCACAGGTCCTCCAAGCTCCCGCCGCCACGCCCGATCACGAGAAGATCGAAGGGAGGCAAGAGGCGAGAGGCGAGAGGCGAGAGCCCTGACGCCTCGGGCAGTACGGCCTCCACCAACCCTAGATCGAGCTCGGCAGCCGGCACCGCCTTCTTGCTCCGACACTTCCTCTGGCCTCTGACCTCTGGCCTCTCGCCTTCCTCCGCCGCCCTCTGGCCTCTCGCCTCTGGCCTCTCGCCTACGCCCTGCGCGAGCTCCAGCATCGCGACCATCTCCGCCGCGGCACCCTCGCCCTGTACTTTCGTGGGCAGCACGACCAGATGGCCGCGCCAGCCGCGGCGCTCGAGGATGCGGATGAAATCCTGCACCGCCGCGCCCGTCGGCGAGGTGATAAAACCGATCGTGCGCGGCATCGCCGGCAGCGGCACCTTGTTCTCCGCGGCGAAAAGCCCCTCCGCGGCCAGGCGCTGCTTCAGCCGCTCGAACTCCGCCTGCAGCCGCCCCGCGCCGTCCTCGACGACCGCGCGCACGATCAGCTGCACGCGCCCCTGCGCCTCGTACACGGTCACCTGGCCGTAGGCGAGAATCTGCTGGCCGTCGCGCAGCGGCACGCGCGAGCGCGCCACATCCCCGCGAAACATCACCGCCGCGAGCTGCGCGCGCTCGTCCTTCAGTGTGAAGTAGCAGTGGCCGCTCGCCTGTGCCCGGAGATTGGACACCTCGCCGCGCACCCACAGCACCGGCAGCGCGGCCTCGAGCTGCGCCTTGATCCGCGCGGTCAGCTCCCCCACGGAGAGCGCCGCCGCGCCCGGGTTGTCAGACGGCGCCGGCATCGCGCTGGGCGAGACGTTTGCGGACCAGTTGCACGGCCGCGATGGCGAACACGAGCACCATCAGCCCGAGCAGCGCCAGGCCGCCCTTGCCACTCATCAACGCCTTGCCGAAGACAATGTAGGCCGAACCCATCAGCCCCTGCACCGCGATCGAGACCCACAGGTACGTGCGAAACCGCACTCCCGACAGCGCCAGCAGGTAGCTCTGCATGCACAACGGCGGCCCGGGCGTCACCCGCACAAGCACGGCCACCGTGGTCTCGTTCTCCGGCTTCACCTGCGGCACGCGATACTTCGCCTGCGCCAGCAGCCACTCGACCACCGGCCGGAACGCGCGTTGCGCCAGCCAGAAGGAAAGCGCAAACTGCACGCTGTTGGCCACCAGCGCCGCGGCCAGCACCCCGGGCATCGTCATCTGCCCGGCGAACGCCTCGCCGGCGGTCAAATAGAACGGCGAGATCGGGAAACCGACGGCCGGGAGCACCGCCATCGAACCGAAAAACGCCCACGGTCCGGCCTCGCGCACGAGTGCAAACACCTGGTCGATCAGTCCGCGCACGTCGACCCCGCGCAGCACAAGCACCGCCACCACGATCACAGCGATGGCCACCAGACCGAGCTTCACCAACAACCCCACGGGCACTTTGGCCGGAGACGACATGCCCGCCAGTTCGCCGCCGCCCACACCCACCGTCAACGCGCTTTCTGGCCCGCTCCTGCTCCGCCGTGTTCGCCACTCCGCTTACGGTTCCGTGCCGTGGCGAACCGCACCGTCCACAGTCCACAGTCCACGGTCCACCGTCCACGGTCCACAGTCCACGGTCCACAGTCCACAGTCCACCGTCCACGGTCCACAGTCTTTCCTCTTCCCACCAACCACGCCGCGCGCCACCCTCTGCGGCCCCGTCGCATGCATCCCCGCCTCTCCGAACTCTTCGCCGCACGTTTCGGCCACGCCCCCGCCTCCGTCGATGAGCTCCGCGCCCACGGCTCCGACCGCAAGCTCTACCGCCTGCACGATGCCGCCGGCCACACCGCCATCGGCGTCGAGAATCCCGACCTCGGCGAGAACGCCGCCTTCATCAGCTTCTCCCGCCACTTCCGCTCCCAACGCCTGCCCGTGCCCGAGATCTACGCCGACGACCGCACCCACGGCGTATACCTCGAGGAGGATCTCGGCGACACCACCCTCTTCGAATTCCTCCAGCGCGAGCGGGGCTCGTCCGCCGACGTCCCGCCCGCCGTCGCCGCCGTCTACGAGGAGGCCGTGCGGCTGCTCCCCGTGCTCCAGACCAAGGCCGCGCGCGGCCTCGACTACAGCCTGTGCTACCCGCGCAGCGCCTTCGACCGGCGCTCGATGTTGTGGGATCTCAACTACTTCAAATACTATTTCCTGAAGCTCGCGCAGATCCCCTTCCACGAACAACAGCTCGAGAACGACTTCGACACCCTCTGCACCTTCCTGCTCGAGGCTGGACAGTCGCAGTTCCTCTACCGCGATTTCCAGTCGCGCAACATCATGGTGCGCGACGGCAAACCGTGGTTCATCGACTACCAGGGCGGCCGCCGCGGCGCGCTCCACTACGACCTCGCCTCGCTCCTGCTCGACGCCAAGGCCAACCTCCCGTTCGCCTTCCGCGACCACCTCAAGAAGACCTACCTCGCCGCCGCCGCGCCGCTCGCCGCGATCGACCACACGCGCTTTGAGGAGTTCTTCCGCGGCTTCTCGCTCATCCGGCTGCTCCAAGCCATGGGCGCCTACGGTTTCCGCGGCTTCTACGAGCGCAAGGCCCACTTCCTCCAGAGCGTCCCGTACGCGATCCGCAACCTCGAGCACCTGCTCCAGCAGGGCGAGCTGCCGGTCGCCCTGCCCGCGCTCTCCGCCGCGCTCCAGCAGATCGTGCGCTCCACCCGGCTGCGCGAAATCGCCCCGGTGCCGCTTACGCTCACCGTCGGCCTCGAGAGCTTCTCCTACAAGGGCGGCTACCCGCACGACGACTCCGGCCACGGCGGCGGCTTCGTCTTCGACTGCCGCTCGCTCCCGAATCCCGGTCGCGAGGCGCAGTTCGCCCCGCTCACGGGCCTCGACGCCCCCGTCGCCGACTGGCTCCGCGGCCATGACGAGGTCGGCCGCTTCGTCACGCAGGTGCTTTTGCTCCTCGAGCCGGCGCTCGCGGCGTACCAGAAACGCAACTTCACCCGCCTGTCCGTCGCCTTCGGCTGCACCGGCGGGCGCCACCGCAGCGTCTATTGCGCCGAGGAGCTCGCCCGCCAGCTGCGCGCCCGGGGCGGCGTCGCCGTGGAGCTGCGCCACCGCGAGCGGGCCGGCTGGGCGATTAAAACGTGAAAAGGGCCGCCCGGCTCGCCTCGCCGCCCCCTCTCGGATACATCGGCCGGGTTCACCCATGAAAGCGATGGTCTTCGCCGCCGGCCGCGGCACCCGCCTCAAACCGCTCACCGACACCCGCCCGAAGGCGCTGGTCGAGGTCGGCGGGGTCGCGCTCCTCGAGCACACGTTGCGCCGCCTCGTCGCCGCCGGGGTGCACGAGGTCATCATCAATCTGCACCATCTCGGCGCCCAGATCCCGGCGTTCCTCGAGCGGCACGGCCGGTTCGGCCTGCGCCGGGTCGAATACTCGCCCGAGCCCGAGCTGCTCGACACCGGCGGCGGCCTGAAGGAGGCCGCCTGGTTCTTCGACGACGGCCGCCCCTTCCTCGTCCACAACGTCGATGTCCTCAGCGACATCGACCTGCGCTCCCTCGCCGCCGAACACCAGCGCACCGGCGCCCTCGCCACCTTGGCCGCCCTGCCGCGCCCCACCGCACGCCCCCTGTTCTTCGACGCCGCGAACCGCCTCGTCGGTCGCCGATCGGCAACTACGGGCGACACCTTCGTCCGCGCGCCGCAGGGCGAGGCCGCGCCCCTCGGCTTCTGCGGCATCCAGATGATTTCGCCCGCCCTCTTCCCGAAGCTGACCGAGTCCGGCGTCTTCCCGATCGTCGCCTGCTACCTGCGCCTCGCCGCGGCCGGGGAGACGATCAACGCCTTCCGCGCCGATGGGGCGCGCTGGCGCGACTGCGGTCGCCCCGAGGATCTGCGCCCGCTCTGAGCCCACGATCCCTTCGAACCGCGAATCGGCGCGGATCCACGCGCCTGACCGTCCCGGTCAGTGGCGACGTGAACCTGTGGTGACGGTGCGCCCGCGCTTGCCGCTGAACGCATCTTCCTGCCGTCGCGTCCATGGGCGTCGATTGGCGGTCTCGTCGGCGTGATGGCCGAGCCCGGCAGCTCGCGCGGTGGCGCCTTCGACCCGGCTCCCGGGAAGCCCCGTAACCGGTAGAACGCCTCAAAAACGCGACGCTTTCCGGTCGCCACCCCGCCGTGGTCCGCTGAGGCCCATCCCCCAGCGGGAAGCCGGCCCTTCACCTGATTTCCGAACCGGGTCGGTTACTCTAGTGGCGAACAGCGAGCTCCCTCCGGCAGCCCGCTCCCACGATCACACCACGATGTTTCGCCACCACCGCCGCTCCCACCACCAACGCACCCAGTCTGGCATGACCCTGCTTGAGGTCATGATCGCGATGTCGATCCTTCTGGTGATCTTCGGCGCCGCTCTGTCTTCGGTCGTCAACGTCGCCGCCACGGTCGCCGCCGCGAAGAACCGCACCCGCGCTGTGGCCGTCCTCAACCAACGCATGGAGGAGATGCGCGCCCTGACCTTCGCCAACCTGAGCCAAAAACTCGGCGCCTCGACCTTCACCGTCGGCACCGAGACCCACGCGGACTTCACCGGCACCAGCGCCCGGGCGTTCACCTGGACCCGCTCCGTCGACACCGCCGCACCCGATGCCTCGAGCGACCTGCTCAAGGTCGTGGTCACCGTCACCTGGTCCCAGGCCAACCGCACCCGCTCCATCAGCGCCTATTCCTATTTCGCGAAAAACGGCATCCTCGTCGCCGACTCCACCGCCTCCTGATCCCGCCGCCGCCATTCCCCCCATGAAACACTGCCGCCGCGGCTTCACCCTCGTCGAAATCCTGGTCGCCACCACCATCCTGCTGATGGTGGTCAGCGCGTCCCTCGGCGTCTTCCTCTCGGTCAACCGCTCGATGGCCGGCCTCTCCGACGCGATCGATCTCAACGCCGACACCCGTATCACGCAGGAAAGAATCCTGCTCGACCTGCGCGCGCTGACAAAAGTCACCCAGGCCGACACCCAGGCCATCACCGGCGAGTTCATCGAATACGCCACGGGCCGCACCGGCGTGATCACGTACTCGTCTTCTCAGGGCCGACTCGAGCGCCGCACCACGATCGCGGGCTCCACCGCCCAGACCGTCGTCATGGCGGACCTCCAGACCACGGGAGCGGCGGGGTCCGTCTCCAGTTTTCGCTACATCAATCGCTCCGGCACCACCACCACGACGGCGGCCGAAGTCCGTTCCGTCCAGCTCAAGGTCGTCCCGCAGGCCTCCGCCCGCCAGGCCGCCAAGCTCGTCCCCGGCCGCAACACCGCCTTCTGCTCGGCCCTCGTGCTGCTGCGCAACATCGCCGGCTGACCGTCCAATGCCTCGTCGTCGTCAGGGCTCCGCCCTCCTGTTGGTCCTCATCATCGGCTCCGTGCTGCTGCTCGGCCTGGCCGCGCTCATCGGCGTCGCACTCAACGAACACCGCAGCTCCGAGCGCTCCGCCCTCTCCGCCGCCGCCTTCTTCCTCGCCGAGGCCGGCGTCGACCGCTCCACCTCCTCCATCCTCGCCGACTCCTTCGCCAACGACGCGAACTGGAGCGCCCGCGACGCCGCCACCTTCACCCGCTCCTTCACCGCCGATTCGCAGTCGCTGGGCAACCGCACCGGCGGCTACGCCGTCGTCGTCCGGAAGAACCAGACGCTCTACACCGTCTCCGCCAAGGGCTGGGTCGCCAATCCCGGCGCCGACCTCACCACCGAGCGCGCGGTCGAGGTCGTATTCGAACGGACACTCTCCAGTTCCGGCTTCGGCAACGCCAGCGGCTGCATCGCCGTCACCACGTTCACCGCCTCCAGCACCGGCGCCTCGTCGATCAGCGCCACCCAGCCCGGCCCCGCCTTCGACAGCTACGACAGTTCGCACAACACCGCCCCCGGCACCGGCAACCGCAACAACAAGGTCCTCGTCGGCACCCTCGGGGCCGCGAACAACGACCTCAACCTCGGCAACGGCAGCTACTACGCCACCGTCGCCACCGGCTCCTCCACCGCCACGCCGACCCCGACGGTCGCCACGGCCAAGAATGCCAGCCCGCCCTACGACATCCTCACCAAGATCGACGACCCCGACGACAAGATCGCCAACCCCGTCGCCTACAGCGCCGCCCGCGTCCGCCACGACCTTGCCTTCGCGGTCGACCCCGGCATCCCGCCCGTCGTCGAATCCGCCGCCGGCTGGCACCTGGTCCTGCCCCGCGACGGCAAGGCCAACACCCAGTGGAAGCTCAACGGCAAGCTCTCCGATTTCAGCCCAAGCGTCACCACCACCACCACCAACGTAACCAAGTCCGGCGGCACCATCGCGATCGGCACCAGCGATGCGGACAAGCACTACATCGCCACCTCCTCGCTCGACAACGTCTCGGCGCTCGACATCAGCGGCGAGGTCGTCCTCGTCTGCCTCGGGCCGATCAACGCCACCAACGGCCTGAAGGTGAACTACCGCACCGCGGGGGCGAAACTCACGATCTATACGGCCGGCAGCGTGAGCGGCGTCATCAAGACCACCCAGCAGCTCGGTACCGCCACCGCACCCACGCCCAACTACCAGGCCGCCCGCCTCGCGATCGGCATGCTGCCCGGCAATCACAACATCAGCCTGGCGTCCCTCGAACCGGTGGCGATCAACACCGCCGTCTCCCATGCGGTGAAGAACCCCACCGCCGGCGGCACGGTCATCATGAACTTCGGCGACCAGGACACTTTCGTCGGCCAGATCCACGCCCCCTACTCCGCGGCCCAGCTCAGCGCCGTCGGCCAGAAGGGAAAACTCTCCGACTACTGCGGCTCGTTGCTCGCCAAGACCATCCAGATCACCGGCTCCAACGGCTTCGCCTTCCACTACGACGAGGCGCTCGGCCAGGGCTCGCCCAGCGGGAAGACCCCCTCCTTGGTCCGCAAATCCTGGCGACAGCTCGCCGCGCACGACGCGGCCTTCCGGTAGCCCGCCTCGCGGCCCCTAGCCGCCGGGCCCAGCCTGCGACGGTGCGCGCCCGCTCGCCTGGTGGGCCGCCATGTGCGAGACCAACAGCGTGTAGAAGCACAGCACCACGTTGCACAACGGCAGCTGGAGCGGCAGCGGCAACGAGTAGATCGCCGACACCGCCGGGATCCAGATCGCACAGTTGGCGAGGTACAGCGGCAGCACCTCGTGCCGCAGGAAACGCCCGCGCATCCGCTCCCGCAGCCGCCGCCACGAGTAACCCTCGGCGCGCCACCCGAAGGTGAGCACCATCACCGGCACCGCCACGAGCAGACAGTAGACAAATTGGTCCATCGCCACCTTCGCCGCCAACGTGCCGACATCCCGCCCGGTCCCGAACAGCGCCGCCATCCCGCGGTAGAACAGGTCGATCTCGAACCCCCGGTAGGCCCAGTACCCGCCAAAGAACCACAGATCCCGCCACGGATGGGCGGGCCGCGTCACCGGCTGGGCCCGCAGGTAAAGGAACGGAATCACTCCGCCGCAAACCGCCGTGAGCGCGATCGGCACAAACACCCCGAAACGGGCTCGCAACGCAGTCGCTTCGCGCAGCAGGGCCTCGGCGGCCGGCCAGCGGTAGTAGGCGACCACCAGGGCGATCGCCAGCCCCTGCAACGCGAGCCCGGGCCCGAGATTGGCCCGGGCACCGCGCAACCCGAGACGCCAGACCGGCTCATCCTGCTTGTGGGCGCAAACTGCCATGGGGCGGCAGGACACCGCCGCCGCCCGGCCGAGGCAAGTGCGCAACCTGCCCCGCCCCCGCCCGTGGGCCGCATGGGCAAAAGCCCCATGGGGACGTCGGCACAAGCCGCACCCGGGAAGCGGCCGCGCGCCGATACCGCTTCCGCAGCTTCAGGCGTACCTTGCAAGCCATTGCCAACGGCGGCGCCACGTGCCCGCCATCCTCAACCACGAAAACTCCTCCTATGAAAAAGTTGCTGCTTCTCGCTCTGCTCGCTCCGGCGGTCAGCGTCTTCGGCCTGTCCACCGCCACCGGCGACCGTCTCACCGATTACCAATCCTGGTTCTCCCGCTTCAATGTCGCCTCCGATGGCACCGTCTATGGCGAGCCTTCGCCCGTCAACGGCCTCCCGGCACCCGACGCCAACTGGCTGGGTTGGCAACAGAACTGGGGGCCCGGCCTCACCCCGATCGTCAATACCAACGCAAAATTTAACCTGAAGATTGAATACGTGTTCCTCGGCGAGACCGCCGGCTGGTGGGACGATTGGGGCATGCGCCTCAACGGTTCCGACTCGCTGATCGCCGATGGCATTCAGGCCGCTGGCGGCGCGCCCAACCGCGCATTCGGCGACTACGGCACCCTGCTCCTCGCCCCGGGCGGCACGCTCGATTTCTTCATCACTGGATCGCAGATCAGATACCAGGATGGGGCCATCACCACCGGCGGCAGCAACGGCGGCCGCTACTACGCGTTCGAGCCCGCACTCAACGTGCCCGGCACTTCGACCATGCAGTCGTATTTCGGCACGCTGATCCCCAACGGCACGGTGCGCGATCCGAAGGTATCTCTGCCCGAGATCCCGTTCACCATCCTCGGCTTTGAAGACATCCGTCTCGGCTCCAATTGGGAGGACGGTGACTACAATGACGTCATCTTCGCGGTCCGCTCCAGCCTCGACATCCCGCAGGGCGCCGTCCCGGAGCCGTCCACCTACGGACTGTTTGCCGTGATGATGCTGCTGCTCGTCGCCGAGTACCGCCGCCGGAAGGCCTGATCGCCTCTTCCCGTGCTTCCGCTTCGCGCCCCCGGTCTCCACCGGGGGCGCTTTTGTGCGGGCAACCCTCCGCCGCCGGCAGCTCGCCCCCCTTAACATCTTGCCGTGCCCCGTCGCGTGCGACTTTCTCCCCGACAACCCATCCGCCATGCCTTTCCGCGTCACCAAGGCCCTCGTCACGGCCGCCGGCCCGGCCCAGCGCCGTCTGCCACTCCAGACCCTCACTGATCGCGATGGCGCCCAGAAGCCCGCGCTCGCGATCATTCTCGACGAACTCCTCGCGGCCGGCATCGAGCAAGTCGGCCTCGTGCACGCCCGCGGCGACCGCGCCGCGTACGAGAGTGTGCTCGCCCCTTACGCCACGAAACTGACCTTCCTCGAACAGCCTGCCCCGCTCGGCTACGGTCACGCCGTGCTCTGCGGCCGCGAGTTCGTGGGCCACCAGCCCTTCCTGCTCCAGGTCAGCGACCACCTCTACGTCTCCCAAGCCGCCGAGAGCTGCACCCGCCAGCTTCTCAACCTCGCCGAGGCCGAGGATTGCGCCGTCTCCGCCGTGCAGCCCACCCACGAGGGGCAGCTCCAATACTACGGCACCGTCGGCGGCACCCTCGCCCCCGGCCGCCGCGGCCTCACCGCGATCGAGCGCGTCATCGAGAAGCCGACACCCACCCTCGCCGAACAGCACTGCCTCGTGCCCGGCCTGCGCGCCGGCTACTACCTCTGCTTCTTCGGCATGCATGTGCTCACGCCGGCGCTGTTCGATCTGCTCGCCGCCGAGCAGCAGGCCAACCCGGGCGCCAAACTCGGACTCTCCCCCTCGCTCAACGCCCTCGCCGGCCGCGAGAAGTACCTCGCCGCCGTGCTCGACGGGCGTCGCGCCAACCTCGAAGCCCATTTCGGTCTCCTCCGCGCCCAGATCGCCCTCGGCCTGAATGGCGCCAACCGCTCCGACATCCTCGCCCTGCTCGCCGAGGAACTCGCCCTCGCCGCCGAGACGAAGAAAACAAACGGGGCCGCGAAAGAGTAAGGGCCCGCCCACACGGACTGCTCCCAGCCGTCATTCTTCTTCCCATAGGTCCCATCCGACCCATTCGACCTATTCCTGTGACTCCCTCTCTCCTTTCGCTCCTTGAAGGCCGCGACTCCGCCGCCGCTCCGCAGTATTTCGAGCAGCTCTGCCGCGCGTCCGACCGCGCCACCCTCGAGACGATGGCCGCCGAGCTCGAGGCGTTCCGGCGCACGACTCCAAATTTCTACCACCGCGTCCGCGCCCTCTTCTTCCTCGAGGCGATCCACCGCTATTTCCTTCCGCCGCATTTCCCGGCCGACAGCGCCGGCTCGATCCCGTTCGACGGTCACCAGCACACCCTCGAACGCCGTTTCGAGGAGGCGATCGACATCTTCCTGCGCCACCAGCGCGACCACGGCGCCAGCGACGCCCTGAGCAGCGCCCTCGCCGCCGCGTACCACGGACTCGAATTCAAGACGCTCGCCCAGCAGGTCCAGAAGACCGTGCGCACCGTCCGCGGCAACCAGTGGATGTTCCGCACCGGCCACCCGCTCGACTACCCGCTGCGCCTGCGTCCCGAGCTGTTGCCGCCCGGCGGCGACGCCCCCGCCCCGATCCTCTTCGAGGAGACGCCCGTGCGCATGGACCTCAGCCACGCCGGCTGGAGCGACATCTTCTTCCTCGGGATGGACTACCCCGAGGGCGCCAAGGTCCTCAACCTCTCCATCGACCTCGGCGTCTTCGGCCGCGACACCACCACCCGCCCGCCCGTCTGCGCCTTCCTGCGCGTGATCGACGAGCCCGTGCTGCGCCTCGTCTCCGTCGACCTCGGCGCCAGCGCCGATGTCGCCTCGCTCGCCGACCTCTTCGATTTCGCGAAGGACTACCTCGGCCTCCTCAAGGCCGCCGTCATCGCCTCCGGCCTCGTGCCCTCCGGCCTCGAGGGCTCCGGGCACGACCTGGCCGACATCCTCTCCCGCCTCGCCGGCCCCGGGCGCGGCCTCGAACTGGTTTCCCAAGTACGCGACATCCCCAAGGGCTCGCGCCTCGCCGTCTCCACCAATCTCCTCGGCTGCCTCATCGCGCTGCTCATGCGCGCCACCGGCCAGACCGGCGCGCTCACCGGCGAGCTCACCGAGCCCGAGCGCCGCACCGTCGCCAGCCGCGCCATCCTCGGCGAATGGCTCGGCGGCTCCGGCGGCGGCTGGCAGGACTCCGGCGGCGTGTGGCCGGGCATCAAGACCATCGAAGGCGAGCTCGCCCAGCCGGGCGACGTCGAGCACGGCGTCAGCCGCGGCCGACTGCTCCCGCGTCACCACGTGTTGGATGATTCCGCCGCCTCCGCCGCCACGCGCCAGGCGCTGCAGGACAGCCTCATCCTCGTGCACGGCGGCATGTCGCAGAACGTGGGCCCCATCCTCGAGATGGTCACCGAGAAGTACCTCCTCAAGCTCGAGCGCGAATGGCGCGCCCGCCTCGAGGCCGGCGACATCCTCCGCGGCATCATCGAGTGCCTGAAAACTGGCGACATCGCCCGGCTCGCCGAGCTCACCACGCGCAACTTCTTCGGCCCGATCCAGACCATCATCCCCTGGGCCTCCAACGCCTACACCGAGCGCCTCATCGCCGACGCCCGCAAGCTGCTCGGGCCGGCCTTCCGCGGCTTCGTCATGCTCGGCGGCATGTCCGGCGGCGGCATGGGTTTCTGGGTCGACCCCAAGGAGAAACCGCGCGCCCGCGAAGTCCTCCTCGAGCTCATGCGCCGCACCAAGCGCGAGCTGCAGCACGCGCTGCCGTTCGCGATGGATCCGGTCGTCTACGACTTCTCGCTCAACCCGCACGGCACCTTCGCCCAGCTCCTCACCGGCGACCGCGCGCTCTTCTCGCCCGAATACTACCTCTACCGCGTGCCCGCTTGGGTCCGCCAGGACCCGCGCACCCTGCCCGACGCCGCCCGCCGCGACCTCGAACGCTTCCTCGCCCGCCACCTCGGCGCGCAGAACAACTCCGGCCTCTCCACCGCCCTCCTCCACCGCCTCTTCCCGCCGCAGTCGGGCGGCTCCGGCGCCGCCGCCGGCCGCACCCTGCGCGAACTGCTCGACGAGAACGGGTTCGACCCGCTCCAGCATGAGCAGATCCGCAGCGATCTGCTCGCCGGCCGCATCGGCCTGCCGCAGAACCGCCTGCCCGTCTCCGCCACCGTCGAGGATGTCCGCCCGGGCGATGTCCTGCCGATGTATTCGCCGGATGATTCCGACGCCGCCCGCGGCGGCGAGCTGCTCCGCGCGGGTGCCGTCGCCGTCGTCACCCTTGCCGCGGGTGCCGGCAGCCGCTGGACGCAGGGCGCCGGCACCGTGAAAGCGTTGCACCCCTTCGCCAAGCTCGGCGGCCGCCATCGCAGTTTCCTCGAGGTCCACCTCGCGAAGAGCCGCCGCGCCGGTCGCGCCGCCGGCGCCGAGGTGCCGCACCTCTTCACCACCAGCCATCTCACCCACGAGCCGATCCGCGCCTTCCTCGAGAAGCACCAAAACTTTGGTTACACCGGCCCGCTCCTGCTCTCGCCCGGCCGCTCCATCGGCCTGCGCCTGATCCCCACCGCGCGCGACCTGCGCTTCCAGTGGGAGGAGACCGCCCACCAGGTGCTCGACGTGCAGCAGGAGAAGATGCGCCAGAGCGTGCGCAAAGCCCTGCTCGACTGGGCGGTGAAGACCGGCGAGGGCCGCGACTACACCGACAATCTACCGGCGCAGAGCCTGCACCCCGTCGGCCACTGGTTCGAGATCGCCAACCTCCTGCGCAACGGCGTGCTCCGCGACCTCCTGCGCGACCGCCCGCAGCTCAAGCACCTCCTCCTCCACAACATCGATACTCTCGGCGCCGATCTCGATCCCGCCGTGCTCGGCCGCCACGACCGCGAGGCGCGCCCACTCGCCATCGAGGTGATCCGCCGCCGGCTCGAGGATCGCGGCGGCGGCCTGGCGCGCGTCGGCGGCCAGTTGCGGCTCGTCGAGGGCATGGCCCTCGCGCACGAGGAGGACGAGTTCAAGCTCACCTTCTACAACACGCTCACCTGCTGGATCGCCATCGACCCCATGCTCGCGCTCTTCGGCCTCGACCGCGCCGCCCTGGCCGACGCCGACCGCGTCGCCGCCGCCGTGCGCACCCTCGCCGCCCGCATGCCCACGTACGTGACGCTCAAGGACGTGAAGAAGCGCTGGGGCAACGGCCAGGAGGACATCATGCCCGTGCTGCAGTGGGAAAAGCTCTGGGGCGACATGACCACCCTGCCCGAGGCCAACACGCTCTTCCTCGCCGTCCCCCGCCCCCGCGGCCAACAGCTCAAGGAACAGGCCCAGCTCGACGGCTGGCTGCGCGACGGCTCCGCCGCCTCCATCGACAACCTCTGCGCCTGGGAGTGAGCCCCCCCCCCGACCCCTCCTCCATGGATTCCTCCTTCCCTCTGCTGCAGATCGCCCTGCAAGCGCTCATCCGCGGTCTGCCCTCGTTGATCGTGGGCGGCGTGGCCGTGGCGCTCCTCATTCAGCGCCGCGGGCCGGTTCTTGCCCAGATCGGCTTCGGCCTCCTCGGCCTGCTCGCCCTGCTGTTCCCGGCCCTCCACGGCATCATCGCCATCCTGAATCTCCCGCTCGCCTCGTACTCGTGGCTCTACCAGATCATCGGGGTCTTCTCCGTTCTCGGCCACACTGGGGCGTACGTGTTGATCCTGCTGGGGCTGTTGCAGCTTCTGCCGCGAGTCCCGCGTCCGTGAAGGCTTCATCGCTTTCTTCGCGGGGGTTTCACTCCCGCCACGCTTCTGCCTCGGTGACCTGAGAACGACAGACCGGGGACCAACGCAACCGGCGCGGGCGGCGGATCAACCACCTGAATTCAGCAGTTGGACACCGAGCGCAAAGAGGCCAGGCGGGAAAACACCGAAAGTTCGGGAAGAAAACTGCTCACTGCACCGTTCACCTCTGGGGTGAGCGCTCCATGCGCGGCGTTGCGGTGCCAAACACTTCGCTGTGCTCCCCTGCCGTCTCTCCTCTGCCGCTGTGACCAGTCCAAATGCCGTTTCTAGCCCGCATATTTCACACTTCGTGCGTGGTGGGCGACGGATTGCCGTGGCGGAGTTCGTAAGGCTTTCAATCCGCGCCGCTCGGTCGAAAGCCTTACGGCTTCCGCTACGGTGAAACTTTCGGGCTAGTCTGCGCGCCCATAACGAAAAGCGCCCCGGCTTTTCAGCCGGGGCGCTCGAAGTGCTAACTGGTACTAGTCAGATCAGAACCGGAAGGTGCTGCTGAGGTTCCAGGTCTGCGGCGGGCGGATGCGGTAAGCAGCCGGGGTGCCGTCGGGCTGGGTCGTGATCGGAATCAGCTCGTTGCCCACAAACAGATTGCGGACGTTGAGCTGAATCTGCCACTCGACATCGCGCCAGATCTTGCGCTTGTAGCCGATCCACATGTCGTAGTTCATCTCGCTGTCACCCTTGTACGGGTTGGAGATGTCGTAGTTCGCCTTGTTGGCGATGACGCTGGGGATGACCGGGTAGCCGATGATGACCGAGGACTCGTAGCGAACGCCACCGCCAACGTTGAACCCCTTCAGCATACCTGAATCGAAGTCGTAGTTGGAGATGAGGTTGAAGCGCCACTTGCGGAGCTCGGGGACGTTGGTGCCTTCCAGCAGCTTGAGCATGGCGTAGTCCGCACCGATCTCCTTGTTCCACTGGAACAGCGCGGTCTCGTTGCCCGCGCCACCCCACCAGATGCGAAGATCGCCGACGCTGCCGATGCCGCCGTTGAGGGCGGTCTCGTACTTCGAGACGAAGTCCGAGAGGGCCTCGCCGCCGATGTTGAAGCGCTGGGCGGTGGTCTTGGTCGCGTTGAACGTCAAGCGCCAGTTCTTGGTGACCTGGGCGTTGAATTCGACTTCGTAACCTTCGGAGATGCTATCCTCGGTCACCGCCACGCCGGCCGGCGCGGAAGCGAGGAGGCCGTCACCTCTGCCAGCTGCAACCTTCGGACGACCGAGGTCGAGGCCCCAAGCCGCGTAGAACCGGGGATCGACACTGGCCTGCCACGCACGCCAAGCCGAAACCACGGAAGCCTCACGGAGGGCCGCGATGCGCCACGCTTCGGTGTTCGCCGCGTCGGAACCGGCCACGAAGCCGTTGGCCACGGCCATGTCGCGCTCACGCTGGCTGGGCTCGTAGTTGTACTTGTTGTTCGTCGCGACTGGGCTGGCGATCGCCGACGAGATGTTGTTATCATCCCAGTTGCCCTCGAAACGATTGACCCAGTTGCCGGACCACGTCTGCGAGCCACCGATAAACCAGAGCCTGCTGGACAAGGTCTCGTTGGAGACGTTCGTCGAGGTGGTCTCGTACTTGTTGATCTTGAGCGAGTACTTGCCGTCGCGGCTTTCGAACAAGAGGCCCTTGTCGGTCGTCGCACCAGTCGGGGGAGCGAGCGGGGTACCATAGATGTCCACGCGCTGCGCCGACGGCTGGAAGTTGGAGGACTTGTTGTAGAACAAGCTCACCATGACCGGGCTCTTCTCGAACAACTGCTTCAGACCGGGCAGATCCATCAAGTGGGCCACGACCATCCAGCTGTGCGAGGTGATCTGCAGGCGGTTGAAGGCCGTGTAGGATTCCTTGTTGCCGATGATCTCGTGGTTCTCGAGGACATACGGGTCCCAGTAGAGGCGACCACGGGAGTCGGTGAAGTTCACCGTGCGGGTCTTGGACGGATTCTGGAACGCACCGGAGTTGGTGTTGTACGCGGTCGTCCACGACTTGGCGATATCCTTGCGGACGCCCCAAGTGCCGACGATCGAGTTGTCCAGGAAGTTGCCCTGCCACACGAACGCGCTCGAGGTCACGCGGGAGCGGACCAGGCGGGCGTTGGTGGTGTTGGCCATCCGGTTCTCCGGAGACAGTTCGGAGTCCACCCAGGTGTTCTGCTGAGGCACCCAGCCAATATAGTTGGCCGGATTCTCAGACTGACGGGAGTTCCGGGCGCCACCGGCCGTGTTGAACGGCGCGATGTCCGGATAGTAGCCGTTCACCCACGGGGCGGCCGGGTCGACATAGGTCGGGTCGCCAACCGTCTTCGACGGCTTCCAGGAATTGGCGCCGGGGTTGAGGATGCGGACGGTACCGGGGGTCAGCTGCACCACTTCCTTCGGGTTCGGCAGATAGGCGCCGGCCGCGGTGGTCTTGCTGAGCAGGGAGGGCCCGAGGTAGATGACCGTGTTCGGCACCACTTCGTTGGCCGTGATCCGGTAGTTGGTACCGGCGGCGATCGCATCGACGTAGTCCTGGCTGGCGGTCGCGCGGATCCAGCTGCGGCTGTCCGACAAGTTTTCGTCGGAGGCGAACAGGCCGGTCACCGTGTGCTTGCCGAGGAAGCGGAGCGCCCAGTGCTTGCCATCCTTCGAGAAGTCATGGATGGCGAAGACGGTGGCGCGCTTGTTTTCCTTGTCAGAGCGGTAGGAGCTGTTGTTGCCCGAACCGTTGTCCGAGATGAAGGCCTTGCCGACATGCGGATTCGGGGTGCCGTCGGAGAACGGACGACCGGTCAAGCCGGCATCGGGGGTACCGTCGCCGTAGACCTGATTGATGTCCACGTAGATGGCTTGGCGGTTGCCCGAAAGCAGGCTGACTTGGCCGCGCTTGTAGAGCTCGCTATTGTACGCGAGCTCGAAGCCCAACTGGTCGTTGAAGAACGTCTGCGAGAGGCTGACGTTGTAGGCGCGGAAATCCTGCCATTCGCGCTTGTTCGGGCCGTCCATCAACTGGTTGTAGAAGTCGAAGATGGAGGCGTCGGTGATCGACATGTCCTTGTAAACACCGAGGCCCGAATACGGGAGGCCGGCGTTGCGGGCATAGTCCGCGTAGGGAGCGATCGAGCCGGGGCGGGTCCAATTCACGCCCTGAATGTTCTGATCGATGGCACCGGTGGAGCTCAAGCCGCCGGCGAAGTTCTGCCGGGGTTCGATCACCCGCATGGCGCCAGCCTGGGCACCGGAAGCGTCCGTGAAGAACACCGCGGGACCGCCGAACTGGTTGGCGAAGTTGCCGACCCACGGATTGTACGAGGGATTCGGAACGCCACCGTTGATGCCGTTCGGGTAATACGAGAGAACTCCGGCCGGGATCGACGGGCCATTGTACTTCTGACGGATCTGGCCGTGATTCTGGCGCGGGGTGTTGTCGTCGGTGAGCTGGATCGGGATGAAGGTCTCACGATTCAGGTTCTTGTAGGTGGTCGCCTTGCCCTCGACATCCTTGCCCACGTAGGTTCCGGTGCGGAACCACGGGGTGATCATGTCGATCGGGGGCATCGTGCGCGGGTTGTTCGAACGCACCTGGCCGACTTCGTAGTTGGCCTTGAAGATCGTGCGCATGCCGTTCTTCTTCAGGAAGGCCGGCTCGTAGCGGAGGGCGCCAAAGATGCGCTCGTCCTTCGAGGCCGCCGGATCCTGCTTGAACTGCTCGTCGTTGCGGACCGCAGCGATGCGGAGCGCGAGCTGGTCCTCGATGAGGACGCGGTTCAGGTCGAGCATCTGGCGATTCGAGCCGTAGCTGCCGTAACGGAGCGAGATCTCGTTCGCGTTGCGGAACATCGCCATCTTCGTGCGGGTATTGATGATACCGGCGGGGCTGCCCATGCCGAAGAGGATCGAATTGGCACCGCGCTGGAGGTCCACGCCGTCGACGGAGTAGCCTTCCCACGGGATGTCGGTCATGAAGAAGTCGCGGGTGTTGTCAGCCGCGGCCAAACCACGAACACGGGTGTTCGTGTTCGGGGTCATGAGCCGGCCGGCTTCGTCGAGCTTCGGGCCATCGCCGGTGCCGGCGAAGTTACCGAAGGAGCCGCCGACCTCGGAGCTCGCAGTGTACTGGAGCAGGGTGCGGTTGTCGGTGGCGCCGACGTCCTTGAGGAACTCCGCGGTAACAACGGTGACGGCGCTACCGATGTCGCGCAGCTCGGTGTTGAGGCGGTTACCAGCGAGGGTCGTGGCGGCCGCGTAACCGGTGTTTTCGGTAGCGGAGACTTCGAACGGGCTGAGGACGATGATTTCCTCTTCCGTGGCCGGGGCGGCCGGGGCGGCTGCCGGGGCGGGAGCCGTCTGTGCATAGGCTCCGGCGGTGAGCACTGCACCTGCAATAGTAAGCAGGGAACGTGCGCCGCGGGTTGCGGGTCTATTCTTATGCATGGGTTGTGGCGTGGTCTATGTTTGCGTTGCTGCGGGGTTGTCGGACTAGTCGTGCAACAGTACAGCGCCGATAAGCGCGGTCCTTCACACGACGAAATTCATTCGAGGATCGCTCGATGGCAGAAGAAAAGGGAATGCGGGCGGCCGAAACAGGGGGCGAGGTGGGTACAGCAGCCGACAGGTGTTTGCGAGGAGGGCGTGATCGGCGTATTCGCCGAAGGAAGATCGCTCAATCTACGAAGGGTTCTAACCGTAGAGTGGAAGAGAATAGGCGGTAGCGAAGAGATGCAGTGGGGGGTGTCCAAAGAATCCGGCTAGCGGGCGAGTTCAATAGGTTCGAAGGGAAGGGTACAGACGCGAGATCAGGTAAATGCTCCGACGTGGGGGAACGTATTGGCGGGTCCGGCGGCGTTTGTCGAAGGAAAAGATTGGGGCCCGGCGGCGCCCCGTTCCGCCGCCCCGGGCGCCGAGGCGAAACCCGGGAACCGCTAAATCACCGCGGAGTTGCTCACGAAGGCGAAGCGGCGGCTGTCGGGCGCCCAGGAGTTCACGTTCATCGAACCCTGCCCGCCGTAGACGTAGGCGAGCACGCGCGGCGTGCCACCATCCAGCGGCAGGGTGCGGAAATAGACCTGCTTGTAGAACGGATGGTCCTCGGGCGCGATGTCCGTGCCGTAGGTGATGAAGACGATCGACTGGTTGTCGGGGGTGATGTGGGGAAACCAGTTGTTCGTGTCGTCGAACGTGAGTTGTTCCTGCCCGGTGCCGTCGGGGCGCATGCGCCAGATCTGCATGCGGCCGGTGCGGGTCGAGTTGAAATAGATCCAGCGCCCGTCCGGCGAATACTCGCTGCCGTCGTCAAGCGCGCCGGGGGTGTTGGTCAGCCGCTCCTCGGGGCCGCCGGCGGCGGGCACGCGGTAAAGGTTCATGAGCGGGCCGCAGCCGCCGCGGGCCGCGGTGAAGATCAGGTATTTGTCGTCCGGTGACCAGCTGTGGAAGTAGGACGGGCCCTCGGGGGTGAGCAGCTTCGGCTGGCCGCCGCCGATCGGCACGGTGTACACGCGGGACACGTCGCCGCTGCTGATGCCGAGCAGGCGCCCGTCGAACGAGATCGCGTGGTCGTTGTTGTTCTTCACCTGGTCGCCGGTGTCGAGGAGCGCCATCGTGCGGGAGGCGAGATCGAAGCGCCAGAGGCGGCCATTGCGGTTGCAGATCAGCGCGGCGCCGTCGGGCGTCCAGTTCGGCGCCTGGAGCGAATCGTCCTCGTGATGCACGATCGTGCGGCGCCCGGTGGCGGCATCGATCAGCTCGAGCTCGCTGCCGATATAGTCGTGGTACGGGCGGAAGTCGGCGGGGGCGGGCCGGACGAGACGGACGTTGCGGAAACGGGCCTCGCCGTCGCCGGCCATGAGTCCGAAGACGACCTCCGCGCCCAACGTGACCCCGTGGCAGACGTGCCGAGTATACAGTTCACCGAACTTCGCGACCGAGACGACGATGTCGCTCCCGCGCTGCTCAAGCTGGAGCATTTCGGCAGAGTCGTCGGCGAGTCGGATCTCCTCAACGGGGCCGCCCGCCGTGCGCCGGACCCGGATGGTCGTCGCACCGCCCGCCTGCCGGACCACCGCGAGGGCCGGGCCGAGCGGCTCGAGGTCGCCGCGGACCACAAGGCCGGCCGTGCCGCCGGCCGGCAACGCCGTCAGCGCCTGCAGCAGGCAGCCGCCGCGCACCTGCCGCCAAAGCAGCAACCCGGTGTCGCCCGCGCCGCCGAGGGGCCCCTCGGAACGGAGCGTGAACTCCTGTTGCACGAGATCGAAGAACGCCTCGCCCGGAGCCGCCACGGCGCCGAAGTCGGCCACGTGGGAAAACGGCGCGAGACCGCAATGGGTGGAAACGGAACACGGGGCGGACGAAAGCGAGTCCATGGGGAAGGCAGGGGTTGGGCGCCCGGCGAGATTGTCGCCGTGTTCCGAAACACAGCCGCGGCAGAAGCCAGGCGTCAATGCCCGGCCACCGCCGCGGACGCTGCGATGGGGAGACGATGAATCAGAACGCCATCTTCGCGGCGAAGGCGAGGACCCCGAGGGTCAACGCCGCGCACACGAGCGTGGCGATCTTTGCGCCCCGGGCGTTGCCCGAGTAGACGGTGTCGCCGGTCCGCCGGGCCTCAGCAGCATTCTGCGCCGCGAGCCGGAAGGTTTTCACCGAGAGGAAGCCCTTCAACCCGGCGGTGCAGAGCAGGAGGCCGAACTGCAGTTTTCCCTCGCCCGCGCTCAGACCTTGGAGCGAGCCGAGGATCTTCGCGTCGACAATCAGCAACGTCAGGATGTTGAGCATCGCATACATCGACGCGCGGCCAGTGAGGAGTTGCGCGGCGCGCTCAACCGGCGTGAGCCGGGTGGGATCGTCGGGGGTGATATGGGCATCCACGCCGTTGCCTTCGGTCTTGTACGGGAACGGTGCCTTGAAGGCAGCCCACGCCGACGGGATCGACGCGAACATCACCAGGAAGAAGAACGTCGAGAAGCCCAGCGCCTCGGCGAGCGGCCCGGAGATCATGTTGGTGGGCACGAGCATCAGGTTCATCAGCGCCGTGGCGAACGCATAGTGCGTCATGGTGGAGCGGCCGGGCGCCAGCTGCTGCATCATATAGATCATGTTGCCGACAAACCCGAAGCCGTAGCCGAACTTCTCAATGCTCACGAGAATGGCGATCGTCGAGTAGTCGAGCGAGTGCCCGCCCACGGCGAGCTGGCTGAGGATCACAAAGGTGAAGTGCGGCACGTTGAGGCACAGGCCGAGGATCCATAGGCTGCGCCAGAGGCCGCGCTGGGCCACAAACCATCCGCCGAGCAGGCCGCCGAGGATGGTGAACCCCGTTCCCCAGATCGCGTCGATGCTGCTGACCTCGCCGGCCGAGAGCCCGAGGCCGCCCTTCTCCACCGAGCTCTGCAGGAAGAGCTGCCCTTCCATCAAGATCAGCCCCTCGCCGAGCCGGTAGAGGAACACGAAGGCGATCATGCCCCAGAACATGCGTTTGTGGAAGAAGCTCACCGCCGTGCCCAGAAAATCGTGCACGACTTGCCGGGCGTTTTCCGGCCGCTCCGACACGCTGCCGCTGGGCAGGAGGAAGAAGTGGTAGAGGGCGAGCAACGCCATCACCACGGCGCAAACCACCATCACCGCCTGCCACATGAACGTATCCGACCACTCGAACGCGATGCGCATCTTGTCCATCGACCAGATCAGCGCGCCGGTCGCCAACACCTTGCCGAGCACCCAGAACGTGCTTTGCACGCCGGCCAACCGCGCCTGCGAGGCCTTGTCCATCGCCGTCAGATAAATACCGTCGCCGCAGATATCCTGGGTCGACGAGGCGAAGGCCGCCACCCACAGGATCGCGATGCTGGTCTGGAAAAACCCGTCGGTCGGCAACGACAGCGCCACCGCCACGAGCAGCACCGTGAGCAGCAGCTCCATCGCGATCACGAAGAATTTCTTCGTGCGGTACATGTCGAGAAACGCCGCCCACAGCGGCTTCAGCGACCACGCCACGCCGATGCTGCCCAGCGCCACCGTGATCTGGGCATCGCCGTAGCCGAGGGACTTGTACATCCGGGCGGCCGTGCCGCTCATCACGATGTTGAACGGAATGCCCATCGCCAGATACAGCGTGGGCACCCAGATCGCGGGGTGCTTGAAGCCGATCGCGCCTCCGGGGGACGGACGCGGGGCAGACGACGACAGCGCGGGAGTAACGTGGGCCATGGCGGGACAGGGGGACGCGAGGACGGGGTGACGAAAGCGCGCAGGCTGGGCCGCGCCCGCCCACGGCTCAACCCGCTTTCCGGCCCCGCGTTCTTCTGTCGTTAGAGCAATGCACCAATCCGCCGCGCGGGCGTATTCTTTCCCCTCATGGCCCGCTATCGTTTTTGACACTGCCTTCCCCGCGCAGAACCTACTCGCTCGCCTCAACCGGCCGGACTTTCCGCCGATAGAGAGGCGAGCTCTCCGGCTCCTCCTTCCGTTCCGCCACCTTCCGCATGAACGCCTTGCCGTCCTCCCTCGCCGCGATCGGCCTCGATCCGGCCTCCTCGGATCCCAGCAACGAGCAGAAGCTCGTCCGCTACATCCAACTCAAGCTGGCCGCCCTCGGCTTCTCCGTGCCCGCCGCCAGCGGCGACGATCCGGGCTTTCAGGAAATCGCGCAGGCGCTCCTCGCCAACCACCTCGAGAAAAACCGGCTGCTCAGCAGCTACCTCGCTCCCGCCGACCGGCGCATCCAGGACTGGCTCGAACGCTACCTCGAGAACGCCCTGCCGCCCGGCGTGCCCGTGCGCCTCCCCAGCCAGAGCTTCGTGCTCGATCGTTGGGGTCTCGCGCGCCTGCTCTCCCTCCCGCCCGACCGCGACACCCACCTCTCGCCCATCCTTTCCAGCCATCGCCTCGCCAACGGCATCCTCCACAACCCGAAGGCCGACCGCCGCACCACCGCCGGCGTCTTCCATGTCGCCGAGGGCGGCCTGCCCATCCCCGCCGACAAGGTCGCCGTCCCGCGCGAAACCTTCGCCCGCCTCTTCGCACTCGCTCTCCAACCGCCGGAAGAGCTCATGCTCCTGCCCTTCACCGCCACGCAGAAGACTCCCGCGCACACCTTCGTCTCCCTGCTGCTGCGCCCGGTCGTCGTGCCGGCGGTCGGCGGCGTCTCACCGGAAAAGGCGCTGGAGATCCGCTTCTTCGCGCCCGGCAGCCTCGTGGCCAACCTCGATTTCGTCGAAAGCATCTTCGGCAACGCCGGCGATCCCGCCCTCCCGCGCAACGACGCCGGCCTCGATCCCGCGCATTGGACCGGCCACACCGGCTGCGTCATCCTCGCCCCCCATCTGATCGGCGCCAAGAAGATCGAGCTCGGACTGCCCGCCTGGGACCAGGCCACCGAGCGCCAACGCCGCGACGGCATGGCGTGGAAAACCCCCGAGGAACTCTACAACGGCGGCCAGGCCTTCAAGCTCTGCGCCCGCGACGAGAACGGCGTCATCGTCACCCTCATCGCCGACAACTACTTCGGCTACTGCAAGAAGGAGGTGAAGACCCAGATCTCCTTCTCCGCCAACCTCCACGGCCTCGCCGAGGAGGAACACGCCGGCGGCACGCTCGCGTTCCCCAGCTACGACCTCGGCGAGGAATACAAGTGGGACACCCACTTCCCGCACCCGCCCCGCACGATGGAGGACATGGCCGTGGTGCTCGGCCACCACGCGCGCTACTGCCCCGAGGGCCACGCCTTCGACAAGACCCACCCGCACATCGTCTACGTGCCGGCCGATTCCCGCTTCGACCTCGCCACCCAGCGCGTGGTCTGGACCCGCGAGGGCCACGAACAGTCCCTGCGCCTCGCCCCCGGCGAGATCTACGTGTATCCCTGGGGCTATACCGTGCGCATGCACAAGCCCGAGGCCGGCCGCGCCTGGCGCCTCGTGGGCACCGTCGCCGAAGGCCGCCTCTGCCACAAACCCTGCACCGTCTCCGGCGGCGGCAAGAGCGAGATCTCCAAGCCCATCAGCGACGCCATCCTCTACGGCCCGGTCTTCGTCGCCGATTTCCAGAAGGACTTCGACGCGGTCGAGGCCATCCTGAAACGGGACTACTCCTCGCGCTTCAAACCCGAGTTCGCCAAGGCCGCCCCCAGCCGCCCCATCCTCGGCGTGGCGCGCTCGCTCGGCTCCGTCATCAAGCTGTTCACCCCCAACTCCGTCGAGTTCACCGACGAGTACAACGACTGGCTGCGCTCCATCCCCCAGCACATCAAGGACCTCGTCCTGACCGTGAAGCGCTTCCACAAGGCCGAATGGGGCGACAACTGGCGCAACCAGTTCGGCGTCGACATCATCAACGGCGTGCCCGGCAACGAGCTCAAGCTCGGCCGCCGCAAGCTCCTCTCCACCTGCCTGCGCGTCGGCTACGCGGCCGACGGCTCCTGGCGCGTCTTCTCCCTGCGCAAGGACTTCCACCCCGCCCTCAAGATCCAGACCGAGGACGACATCACCGCCTCGATCGTCGTCCCGACCAAGGCCCTCACCGGCCTGCGCGCCGACCAGCCCGAGGGCTCCGTGAAACTTGTCCGCAACTGCGAATACCGCCTCTTCCAGCGGCCCGACGACGCCGTGCACCGCGGCTACGACAAGCAGACCGAGCTGGACATGTCCGGCCCGCGCAACTTCTTCTCGAACTACGAGCCGCTCTCCCGCGCCCAGGCGTGGGAGCTTCTCAAGGACACCATCGGCTTCGAGAAATTCACCGCGCCGATCCAGCAGCTCATCCGCGCGGTCGCCGAGCAGGGCCGCGGCTCCGCGTTCGTCTCGCCGCACCAGCCCCGCCTCGTCAACGGCAAGCCCTCGGCCAACCCGCGCTACCTCCAGGTGCGCCCCGACCTGCTCCAGCCCGCCGAGAGCTACCTGCGCACCACGACGATGCGCCTCGCCCGCCGCATCCCCGAGGGGCAGCCGCTGCACCTCCCGGTCTCGATCCTCCTGCCCGGTCGCCGCGCCAACGGCCCCGAGAAGGGCGTGCCTCCGATCTGTTGCTACAGCCCGATCCACCACCTCGAACTGCCCGAGTTCTTCGCCGACGTCATCACCAGCATGACCGGCAAGTCGCCCTCGACCACCGGCGCCGGCTCCGAGGGCGCGCTCACCAAGGGGCCGTTCAACGCCCTCTGCCCGGTCACCGACCTCAACAACGCGTTCGTCGCCATGGCGCTGACCAACGCGAACCCCTTCGTCACCACCGCCGGCACCGTGGGCCCGAACCGCCGCACCGACCACGACGTGTCGCTGCTCGTCCCCGAGGTCTTCGCCCGCATGAGCCCCGAGGAGCAGAATCCCGCCTGGCTCATCGAGCACCACTACCTCGAACGCTGCGCCGACTTCGTGCACGACGGCCGCACGCTCCCCGCGAGCCTGCTCGGCTGGCGCATCACCGAGCGGTTTGTCTCCGCCTTCTTCGGACGCATCTTCACCAGCCCGCAGCTCGTCTTCACGCCCGACATGCTGCGGCCCGAACTGCAGGATGCCGCCATCTATGCCCAGAGTTTGGAGACCATCCTCGTCACCATGCGCCGCGTCGCCGCCCAGTACTTCGAGGACGGCTCGATCGAGGGCGCCTGCCCGCCCCTGCGTGCCCTGCTGCACATCATGCGCGACGGCCAGCACGAGGGCCTCACGCTCGCCGATCCCGCCATCCGCGCGCTCTTCACGCGCGACGCCGTGCTCGCCAGCGACTGGTACCACGACCGCCTCACCCGCAAGCAGCTCGCCGACGAGGCGCTGTGGAAACGGCACGTGGCCTACCTGAAGGCGTTCCTCGCCCGCGCCAGCCACCGCGATGAAGCCGAGCGGCTCGGCATCTCCACCCGGCTGGATCGCGCCAACGAGACCCTCGCCCAAATCCGCGGCAAGGCCTACCTCGACTCGCTCCACGGCACCCTCGGCCTCGACCCGCTCTACCGCGGGTGACGGTTGGCCCGGGCGGCGACCTCGCCTCCCGGATCATCCCATAGGACCTATGCGACCCATAGGTCCTATGATCTTCGCTGTCCTTCGCCCTCTCGCCTTTCGCCTCTGGCCTCTCACCTTGCAGCCATGAGCACCTTCACCTGCGCCCACCACGACGTCCCCGAGGACTGGTGCCAGCTCCTGCAGGTGGACTGCGTGCCCGGGCGCCCGGGCTGCGTGTTGCGCGGCAAGAGCGTCTTCCTCGTGCCCGTCGAGCAGCGCCTCCGCGAGAAGGAGCAGGCGCGCCGGGAGCACGGCCCCCGCCCGCCCTCCGAACGCTCCGCCACATGAACCCTGATCCTCACGACGGACTGGTTGAGCTGCACCGGAGGTGAAGGTGTCCATGGGTAGGGCCGGCGCTCCGCGCCGGCCGCGGACGCCGACGGAGCGGCGTCCCTACCAAGGCAAGCCCGATTGCATAGTGAGGATCCGGACCACATGAGCCGCGCCGCCACTGCGGGCTCGACGGGGCCGAACGAGTCCGAGTAGGACAACGGCGCCATTTCCATGTCCCTCCTCACCGCCACGCTCCTGCCCGGCCTTCTGCTGCTCGCCCTCGGCGGGCTTCTGCTCTGGAACAGCCCGGCCGTGGGCGCGACCGCCAAGGCTCTGCCGCGCTCCCGCCGCGCCGCGTGGTTGTTCATGGGTTCCGCCCTGCTCTGGTTCCTGTGGGTTCTGATCCACCTCGGCCCGGCCGATGAACTGCTGCCCAAGGCCGTCCTCCTGCTCGCCTTCGGTCTCATCGGCATCCTCAGTTTCAGCCAGGCGCCCGATTTTCTCGCCGTGCGCGGCCTCGCCATCCTCACGCTGCTCGGCGGCTGGGAGCTCCGCGCCGCCGCCTACATGGAATGGGCGCACCCGCAACGGCTGTTCATGGTCGGCTTCGTCTACCTCGCCGTCGTCGCCGCACTCTACCTCGGCGGCTACCCGTACCGCCTGCGCGACTTCTTCGGCTGGCTCTTCGCGCAGCCCGGCCGCCCGCGCGCACTCGGCGCCGTCTGCGCCGGCTACGGTGCGTTGTTGTCGATCCTCGCCTTCACGTACTGACGCACGCCCTTCGCGATGCCCGCCGCCACGCCGCAGCCCGTGCTCCTCCTCATCGCCGGACCCGCCGGCTCCGGCAAAACCACGCTCTGCGAGCGCCTCGTCGCCGAACAGCCGGGCATCGAACGGGTCGTCACCGCCACCACGCGCCCGCGGCGTCCGGGCGAGGTCGACGGCGTGCACTACCACTTCCTCACCCACGAGCAATTCGACCAGGCCCTCGCCCGCGGCGAGTTCCTCGAGTGGGCCTGCGTGCATGGAAAAAATCGCTACGGCACGCTGCGCCACGCGGTGTTCGACCGGCTCGCCGCCGGCCGCAGCCTCATCGCCGCCATCGACGTGCAGGGCGTGCGCAGCGTCTGCGCCGTGGCCGACCAGGACACCGAACTGCGCCGGGCGCTCACGACCGTGTTTGTCGCGCCGGCCACCATCGACGAACTGCGCTCCCGCCTGGCCGGCCGCGGCGACGATCCCGCCGATGTCGAACGCCGCATGCAGACCGCGCTCGCGGAACTGCGCGACGCCGCGCGCTACGAGCACCGCATCTTCAGCACCACCCGCGAGGCGGACTACGCCGCCCTGCTGGCAATCTGGCGCGCGGCGACGACGCGGGCTTGATCAGTGCCGCGGCCCGTCCGGCGTGCGGCGTTGCGCCTGATGGTTGCGATACTCCTCGCTGTCGCGAATTCCGGCGCGGAAGCGGCGCTCGCTCCAGCCCTTGTTGAGAATCTTGTTCCGCCAGTAGCTCAAATCCCCGGACGTCGGCGCGCGATCGAGCATCTCGCGGTAGACGCGCTCGATGAGCCGGTCCGTCGCGCGGGAGAGATATTCCTTCGTGCCGCGGATGTCGTCGTAGATCTCGTCGCGGCCCCACCCCTCGGTGTAGACCGCCTCGCGGTAGCGCCGGAGCTCGGCGCCGTTGGGCTCGCGGGAGAGAAGTTCCCGAAACGCCCGGCCGACGATGCGCTCGATCTCGGCGCCGGACAGTTCGCTGCGCCGCGCGGGGCGCTCGTCGTCGCGCCCATGGTCCCCGGGGCGGCCGCGCTCGTCGTCCCAGTCCCGCCCGCGGTCTTCCCGGGGGCGGCGGTCGCGCTCGGGCGGACGGCGGTCCTCGCCGCCGGAGACGCGCACGGAGCTCAGGCAATTGTCCCAGTTGCCATTGCGCCGCGGCACCCGCACGAGCCGGGGCGCGCTCTCGGAGAGTTCGAGCGCATCGCCGCCAAAATTGGCATCTGAATACAAGGTGACCTTCAACCCGCCGAACACCCGCACCGAGGAGATGCGATCGTTCACCTTGCGGCCGTCGGAGAACAGGAGGTCGCCGAGGTTGGCGATCGTCGCGCCGGGCAGCAGCTCGACCGACACCCCGTCGAAGTTTTCGCCCGAGCAGAGGATCACGCGGCCGGGCTCGCCCCGGGGGCGCTCGTCGCGGCGGGAGGCACCTTCCGGCGCGGCGCTCACCGCCGACAGAAAAACAAGGGCGAGGAGGATCGTGGATACGACTTTCATGGACGGTTCTGGGGTGTTCCGACAGGAACCGCGGCGGGAGGTTTCACCGATCGGCCGCGGGGATATCCGCTGGCGGCACTCTGGCGGAGCCCCTCGGGAAGGGAAGTCGGGAAACACGGCTTCGGCGCACAAATCGCGCGGGAGCAGCGGGAATTCTCCCTCGGGCGGGATTGATCCCTCCAGAGGCCAATCATGAAAATCCATTCACTACTCGTCCTGCTCGCCATCTCCCCGTTGGCAGCCACCGCCCAAGCCCAAACCGCTCCGGCCCCCCGCGAGCTCGCAGAACAATTCCGCGTCGAACGTTATGTCGAACCCCGCTTCCCCGCCGCGCTGCGCAACCGCAGCGTGAGCGAGGGTTTCGCCCAGGTGCAGATCGTCGTCGCCGCCGACGGCTCGGTGCTCGACAGCTTCATCAGCGCCTACAGCCTGCCCGAGTTCGCCGAGGCCGCCGAAGCCGCCATCCGCGACTGGACCTTCCGCCCTACCTCCGAGCCCACGACGCTCCCGCAACGCTTCAATCTGCGGATCAACTTTCGCCGCGAGGGCATGCTGTTGGTCCAAGGTGACTTCCAGTCCACCGTCGAGGCCTACCTCGGCTACAACAACCGGGGCGATGGAACCTCCCTCTGCAAGCTCCGCGACCTTGATGCCATCCCGGAACCGCTGAACTTCGTCGTGCCGCTTTATCCCGAGGCAATGAAGAAGCAGAACACCGAGGGCGCCGCCGCCGTGTCGTTCTTCATCGACGAACACGGCAAGGTGCGCGCCGCCGCCCCCGCCGGTGCGACCAGCCCCGAGTTCGCCGCGGCCGCCCTCGAGGCCGTCAAGCAATGGACCTTCCATCCCCCGCAGCGCAAAGGCCGCGCGACCCGCGTGTTCGCCGTGCAGGAGTTCACTTTCGCCCCGGATAAGGGCCCGGCCGAAAACAGGGCGGCCACCCGTTAACCGGACGCGGAAAACACCCGCTTGTACAAGGGGTTGTACAGACGCAGCCCGGTCCGCCTCGGCGGGCCGGGCTTGTTTTTGCCCTCTGCCGGCGCCGCGCCGGCATCAGAACAGCCGTCTTCCCGCCGCGCGCTCCAGCGCCAGCCGGCCCAGAAACTCGCTCCGCGGGATCAGGCGCGCCCCGAGCACCGCGAAATGCGGCGTCAGCTGCTGGATGTCGATCCACGTCGCACCCCGGGCGGCGAGATGGTCGACGAGGTGCAACAACGCCAGCTTCGAGGCGTCGGGCTCGAGATGGAACATGCTCTCGCCGGTGAACAACCCGCCGGCGTCGACGCCGTACAACCCGCCCACCAGCCGATCCCCATCCCACACCTCCACGCTGTGCGCCCCGCCCTCGCCATGCAGTGCCGCGTATCCGGCCCGCATCGCCGGCGTGATCCAGGTCCCGCGCTGGCCGGGCCGGCGCGCGGCCGCACACGCCGCCATCACCAGCCCGAAGTCGCGGTCGATCGTGAACGTCCACGGCTTCCGCCGCCGCGCCTGGCGCAACGTCTTCGGCACATGCAACCGCTCGAACTCCAACACCGCCCGCTCGCCCGGACTCACCCACGGCACCGCGTGACGCGCCGAAAACGGCCAAGGGAAAATGCCCCGCGCGTACGCCGCCCGCAGGTTGGCCGGAGTCACCGGCACCCCGAGCGCGACCAGACCATCCTCCTCGGCCAACGCCGGGTCGGGAAACGGATAGGGCTCCGGATAGGCATCCTGACGCATCGCGCCGCCCACACTGGCCCGCGCCTTTTCAGGTGCAAGCCACGCTCGCCCCACGCCTTCGCACAAAAGATTGGCGGGTTTTTGCGCGAAGTGGGCTTATACTCCCCGAGCCGCTAAGACCCCGGCGGCCCACGCCAATGACCAACACGCCTGATCCTCTCGACGAACTGATCGCCTCCTGGAAAGAGGTCCCTGTCGCCCAACCCGGCCTGCGCCGGCGCGTGTGGGCGCGCATCGATGCCACCGAGGCCCGCCACCGCCGGCCCGGATTCATCCAACAGTGCCGCGACTCTCTCTCCGCCCTCGTCCGCCAGCGCGCCGCGCTCGGCTGGATCGCCGCCTGCATCGCCCTCGGCCTGATCAGCGCCGAGCTGCGGGCCACGCGCCAGCCCATGAGCAACGTCGCGCAGATGGCCGCCATCTACCTCCAATCCATCAACCCACTGCTGCGCGACTCCGCCAGCGGTCCACCGTGAAACGATTCCTCCTCATCGTTCTGCTCGGTTTCGTGGCCGGGGCGACCACCCACATCGGGTTCTTCGCCTTCCGCCGCCCCTCCGTCGAAAGCCGCCTCGCCCGCGATCTCGCGTGGATGCAGACGGAGTTTCGGCTCGATGACGCCCAGTACCGCCGCATCCGGGCCCTGCATGACCGCACCGGCCCCGAGCTCGATCGCCTCTTCGTCGTGCTGCGTTCCACCCACGAGCAATTGCTCCGCCTCGAGGAGATTCGCCGCTCGGCCGACAAGGTCGACTTCATCGCCTTTCACGAGGCCAAGGCCGAGAACGCCAAGGCGCGGCGCCAGTGCCGCACCCTCACCCTCGACCTCGTCTACTCCGTCGCCGAGACCATGAATCCCGAGCAACGCGTCCGCTACTTCAACCTCGTCGGCAGCGGCGTCGAACTCCCCGCCCCGCCCTCGAGCTGACGCGTCCGCCCCCGCACCCCAGCCCCACCCCAGGCGATGCCCGCCGACCCCGCCCAAGACCTTGCCCTCATGGCCGAGCTCGCCGCCGGCCGCGACTCCGCGCTCGATCAGTTGATCGAGCGCTGGGAGGGCCCGTTGCGCAGCTTCGCCCACCGCTACCTGCTCAACTCCACGGATACCGAGGAGGTCGTCGAGGAGGCCTTCGTGCGCATCTACCAGAAACGCGCGGACTTCGTCCCGGGCTCCAACTTCTCGGCGTGGATCTTCACCATCACCGCCAATCTCTGCCGCCACCGCCTGCGCTGGCGCCGTCGCCACCCTTCGGAGTCGATCGACATCCCCGACGAGGATGGCGCGCCCGGCCTCGGCTCGACCATCGCGGACCGCGGCGCCGATCCCGCCGTCTCGGCCGAGGGCAATGAACGCATCGCCGCCCTGCGCACCGCCGTCGACTCGCTGCCCCACGACCAGCGCACGGTCTTCCTGTTGCACTCCTACGAGGGCCTGAGCTACCGCGAGATCGCCACCGCCGTGGGCTGCTCCAAGCGCGGCGTCGAGACCCGGCTCTACCGCGCCCGCCAGGTGCTGCGCGACAAGCTCGCCGCCCTGCTCGCCATCGCCGCGTAGGCGGCGGGGCACCGTACGTTCGATTGCCTACCAGGCGGCACCCACAATGGCTGTGATGTTGTCCGGACCACCCCTCTCGTTCGCTCGCAGGAGGAGCGCTGCGACAATCTGTTCGAGGGGTGAATCAGCACCGAGCAGTTCGGCGATCTCCGGACTCGTAACGGATTTGTGGAGACCATCCGAGCATAGGAGCAGACGGTCACCCCTTGCCAAGTCGGCCGCGCCCACGAAACGCAGCGGGAGATGGGGTAATCCCAGGCAGCTGGTCAGCGCATGACCGGGGGCGGTCGTCGGCTCCGGAACCCTGCCCGCGGCGCGTTGCTGCGCCTGCCCCGCCGCCACCGTATGCTCGGGCGTGAGCTGCTCGAGCCGGCTCCCACGCAGCCGGAAGGCGGCGGAGTCCCCGACGTGCGCCAGCGTCAGGCCGCGGGGGGTGCGGGCCGCCAGCGTCAACGTCGAGCCAATGCCCTGACGTGCGCCCAGTTGCCGGCCGAGTGCGTGCACCTCCGCGTTGACCGCGTCGAGCAAGGCCACCCAGCCGGTGTCGTCCGCCGGGAGGCCGCGGGCCAGGCGCACCTGCAGCGTATCCAAGGCTTGCTGAGCCGCACGGCCGCCGTGCTGGAGGCCGCCCATCCCGTCGGCCACCACGGCCAGCGCAGGCACGGTGAGCACCAGCCAGCGGTCCTGATTCTCCTGCCGGCGGCGGCCGATGTCGGTCGCTCCCGCGAAGCGGAGGGAAAGAGAGTCGGGGATTTCCATGGCGTCGGCGCGGAAGTTCAGCAGCGTCGCACCCGCCACCAGGCAGCGACTACACCGACGAGCGCAAAGACCGACAGCACCACACAGGGCAGGCCGATGCTCGCCGCCGGGAACAGCCCGCCCCCGCCCAGACACGCCGTGCTGAACGCCTCGAACGCCCAGCGAATCGGCGTCAGGTCCGCGGCCAGCTGCGCGACCGCCGACCCGGTGAGCCCGGGGTTGTAGCTCTTGAGCAGCCCGCCCAACAGGATCATCGGCACCAGCTGCAGCGGCACGAGACCGACGGCGCCGATCTCCGAACGTGCCCAAGCGCTGGTGACAAGGCCGGCGCAGATGCCGGTGAAAACGGTGAGCCCGCCCAGCCCGAAGACCAGCGGCTGCGGCCAGTCGACCCCGCCGATCTGCAGGCTCGCCAGTCCGAGCAGCAGCACCACCTGCGCCGCGCCGAGCAGCGAGAGCAGCGTGAGCTTCGCGCCGAGATATCCCAGCGGCGAGAGCCCGCCCCGCCGTTCGCGGCGGAACCGCGGGCGATCCGCCACGAGCTCGCGCGCCGCGAGATTGAGCCCGAACCAGAAGCAGACCAGCGCGCAGACGAACATCGTCGTCCAGCGCTCCTGTCCGTCGGGGCGGGTGAACAGCTGGCCGAAGAGCAAGCCGATGCACAACGGTTGGGCCACAAGCACCGCCAGCGCCTGCCGGTCCCGCCAGCGCGCCCGTAGGTCGCGCTGCAGCACCGCCCGCCACTGCGTGCGGATCGTCGTGAGCCGGCGCCGCCCGCCGGACTCCCGCGCGCCGGTGGGTCCGCCGGCGGCCAACCGGCGCTGCGCGGCCCGTGCCGCGTATTCGGATCTTTCGAAACGCAGCGTCAGCTCCGTCGCCTTTGCGCGGTCGAGCTCCTCCATCACCGCATCGGGGCCGGCCTCCGCCGGCGACCGGCCCGGACAGAAGTACCCGATCGCGTCGGGGAACGCCGGCCCGGCGTAGGCGAGGCGGCCAGCCTTCAGCAGCACAACCGAGTCGAACAGGCGATAGACCGAGGGCGCCGGTTGATGGATGGTGACGACCACGGCGATACCCTGCCGAATCGAGATCTGGCGGAGCAATTCGACCACCTGCCGGGTGTCAAAGCTCGAAAGGCCCGAGGTGGGCTCGTCGAGGAAAATGATGCGCGGGTCGGAGAGCAACTCCATCGCCAGCCCCACCCGCTTCTTCTGGCCGCCCGACAGGCCCTTGCGCTCCGTGGAGCCGATGAGGCGCTTCCGCAGGTCGCGCTCATCGTCGAGCAGGCCGATGCTGCGACACACCTCCTCGATCTTCGCCTCGATCTCGTCGGCGCCCACATCGGCCGGGAGGCGGATCCGCGCGTGCGCCCGCAGGACTTCCTCGACCGTGAGGTCGGGATGGAGCAGATCGTCCTGCGGCACATGGCCCACGAACGGCAGGATGGATTCGGGCGCGGAGGCGAGATCGACCCCGTCGTAAAGGATCCGGCCGGCGGTGGGCCGGTTCTCGCCGCTGCAGAGGTTGAGCAGGGTGGACTTGCCGCAGCCGCTGGGACCCATGATCGCCACGAGCTCACCCGGCATCACGACGAGGTTGACGTCGTCGATGAGGCGCAGGCCGTTGGATACGACTAGGGTCAGGCCTTCGACCTGCAGGCTGTGGCCGGTCCGGTCGGTGGCGACCTGGCCGCCGGCCCCGTTGCGTTCGGGCAGCGCCAGCGAGATGCGCTGGCCGCAGATCTCGACAATCTCGTCGCCGGCGAGGACCGTCTCCTCGCCGCGGATGATGCGCGCACCGACGCGGGTGCCGAGCTTGGAGCCGAGGTCGCGAATCCGCACCGTGCCGTCGGCGCCGCGCCGGATCTCAGCATGGTAGCGGCTGGCGGCGAGTGCCCGCACGCGCACATCGTTGTCGGCCGCACGGCCGATGCGGATGAGGTCGCGGTCTAGGGCGACCTGCTGTCCCTGCTCGGCGGCAGGCTGGCCGCTCTGCAACTGCTGGAGCAGCAGGGGCAGCGGAATTTTGTAGGTGAGCGAAAACCACACGAGTTCGTCGCCCGCGAGCTCCGCCTCCGTGATGCGCGCCGCGGCCGGCCCGACGTAGGTGCCATTGCGGCTGCCGCAGTCGCGCAGCCGCACGCCTCCGCCCTCGAGCAACTCCAGTTCCGCGTGTCGGCTGGAGACGCTGGCATGGTTGATGACGAAGTCGTTGTCGGCCGCGCGCCCTAGGCGCCAGCACCGAACGACTTTCTTTTCCGAGGGCGGCTTCATGGAAAAAGGCCGGGCGCGGTCGCGCCCGGCCCGAGGGAATCAGGACCGGCAGCACCTCACTCCGCGAAGATCACGCGCTCCATCGCCTTCGGTGTGAGGACCCAGCGGATCTCCTGCGTCTGAAACGCGGTCGCGTTGCCAACGTTGACACCGAAGCGCAGCGTGCCGTCGAGCACGATCTGGACCTGCTTCTGGTGCTCGGCCGCGGCTAGATTGAAGATCTTGATCAGGTTGTCGTTAGTCACCGGCTGATCGATTTGCCCGAGCACAACCGCGACTTCCACCGTGCCCACGCCCGAACTCATGAGCGACCCCTTGGGCAGGATCGACTCCTTGGTCGGCGTCGCCGGGAGCTTCTGGGTCTCGTCCACAAAGACGAGCTCAGCATCCTTCTCCTTCGGGATCTCCGCCGAGCGAAACTTGATGGTGTAGGCGCCATCAGCGATCACCAGCTCGCTTGAGGAGCTGTTCGCGATCTGGAGCTTCACGAATGCGACGCGCTGGTCGCCGATCTGGGCGATGCGCATCGATTTCACACCGACGAACTTGATCTTGGCCAAGTCGGCGGACGACTGGGCGTGCAGGCCGGTGGCCAGCGCCACCGCGCAGATGAGGAGGGAGCAGACGAGCTTCTTCATGGTTGTTTGGATTCTTGCTGAAATGCACCACCACCCTGGCGGCGCGAAAACGGAAAGGACTCAGGGCGGCGCCGCGCGCACGGCCCGGGGACGAAACACCAGACGCACACCGGCGGAGGGCAGGCGGACGTCGTCCGCCACCTCGATGCGTGCCTGCGGGCGGAGCCCGGCCGGACCGCTCTGCCAACTACCACCGCGCAACACCAGCAACCGGGCCTCCGCATCATGACCCGCCGCGGCGGCCGGTCGGGTAAACTCGGCGACATTGCCTACCATGCCGCGGAAACCCCAGGGGTTCGCCACGGGGTCCGTCACGCGGATCGGCCCGCTCTCGGCGGCAGCCATGGGCAACGCCATGGCGGCGGCTTCGGTGCCCGCACTCCGCGCAAGGCAGGCAGCCTCCCACTCGTCCTCGGTGGGCAGGTCCGCCACCACCTCCGGTTGAGCGGCGGCCAGATGACGGTTGAGCTGTGCCAGCAGCCCTCCGGGCTTGAACAGCTCACGCCCGCTCACATTCGTCACCGGCAGTTCCCGCGCCGCTAGACCCAGCGCGCCCGCGCCGTCCTGCGCTTCCACGCCGAGGATGGCCTCGTACTGGCCGCGCGTCAGCTCCGCGACCGCGATGTAACAGCCGTCCAAAGACACCGTGCGCTCCCGCAGGTCGGTGAGCTGCCGGCGCGGGTCGCCCGCACGCGAGCCCACTCGGTACTCGCCCGCCTCAAGGCGGCGCACCTTGAGGGTACCGCCGCCGGGCAACGCGATCCCCAGCTGCGTCTGCCACGCGAGGCTGGGCGCGAGCGTGACCTCGGCCTTCACCTCGACCTCCTGCTGAAACCGCTCCCGCAACGGCGCCTCCATCGCCAGCACGTGCCGGCCGTAGGGCACCTCGAGCCGCGCGGTGCCGTCGATTCCTGCCGCGAAGGCTCGGCCGCCAAGCGTCCCGGCCGCGCCCGCCGGCAGTCCCTTCAATAGCACCGGAAACTCATGATAGGCGACCTCGAGACTCGCGACCGCCGGCTGCCGCTCGACCACCTCCACCGTGGCCGAGGTCGGCCGCAGCCCCGTGCCGCGCAGCTCGATAACGTGGCGGCCGGGCAGCAGGGCCACCGCGGTCTTCCGGCCGTCGCGCTCGGGCGCCAGACGGCGGAGGCCGTCGATCCACAGTTCGGCGTCGGCCGGCAACGGTGGGCCTGCGAAGCGCACCTCCACTTGGCTGTCCACCAGCGCCAGCCAACCGCCGGCATCGATCGGCGCAGCGCCGGCCGCGACCTCGACCACCTGGCTCGTCACGACGCGGCCCTGTTGCAGCAGCCGCACCTCCACCGGCCCGACCGGTAGCAGCACGCGCAGCGGCTCCGCCCCGGCGCCGCGCAGGGTGTGTTCGCCGACCGCCACCTCGTATTCAGCCGGCACGTTCAAGATTCCAACCTCCACCGGCGCGCCGGAGGAGACCGCCGGCGGGGGCGGCGCCGCCACCGGTCCCACGGCCGCCCCGCGGTCGGCCGCGGGCGCCTGCACCCGGCCCGTGACCGCGCCCAGATCCACCACCCGCTGCTCCTCCTTCGCAAAGTCGAACTCCCGGTCGAAGAGCACCGCGCCCTCGCGCAGCGCCTGGATCCGGACGCGCCGGGTCGTCGGAAGGGTGCGCGCGGTGCCGTCGACGTTGATCGGGGTGACGAGGATCGACTGGCCGTCGGGAATCACGACCTGGTCCCCGAGGGCGAAGCCTCTGAAGCGGACCTCGGCGCTCATCGGGCGCGCGCTCCCGCCGCCCCCGCCGCTGCCGGCCCGGCCCCAGAGCCACCACGCGCCGCCGCCGAGCCCCGCCGCCAGCAACACCGCCAGCAGGGCAACCTT
>JAHFTC010000125.1 GCA_023269585.1 Opitutaceae bacterium
TGCGCGTCGATGACGTCCTCGACGAGGACGAGGGTGGAGACGTTCTCGATGTCGAGCGCCTTGGAAACCTTGAGGTCCTTGATCTCGTAGAAGAGATTGAGGATGTCGATGTCGCTCGAGTAGCCAATGGCGCGGAGCAGCGTCGTGATGAGGAACTTCCGGCGACGACGGCGGCGATCGAGATAGACGTAGAGGAGGTCGTTGTTGTCGAACTGGACCTCGAGCCAAGTGCCGCGATCGGGGATGATGCGGAACGAGTGGAGGAGCTTGCCGTTCGGGTGCGTGGCGACCTCGAAGCAGAGGCCGGGCGAACGATGGAGCTGGGAGACGACGACGCGCTCGGCGCCGTTGATGATGAAGGAGCCGCGCTCGGTCACCATCGGGATCTCGCCCATGTAGATCTCCTCGTCCTTGATGTAGTCCTCCTCGCGGAGGCGGAGCTTCACGTAGAGCGGCACCGAGTAGGTGATGCCCTCGCGGAGGCACTCGATCTCGGTGTTCTTGGGATCACCGATCGTGTAGGAAACGTACTCGAGAACGAGGCGCTCGTCGTAGGACGTGATCGGGAAGACTTCGCGGAAGACGGCCTCGAGGCCGTACGGCTTGCGTTGGCTCTGCGGCACCTCTTTCTGCAGATACTCCAGATAGGAGTTGATCTGAATCTCGATGAGATTCGGCGGCTGGATGACTTCGCGGAGCTTGCCGAAATTTTGGCGTTCTTGAGTGGCGGCCATAAGGATTCCCGAGTGTTAGATAACGAGCTGGCGTGTTTGTCGCCGAGCCCTCACGGCTGCGCACCCGGGCGGGATGCGCAGGCGTGAGAGAACGGAGTTTTTAGAAACGCCGAAGGACAGGCCGGGAAAAACCCGACCTGTCCGTTGGCAGATACGTTGTAGGAAATGAAGTCCCGCAACTTACTTGAGTTCGACCTTGGCGCCGGCGGCCTCGAGCTTCTTCTTGATCTCTTCGGCGTCGGCCTTGGAGGCACCTTCCTTGACGGCCTTCGGAGCGCCCTCGACGAGGTCCTTGGCTTCCTTGAGGCCCAGGCCGGTGATGGCGCGGACTTCCTTGATGACGCCGATCTTGTTGGCGCCAGCCTCAACGAGCATGACGTTGAACTCGGTCTTCTCCTCGGCGGGAGCGGCGGCGGCAGCGGCGGCCGGAGCGGCAGCGGCAGCGACGGGAGCGGCGGCGGAAACGCCCCACTTCGTCTCGAGATCCTTCACAAGGGCGGCGATCTCGATAACGGACTGGCTCGAAAGCCACTCGATGACTTGGTCTTTGGTGATGGTGGACATGGTATCAGAGAAGCGGCTAGCGCCCAAGCGGTTGGTGCCGGGCATTTAAGAGACGTATCCCCTAGCCTACTTGCAGTTGACGGTTGCGGTTGCGATCCCGCAAGCCGAGGGCGGCCTGCGGGAAAATGGGTTGAAGGTTTGCGGTTGCGAACGCGCCACTTAGGCGGCGGCGCGCACCTTGGCCTGAAGGACGTTGACGAGGGACTGCGGCACACCGTTGATGACGCGCACGAGGCTCGTCGCCGGGGTGTTGAGGAGGCTGAGCAACTGGGCGCGGAGCACCTCGATCGGGGGCAACTCGGAGAGCTGCACGACCTGGGCCGGGCTGAAGAGCTTGCCGCCGACGATGCCGCCCTTGATCTCGAGCTTCTGCTTGTCGTCGAAGAACTTCTTCACGACCTTCGCCGCGCCGGAGGCGTTGCGTCCGCCGACGATGATCGCCGTCTGGCCGGAGAGCAGGTTGTCGAAACCGGGGAGACCAGCCTCCTTCGCAGCGACGCGCAGGGAGCTGTTCTTGACGACGTGGAACTCGGCCTGTTCGGGGGCGAGCTTCGCGCGAAGGGCCGCGACGTCCGCCACGGTGACCTTTTGGTAATTGGTGATGAGAAGGTAGTCCGACTTCTTCAGATGACGGGCGACTTCCTCAATGAGATACTTTTTCTCGGAACGCATGGCGTGGCGGCGTTAGAACTTGGAGTATTCGCTGGTGGCGAGGGCGATGCCAGGGCTCATCGTGGCCGAGAGCGTGGCTCCGAGGATGAAGCGACCTTTGAGCGAGGCCGGCTTCGACTTGCCGACGGCGGCGAGCACCGCTTCGGCGTTCTCAAGAATCTGCGCGGTCGTGAACGAGCGCTTGCCGATCGGAATCCCGAGGTTGGCAGCCTTGTCCATCTTGAACTCAACGCGACCGGCCTTCACTTCCTTGATCGCCTGGGCGATGTTGTCGGTGACGGTGCCGGACTTCGGGTTGGGCATGAGGCCCTTCGGACCGAGGACGCGGGCGGCAGTGCGGACTTCTTTCATCGCGGCGGTGGTGGCGACGGCGATATCGAACTCCATCCAGCCTTCATTGATCTTGGCGAGGATGTCCTTGAGGCCGGCGACATCGGCACCGGCGGCGAGAGCCGCGGGGGCATCGTCGGTGAAGACGAGGACGCGCACCTTCTTGCCGCTGCCGTTGGGCAGGGGGGTGGTGCCGCGCACCATCTGGTCGCCCTGGGTCGGATCGACGCCGAGGCGGAACGCGAGCTCGACGGTCTCGTCGAACTTGGTCTTCGGGAAGCGGGAGAGAACCTCGACCGCGTCCTTCAGGAGATATTCCTTCGTGAGGTCCGCAACCTTCAGCGCGTTGCGGAACCGTTTGCTTTGCTTGGCCATGTTGGGTGGTTTTGCGGTACGTGCGTCCCGCGCTGCGAGACTCCCGCGGTTGATATGACGAACGAAACTTAGTCGGCGACGTCGATGCCCATGCTGCGGGCCGTGCCGGCAATGACCTTGATCATGGCCTCGTCGCTGGTGGCGTTAAGATCGGCCTTCTTCATCTTGGCGATCTCGAGCAGCTGCTTCTTGGTGACCTTGCCGACCTTTTCCTTGTTCGGCCGGCCGGAACCGGAGGCGATATTGCAGGCCTTCTTGAGCAGGACGGAGGCCGGCGGCGACTTGAGGATGTAGGTGAAGGACTTGTCGCTGTAGACCGTGATGACGACGGGCAGGATCAAGCCGTTCTGGTCCTTGGTCTTCGCATTGAAGTCCTTGCAGAACGCCATGATGTTGACGCCCTGGGCGCCGAGCGCGGGACCGACCGGGGGCGCGGGATTGGCGGCGCCGGCAGGCAGTTGGAGACGGATGATGCCCTGAACTTTCTTGGCCATGGGAAAAAGCGGTTAGCGGGTGGTGACAGGTTAGCTGGCGGCGCGTTCGACCTGCCAGTATTCGAGCTCGACCGGGGTGAACCGGCCGAAGATGGAAACGGAAATCTTGAGCTTGCCGCGCTCGGGATCGATCTCGTCGATGCGGCCGGTGAGGTTGAGGAACGGACCGTCGTTGATCTTGACCTCTTCGCCCACTTCGTAGCTGACCTTCGGCACTTCTTTGCCGGAGGCGGCCTCGACGCGGGTGCGGATATCCTCGATCTCGGCCGGGCGGAGCGGCGCCGGGCGGTCACCGCCGACAAACCCGATCACGCCGGGAGCCTCACGGACGAAGTACCACGGCTTGTTCATCACCTTGCCGTTTTCGTCGTAGAGCTTCATCTGCACGAAGACATAGCCGGGGATGAGCTTACGCTCCTGGCTGGTCTTCTTGCCGCGCTTGACCTCCGAGACCTGCTCGGTCGGGAGCAGAACCTCGAAGAGATTTTCGGAAAGCTCCTCAATGGGAGCGAACTTCTCGAGGTAGCGCTTCACCTTGCCCTCCTGACCGGAGAGCGTGTGCACGGCGAACCACTGGGTTCCTGCGGGGACGGTCTTATCGGCGGGCATGGGGCGTGGTGCTTAGCTCACCCAAGAGGTGAACAGATCGACAACCTGATAGAGGGAGAAGTCGGAAAGGCTCGTGAAAAGGCCCATGAGCACCGCGGCCACGATCACCAGCAGCGTGGACTCGCGCAGTTCCTGAAAAGTCGGCCACGAGGCCTTCCTTAGCTCGGCGATCATTTCGCCGGTGAAGACGCGGACGCTGCTGAACGGGTTTTTCATGAACAAAGGTGGCAGGGCAGGAGGGAATCGAACCCCCAACCAACGGTTTTGGAGACCGCTACTCTACCAATTGAGCTACTGCCCTGTGGAAAAAGGTTTCTTGAGACAGTACAGCCGAGGCCCCACTGCGAGACCTCGGCGTACGCGGGAAACCGTTAAGTTGGATCGTTACTCGGTGATCTCGGTGATACGACCGGCACCGATGGTGCGGCCACCTTCACGGATGGCGAAGCGTTGGAACTTCTCCATGGCGATCGGGGTGAGCAGCTCGATATCGATGTTGGTGTTGTCACCGGGCATGATCATCTCGACACCCTTCGGGAGGATGATCGAGCCGGTCACGTCGGTCGTGCGGAAGTAGAACTGTGGGCGATAGCCGTCGAAGAACGGCGTGTGGCGGCCACCCTCGTCCTTGGTGAGGACCAGGATCTCGGCCTTGGCCTTCTTGTGCGGGGTCACGCTCTTCGGAGCGGCGATGACCTGACCGCGCTCGATGCCGTCCTTGTCGATGCCGCGGAGCAGGATACCGACGTTGTCGCCGGCCTGACCCTGGTCGAGCAGCTTGCGGAACATTTCGATGCCGGTGACGACCGTGGTGACGGTGTCGCGCAGACCGACGATCTCGACGCTCTCGGTGATCTTGACGATGCCGCGCTCGATACGACCCGTGGCCACGGTGCCGCGGCCCGTGATCGAGAAGACGTCTTCGACGGACATCAGGAAGGGCTTGTCGGTCTCACGGGCCGGCTCCGGAATCTCGGAGTCGATGGCTTCCATGAGGTTCTGGATGGCCTGGAGGCCTTCCGGCTTGCCCTCGAGTGCCGCCGTGGCGGAACCGCGGATGATCTTGGCGTTGTCGCCGTCGAACTGGTACTTGCTGAGCAGCTCGCGGATTTCCATCTCGACGAGGTCGAGGAGCTCGCTGTCGTCGATCAGGTCGACCTTGTTGAGGAAGACGACGATCTTCGGCACGCCGACCTGGCGGGCGAGGAGGATGTGCTCACGGGTCTGGGGCATCGGGCCGTCGGCCGCGGAGACCACGAGGATGGCGCCGTCCATCTGGGCCGCGCCGGTGATCATGTTCTTGACGAAGTCCGCGTGTCCGGGGCAGTCGACGTGCGCATAGTGGCGCTTGTCGGACTCGTACTCGACGTGGGCCACCGCGATCGTGACGATCTTGGAGGCATCGCGCACGGTGCCGCCCTTGGCGATGTCCGCGTAGGACTTAAGCTCGGCGAGACCCTTCTTCGCCTGCACGGCGAGGATGGAGGTAGTGAGAGTGGTTTTACCGTGGTCAACGTGGCCAATCGTGCCGACGTTCACGTGCGGTTTCTTGCGTTCGAATGTACCTTTAGCCATGAGGACGGTGAGTTAGTTGAGAAGTGCAGGGATTTGGAAGGCGGCCCCGTTTTAACGTCGGGAGCCTGCCGACGATTGGCCTGGAGCCCTTGACCAGACTTGAACCGGTGACCTCGCCCTTACCAAGGGCGTGCTCTACCAACTGAGCTACAAGGGCGGACAGGACAAAAGACCAAAACCGAAAAAGAGGGCGGACTTTGGTAAGCGGCTTTTCGACCGTCAACTGCTTTTTCGAAAATTTCTGCGAACGCGATCACTGCACGACAATCACCCGGTAAAACCCGGGCGGCACGCGTTCGCCCAAGTGAAAGTCGCGCGCCAAAAAACCACCGAAAAACGCGTCGACCTCCTCCACACCGGAGCCGATCGCCAGATTCGGGATCCCCACCAGCCCACCGCGTTCGACCGCCACCGAGAACTCCAGCGGGGCCCAATCGTGCTGGCGCACTGCGGGCGGAAGACCGGTGAGCGAAATCCGCAGCACCACCGCGTCCGTGTCGCCCGAGTAGCCCCGGACCTCGATGGCCGCAGCGCGTTCGTCCAGTCGAGCCAGGGGCCGGTCCAGCCGCGCCAGGCCAGCCCAGCCTCCCGCCATCGGCCCGATCGCCCGCAGGCCGCCACGCCCGTCGGCCGGCGCCCCACCCTTCGGCCCAAACACCGGTTCAAGGCGCTCGGCCGCAAAGGCCAGACGCGCGTCGTACACATCGAACAACTCGCCCGGCTGGCGACGCAGGTCGGCAGGCAAAGGTTGCACCCCCGCGTTCCACCGTGTCGGCATCGACAGCGGCTGCTGGTCGAGCAATTCGATCTGCTCGCGCATCAACGGGCCGCCCGCGGTGCCGCTCGCGGCGGTGACCGTCACGCGGGGCCGGTGCCGGGCGGCGGGCGAAACCACCGCGGGCTCCTCGTGTCCCCAGAAGATAAAGGCGATGCGGGCGGCCAGGGCGGCCCCGGCGGCCAGCCAGATCCATTGCGCCCAGTGTCGTGGTTTCCGCCCGGCCATGGTGGAGTGCGGTCAGTTCCCCGCCGCCGGCGCCTCCGCCGCGATCTGCACGTCGCAACCGGCCGCGGTGGCCACGGAAGTGAAGGTCACCAGCGCCTGCGCTGAGGTCTGCTTGTCCACCCGCAGGAGGAGCCGCGTCGCCCCCTTGGCGGCAACGACCTCGCCCAACCGCTGCTTGAAACCATCCATCGAATACCGTCCGCCCTCGAACAGGATGAGGTTGTCGCGCTGGAGGTTCACGACCAGATCCGCCACCTGGGCGGTCTCGAGGGGGTTCGGCACGACCGGCAACTCAAACCGCGGTCCCGGCGCGAGTACGAACTTCGACGTGAACAGCGTCAGGAACAGCGCCAACACGCCCACATTGACATAGAAGAACACGTCGAAGCTGCGCGGCGGCGGCCGCAGGTGTTTCTCGAACTCGAAGGGCTGCGTGATCACCGTCAGGCCTTCCCCTTCGCGGCGGGCTCCGAAGCGGCCGTCGCCGCCACGACCGGATCGGCGCGCAGGTCGTGCAACACGAACCGCATGATCTCGTTGGCCGCCCATTCCATGTCGTGCACCAGCACCCGCACCCGCCCGCGGAGGAAATGGTGTGCGAGATGCGCGGGTACGGCGATGGCCAGACCGAGCGCGGTCGCCAGCAGCGCCTCCCACATCCCCCCCGCCAAGGCGGACGGGGTGGCGTAGTTGCCGCCCTGGGTGAAGGCGTGGAAGGCGCGCAGCATGCCCAGGACCGTGCCGAGCAGGCCGAGCAGCGGTGCCACCTGCGCAATCGCCGCCAAGGCGCCCATGCGGCGCTCGAGGATCGGCAGTTCGACCAACGCCGCCTCCTGCACCGCCAGCCGGAGCTTCGACTCCTCGGCCTCATGGTGCAGCAACGCCGCCTTCACCACCACGGCCACCGGCCCCGGCGTCTCCTCGCACACGGTGATCGCCTCCATCAGGCGGCGCTTCCCGAGGATGTTCTTGATCCCGGTGAGGAATGCCGTGGAGCGGATCTGGCCGCGGTGCAGAAACAGCGCGCGCTCGGCGAAGACAACCACCGCGACCACGCCCAGCCCGAGGAGGACCCACATCACGGGGCCGCCCTGGCCGAGAAGATTGAGGTCGAGGAAACTCATGGGAGGTGCGCGAGGCTAGGTGGGAGCCGTCGGGAAAGGCAAACGGCGAAAGCGGGCCGGGCCGTCATTGCCCGCCCGTGTCGAGGCGCGCGAGCGCGGCCTTGGCGGTGTTCTCGCCCCAGACCCCGCTGCGCAGAACAAGTTCATAGGCTTCCCGCGCCTCCTGCGGCGTCTTCGCCTTCTCGCACAGGTCCGCATAGACCAGCAGCGTACGGCCCAGCCAATACCGTCCCTTCTCCCCGATCGTCGCCCGCCCGGCCTCGCCGAGCAGAAACCGGTCGACCACCAGCCAGAGCGCGCGCCGCGCCTCCGGACTGTTGCCGCGCATCGCCAGCGCGTAGCCCTCCTTGAAGCCGGCCTCGATGCGCACCTCCCCGGGGGCACTGGGCAGGTCGAACAGCCGTTCGTAGTGCGCCAACGCGCTGCCGAGCCGCGAGGAGTCCGTCGTCACCTGCGCAAAGAGCGTGTCGGCCAGCGCCAGCACGGCCAGCGGCGCATCGCGATGGGCCCCGAAACGGTTGAGCATCGATTCGTACAGGACCTGCGCCGGCCCGAGCTGGTCGAGCTTGCGCAACAGATCGCCCTGCTTGAGCTGCGCATAGAAGACGAGCTCGTTGCGCGGGAAACGCTCGACCAGATCGTGCAGGATGCGGAACGCCTCCTCGAAATGGCGGTCCTCGCCGCGACGTTCGGCGTTGCCCGCCGCCTCGTACAGGGCGTACGCGGCGTAAGGGCTGTTCTCATACTGCTCGGCCAGCTCGATCAGGATCTGCTGCGCCTCCACCGTCTGCCCGCGGTCCGCCAGGTACTTCGCCTGGATGATGAATGAATACACGGCCGGATCGGTCGCCGGGAAGGTCCGGCGCAACGCCTCCAGCTCGGCCATGCCGTCGCCCTCGCGCCCGAGCGCCAGCAGCGCCTGCGCCCGGACCAGCCGGGCCGTGCCCGCCGCCTCCTGCCGCAGCGCCGCCGGGACCGCTGCGTTGGTCTCCGCCGCCGGGCCCGCCAGCAGCCGGTCCACGAGCCCGAGCGTGTCCGCCGGCCGGCCCGCATCCAGCGACAGCTTGGCCTGCAACCAGGCCATGCGCAGCTTCAACTCGGGCGCGGCGGCGGCGAACGTGTCCGCCATCAGGAGACGGTTGAGCCGCTCGTAGGCCCGGGCCGTGATGCCGCGCACCTGCATCGTCTTCACCAGGTTCCATTCCGCCTGCCAGCGGTTCACCGGGTCGAAGTCCGGCTCCGCCGCCAGCCGGTCCAGCGTCTGCACGGCCTCCTCCAGCTGCGCCTCCTGGTCGGACCGCAGCAACGCCAGCACCTGCTGGTACATGAGTGTTCCCCGCGTGATCGCTTCCGGCAGCGTCCGCTCGAGCAGGGCGAGCGCATAGGCCCCGGCGGCGTTGCGGTAGTCGGTCGCCCGGAAATAGGACTCCGCCAGCAGGACCGCAAAGACCCCGCGGCGCGGGTCCTGTCCGAGTTCCGCCTGCAATTGCGTGATCGCCTCGGTCGCCGTGCGGTAACGACGCAGCTCCCAGGCAACCGCCACGATCACGTTCAACGCCGGCACGCGGCCGGGCGAACCGGGGAAGTTGGCGAGCAGCGATCGCGCGTCGGCCTCCGCCCGTTCATATTCCTGCTGCGCCAGCGCCAACCGCGCCCGGTAGAGCAGCAGATCGTCGAGGATGCGCGACGCCGGCTGGAGCGCGATCTGCGCGTCGAGCTCGCGCCGGAAGGAGGCCCAGCCTTCGTCGTTCTTCGCCGCCCCGGCCAGAAGCTGCAGGGCGATGCGCTGCATCTCCGGCTGCACCGCGCCCGCGAACAACTGCCGCAGGGCGTTCATCCCCACGATGCTGTCCGGCCCCGAGATCAGGGCCAGCAGGAGCCGCAACCGGTCGCCCGCCTCACGCTCCGTCGTCGGCACGAGCGCCAGCTGCCGTTGCAGCACCGCCTGGGCCTCGCTCTTGCGTCCAAGTTGATCGAGTACAACGGCCTGCTGCCCCGCCGCGGTGAAACCCACCGGCCGGCCGACAAACTGGTCGATCTGGCGTTGCAGCACCTGCACCTGCTCCGGCGTGGCCTGCCCGTAAAGCAACTGCGCCCGCTCCCGGGCCAGCAGCATCTGCGCCCGCGCCATCTCCGAAACCGCCCGCGCCTCCGCCTGCCCGTAGGCCACCTGCGCCCGGTCGTACTGCCCGCGCGACTCGGCCAGCATGGCCTGGGCGACATGCACCCAGACGGCCTCGTCGGCCGGGACGTCCTCGGGGCGCAATCCCTCCACCAACGGCGTCGCCCCCACCCCATCGTGACGCTGCAAGGCGATCAACGCGCGCCGTAGGCGGGTCTGCGCCGCGAGCAGGTCGGCGCCCCGACCCAACGCCGCCTCCGCCTCATCCGTGCGCCCGGCCGCCAGCTCGACCATGGCCAGGCCGAGCGCCGCCCGGCTGCGCACCGTCGCCGCCAGATCGCCCCGGGCGAGCACGCGCAGGAAACTCTCCCGCGCGGCCGTCAAGAATCCGAGCTCCGCCGCGTGCTGGGCGGAGCTGAGCTCCAACACCAGTTCGCCCGAGCCCTGCCCCGCCAAATCGATCGACACCACCAGCGGGGCCGGCGCGAGCGCCGCGTTCTGCGCCTGCAGCCCACCGGCCGCCAACACCGCGCCGCACAGCAGCCGGAACAACAGGGAAACGGGGCGAATCGCGCTCATCACCGCGACCATGCCGGCCGGTTCGGCGACTGGCAAGAATCGGCACGCCCTTCGTTCACAACCGGATCACGTCACCGAATTGTGGTCGCGCAACCTGCAGTTTGAAGCGCTCCGCGATCTTCGCGGCCAACGGCCCCCGCCCCTTCTCGTCCTCACCGTGCGTCAGCACGACCCGCGGCTGGTGCGGCGCGAGGCAGCCCAGCCACTCCAGCAGATCCGTCTGGCCCGCGTGCGCGCTGAAGCCGCCCAGACCGCGCACCGTCGCCTGTACGCGAATGCGGTCGCCGAAGATCTGGACCGTGCGCGCCCCCTCGAGCAACCGGCGGCCGAGCGAAGCGGGGGACTGGTAGCCGACGATGAGCACAACCGTACCGGGATTGCCGAGGTTGTGGCGCAGGTGGTGGACGATCCGCCCGGCGTTGCACATGCCGGCGCCGGCGAGGATCAGGCAGGGACCGGCAAGGGCATTGAGCGACTGCGATTGCTGCGCGGACACCGTCGTGCGCACCGACTCGAGATGTTTCAGGAAACGGCTGGGCTGCGCCCGTCGCTTCATGTCGTCGTCGAAGAGCTCCGGATGCTTGCCGTACAGCCGCGTGGCCTCGATCGCCATCGGACTGTCCAGGAAGACCGGGAACGGCTTCACCACGCCCGACTCGAACAGCTCGGAGAGATGATAGAGGATCTGCTGCGCGCGACCGACCGCGAACGTCGGCACGAGGATCTTGCCGCCATGCTGCGCCGCATGGACGACGAGCTCGCGGAACTCCTTCACGGTGTCCGCCAACGAGCGATGGTCGCGGTCGCCGTAGGTGGATTCCAGAAACACCAGATCGGCCTTCGCCGCGATGCACGCCGCGTCGCGCAGGATCGGGGCGTTGCGCGGCCCGAGATCGCCCGAGAACACGACCGTACGTGCCTTCCCTCCCTCCGCGCAGCGCAGCTCCAGGCTGGCCGAGCCGAGGGTGTGTCCGGCCTCGTACGGCCGCACGGTCACGCCGGGCGCCACGGGATTGTACCGTTCGTAGGCGAGCGGCCGGAAACGCGCCGCGATGGCGG
>JAHFTC010000126.1 GCA_023269585.1 Opitutaceae bacterium
CCCGGTTCACGCCGGTGTAGCCGATGGTCAGCATGGCCGGAGTGATGTTCGCCGTGGTCGAACCGGTGGCGGCAACGGTGTAGTTGCCGGCGTCGGTGCCGGTGAGCGAGACGCCGGTCACATTCACAGTTTTGCCGTTGGCGACGTCCTTCGTGTTGAAAGCCGCGGTGCGGTTGATCGTGAGCACGTCGGAGCCGAGGCGGTCGTCGGTGGTGGTGACGGTGGCACCGGTGGTCGCATCGTAGACTCGGTTCACGCCCGTGTAGCCGACGGTGAGTGTGGCCTTGCCGATGTCGGCGGTCAGGCCGGTCTGCTGCACCAGGGTGTAGTTGGTCGCATCCGTGCCGCTGATGGTGTTGCCCACTACGGTCACCGCTTTTCCGGTGCCGAAGTTCTTGTCGGCGAAGGTGCCGGTGGCGGCGCCGCCGAGGGTGACGACGTCGGAGCCGAGCGCGGTGATCGCCGCGGTGCCGCCGAGGGTGGCGACATTCGTCGCGTTGTAGGTGCGATTGGCGGTCGTGAGACCGGTGACGGCGAGCGACTTCTGGGCGATCGCCAGCTCGTTGAGACTCGCGGCGTTGTCGACGAAACCGTAACCGAGGCTGCTGCCGGTCAGACCGTTGTTGTAGCTGACGTCATGGTTTCCGGCGACGAGATAGCCGGCGGTGGAACTGGCGCCGCCGATCGTCCAGGTGGCGGTGCCGGTGACCGTGCCGGGGGAGGCATCGCCATTTACGTAGGCGCCATAGGTGGCGGTGAAGGTCGGCAGCGCATCGCCATACGTGATACTCTCGCTGCCGGGGGCAACGGAGAGCAGCGGCTGTTCGCGGTAGATGGCGTTGAGGCCGGAGGTCAGGGCGGTTGAATAGTTCGTCGTGGACTCGTCGCTGTTGTAGCGGAAGCGGCCGCTGCCGGAGACGACCAACGCGGTCAGTCCGGTGCTGCCGCTGATGCTGCCAGAGTAGAGGGTGGCGAAGCCGCCCGCGCCGGTGCTCACGCTGCCGCCGCTGACGAGGATGTTGCCTCCGGTGGCGGTGCCGGCCGCAGTGCTCCGGCCGGCGTTGAGTTTGATCGCGTCGGCGGAGGTGTCGGTCGTAGCGACGGCGCCGGAGAGCGTGAGATCGCCGGTCAACGTGGCGACATCGACAGTGCCAGTCGCGGTCACTGCGCCGAGGGACAGCGCGGTGGCGTCGCGCAAGGCGACGATCTTGCCGGAAACGATGGATACGGTGCCGTCGAAGTCGTTGCCGACTCGACTCAACGTGATGTCGTTGGCTCCGGCCGTGATCGAGGTGGTGCCAGTCACGGCGAGATCGCCGGTCTGCGTGAGCGCGCCGCCGGTTTCGAGGGTCAGGTTGCCACTCACGGACCCGGTGCCGAGGACGAGGGCGTTGGCGTCACGCAGGCTCACCTGGTTGCCGGAGACCACGGTGACGACGCCGCCGAAGTCGTTGCCGGCCTGCGCCAGAGTAATGCTGTTTCCAGCACTGGCGGCGAAGGAGGCGGTGCTGCCAAGCGTCCAGTCGCCAGTCTGGGTGATCGTTCCGCCACGCAGATTGATCGGGTCGTTAAAGGAGAAGGCACCGCCGGTAATCGCGCCGGTGCCGCCGGAGCGGCCGATGGTCACCGAGGCAGGCGAGTCGTTGGAGAGGTAGCCGAGTTCGGTGGTGCTGAGGGCAAAGGTGCCCGTTGCACCCGCCAGGCCGATGGTCTGGCTGGTCGTCGTTGGTTGCAGGACACGCGAACCGGGGCCGGTCCAATTGCCCAAGAGCGCGACATCGTTGGCCGTGACGGTGAAGTTATTGGCGCCATGCGCCACGGTGCTGCTGAAGGTCGCAGTGCCAGTGTTGCCATCGACGGTCAGGTTGTCGGCGCCGACGGTGACTGCGCCCCCGAAGGTGACACCAGTGGAGGCGGACACCGAGACATTGAGGGCGACAGGGGCAGCACCTACAAAGTTGAGTGATCCGGACACCGTGGGTGTGCCATTGACGGTGAACTGGCCGCCTGCGTTCTGATAGGTAGACAGGGTATCATTAAACGTGACGCCGCTGCTGAAGGTCACTCCCCCGGTGGTCGCTCCATGCCCAATGCTGAGAAGCGAAAACCCATCGGCCAAAGTTGCGATTTCGGCGGCATCGAGTGCCAGATCGCCAGCGCCGCCAGCCGCGCCAAGAACCACCGGGCGAGTTGGGGTTTTTAGGGAGATCTGGAAGTCGTTCGAGCCACTGATGGAATTGGCGTCGCCATCCAGAGCGACCGAGTCGGCGCGGACATAGAGGCCTCCGCTGCCGTTGGTGATCGTGGCCCCATTGGCCTGGGTAAACCGGCCGTTGTCCCCGCTCCCGGCTTGGAAGGAAATGGGATTCCCGTTGGTGTTCACGTCAGCCGAGGCAGCGAGCGTGATCGCGCCGCCGACGCCGGAGTTGAGCAACTCCACATAGTCGTTGAAGGAAAGCACCCCGCTCAGGGTGATGCCGCCCGTTTGCCCATTATCGCCGAACTGGACCATACCAAACCCGTCCTGGAGGGTCGCGAGTTCGGTGGCATCAAGGGCGAAGTCGCTGGCTGTGCCGGCTGCACCGATCACGATCGGGCGGGAGCCCGTTCGGGGAAAGAGACGCATAGTTCCGCTGCCGCTGATCGAATTCGCCGCGCCGTTGAGGGCGATCGAGTCGGCCATGAACGTGATGGTTCCGGCTCCGCCGGTGATCGTGGCCGCCGCGTTCTGGGTGAAGGCGTTCGCTGTTGTGAAGGTGATGGCTCCGGGTGCAACCACGGCTCCGTCGGCGATGATGTCGCTGCCGGCGGTCGGGCCGCTGTTGGTCACGCTCAGCGAGCCGGCGGTGATGCCCTTCAGAGTGATGTCGCCACTGGTTGTGTTGATCTTCCCGTCGCCGTCCTTGAGTGTGATGGAGACTGCGCCGCTGCCGGCATTGATGCTGGTGCCACCGGCCATGGTGATCACGGCCGCGCCGGCATCACGTTGAGCGTCGACCACCCCGGCCGCCGTCGTCTCGTTGGCCACGAGGGTGAGCGCGCCATTGTCGGTGGTGATGCTGTTGTTGAGCACAATGCTGCGGCCGGCCTGCAGCGTGAGCGCGCCGCCGTTGCCGCCGGCGTTGTTCACAGTGACAGCGCTGGTCACGGTAATATCGTTGTTGGCCTGAAGGACGAGATTGGATCCTGTATTCAGGACACCGGTAAGCTGGCTGGAGGTCAGCGTGGCCAAGTCCGCCGGGTTGTCGGCAAAGGTGTAACCGCCGCTGTAGGACGGGCTGTTGGACGCAAGGTAGATGCCGACCCCGCTGTAGGTCGCGCCCTCGCTCAAACCGAATGCGTCGCCGCTGCCCGCGATCGGATTGTAGCCGATCTTCAGCCCGGCGGAGCCGCCGACTAGGCTGTTGGACGCGGTGATGGATCCGGTGATCGCGGCGGTTCCGTCGAGCCAGGTCGCCGCTCCCACGTCCGCCGTTGCACCGTTGTTCCAGAGCGGACTCCCGACGACATAGTTCCCGTTGTCGAGCGCGACGATACCGCCGCTGGAGATCCGATCGCCCACTGTCGAACCAAGCAGACTATTAACCGCGGAGATGTTGCCGGTGACGCCGGCGGTTCCGTCCACCCAGGTAACTGCGCCCACTTCCGCGGTGCCGCCGTTGGACCAGCGATTGCTGCCGATCACAAAGTTCCCGTTCGTCAACGCCACGACCGTGGAGCCGACTTTGTCGCCGGCGTCGTAACCTGAGGGCAAGACGTAGGTTCCCTGCACCGTCCCCACCAGGCTGTTGGCCGAGCTCACAACACCGACCAGGCGTGTACCGGCAGTGGCGCCGATTCCCCACGTCACGGCCCCCGCTCCGGAGTTCCAGCTCGAACTGGCGACGACATAGTTCCCGTTGCTAAGGGAGAGGATCGACTCACCAACGTGATCGCCGCCCATGTAACTTTGGTAGCCTCCGTCCCAACTGCCGGCGGTGGAACCCACCAGACTGTTGGTGGCCGAAATCGAATAGGTGCCGTCGGAGGTGTGTCCGTTGGTACCGTCGACCCAAGTGGCCGCGCCGCGGCCGGAATTCCACTGGGAGGTGCCCAAAACGTAGTTGCCGTTGGCCAGCGCGATGGCGCGCTCGCCGACCCGATTCTGGTTCGCGCTCCCCGTCACGCTGTTGGCCGTAGTCACCGCGCCGAAAGTCCCATTGGTTCCATCTCCCCAGGTGGCGGCGCCGACCCTGGCGGTGCCGTTGTTCCAATAGGGGCTCAACGCCACGAAGTTTCCGTTGGTGAGCGCGACCGCGCCGCCGCCGCCCACGTCGTCGCCGGTTTTGGTGCCGACCAAGCTGTTGGCCGCCGAGATCACCCCGGCGGTGCCGGTAGCGCCGTTGCCCCACGAAACCGCTCCGGCATTCGTGAGGATTCCGTTGCTCCAGTACCGGCTCGAGACGACGTAGTTCCCGTTGGTGAGCGCGACGATCGAGTCGCTGTTATTCATGCCGATGCTGTCGCCATTGTGACTGCCGACGAGGCTGTTGGCGGAGGAGACGGAATTCACCCCGTTCATCGTCAGCCCGGTGCTACCGTCCACCCAGGTGGCCGCGCCGATCGAGTCGGCCCCAACGTGCCAGTACGGCGTGGACGTCACATAATTTCCGTTGGTCAGTGCGGTGGTGCCGCTGAGTCCGGCGCTGAACCCGACCTGATCATTGGCGCTCAAGCCCACCAGACTGTTGGCGATCGAGATCGAACCGGCCACCCCGGTCGTTCCGTTGCCCCAAGTGACCGCACCGGCGTTGGCGGCGCCGCCGTTGTCCCAGTTCGGGCTCAGCACGGCGTAGTTGCCGTTGGTCAGCACGGTCACGCCATTCATGCCGACGTTGTCGTTGAGCGTGGTGCCGATCAGGCTATTGGCGGCCGAAATGGTGTTGGTGTTGTTGGCGGTGTGGCCGTTGGTGCCATCGACCCAGGTGGCGGCGCCGACCGCTGCTGTGCCACCGTTGGCCCAATACGGACTAGCCACCACATAGTTGCCGTTGGTCAACGCGAAGGCCCCCGTCCAACCCGCCGATCCGAGCATGTCGCCCGTCTGGGTGCCGACCAGGCTGTTGGCGGAGGAGACGATTCCGGAAACTCCGGCGGTGGCGCTGCCCCAGGTGACCGCGCCCTTGGTGCCATCCCATGCGGGACTGGCGATGACGTAGTTTCCGTTCGTCAGCTCAGTGACTCCTCCGAGGTAGTTCGTGTAGTCGTAGCCGACATTGTCGTCCACGTGGCTACCAGTCAGGGAGCTCACCAAGGTGCCGTCCGCTTGGAAGAGGTAGGCTGCGCCGGCACCGCTGACGGTAGCCACTGTCGCCCGGGGGGCGGTGACCACCATGTAGCCATTGGCCAGGGTCAAAATATTGTTTCCGAAATCGACGCCCGTTGCTCCCGGATTCGGGTTCACCAGCGCGACATAATTCAACCCGCTTCCGCCCGCGCTATCGTCGATGACGATGTTCTTGGGGTCGAACAACACGGTGCCGGCCTTGCCACCGGCGCTGGAGGCATCGACCGTGCCGCCGTACTGGAGACGAACTTTGCCCGACACCTCGATGAAGCCGCCGGCGCCATTGCCCGTGCCCTGTGCGGTGGCCGCCCCGTAGAAATAGGTCTGCTGGTCCGACCAGACGATGATCCGTCCGCCGGTGCCGTCGCCTTCGGTCGCCGAGGCCTCGAGCGTATTGCTGGGCGAGACGTCGGTAACCGCTGCATTCGTGAGCGTCCGCCCGGTGATCGGATCGGTCCACGCTCCGCCGTGCAACTCGCCGCCAACGCGGATGCTGCCGCCGGCGGCGGTGCCGGAGGCGTCGAGTGTGGCGCCGCGCAAATCGATGCGCTTGCCCGCGAGAGTGATGGTGCCGCCGGTCGCGCCCCGAGCGTCGGCCGTCGCCGAAGAGAAGAGCCCGTCGTATTCGCCGGATCCGGCCAGAAGGCTGATGGTGCCGCCCTGCGTGGCGCCCGAGGCGTCGAACCGCGCGCCGCTGGTCTGCACGTTGCGATCGGCCTCGACGAGGATGGTTCCGCCGGCGCCGCTGGTGCCGCGCGCGGAGATCGTGCCGGCATTCAGCGCGTAGCCTGCCGTCGCGGCGACGCTGCCGCCGGTCGTACCGGAGGCGTCGAGCGTCCCGGTGTTCGAGAGAAGATCGGTGTCGATCACGATGCGGCCGTTGACGTTCGCCACGGTGTTGGCCTCGACGATGCCGGTGTTGTTGACCACGGCGCGCGTGAGGTTGGCGGCGGACTTCGCGGACATCACGACCGCGCCGCCATCGGCTTTGATGAGGCCGTGGTTGGCGACCTCGGCGTCGACAGCGGAAAGATCGATGCGGATACGCAGCCGGCCGTCGCCGGCGAAGTCGACATCGACCTGGTCGCCGGCCGCGAGGGCGACGTCGCCGCCCGGAGCGCGGAGCGTGCCTTCGTTGCGGACGACGGGCGCGATGAGCGCGACCACGCCGCCGGGCGCGGCGGTGATGGCGCCCTGGTTGACGATGCTGCCGGCGGTGCCGGAGTTGGTGAAGGTGTGGCGGCCGGCAAGGAAGTCGGCTTCGGCGAGCGAGAGCGTGGAGGCGACGAGGCCGCCGACATTCACGTCGGCTGTCTTTCCGAATACGATACCGGCGGGATTGAGCAGGAAGACGCGGCCGTTGGCATCGAGGGAGCCGAGGATCTGGCTGGGGTTGCCGCCGGTCACGCGGTTGAGCGCGATGGAATCGGCGCCGGGTTGGTGGAATTGCACGGCGGCGGCGCTGCCAATGTCGAAGCCGGTCCAGTTGGCGACGAGCTTGGCGCTGTCCTGTTGGACGACCAGGAGGTTGCCGTTCTGCGCAATGCTGCCGGTGCCCGCGGTGATCTGCCCGCCGGTGGGCAAGGTGCTGGGGGGGATGTCGGCCGCCAAGGAGGAGACCTGTCCGAGCGCGAGGATCACGGTGACGATCCAGACCTTCTGGTTCTGCGCAAGGTGGAGAATCGAGCAGCCGAGGAAGCGAACTCCGAGGCGGGCGAGGAGAAGGGAGGAAGTCATGGGAGACGGGGCAGCAGTGTTTTGAAAAGTGGTGGCGGATCAGAACCGGACCTGGCCGGTGACCCAGAAGCAGCCGGAGGCGTCGCGGCCGTCGGCGTTGTTGGCTTCGACGGAGCGGCCGGGGTTGGAGCCGAGATGCCAGGCATAGCTGGCGCGCAGCGACAGGCGGTTGCCCCAGCTGTAGTTGAGGCCCACGCCCGCGCCGGAGAGTTGGTAGCTGTTCTTGCGCGTCGCGGAATTCACATCGCCGGCCCAGCGCTCCTTGTTGAGGCGGATGAACCCGGTGTCGAAGAAACCGATGAACTGCAGCGAGCCGGCCTTGGCGCCGAGGGTGAGATCGTGGCGCAGCTCAAAGTTGAACTGATGCCCCTCGTCGCCGGAGGCTTCGCCGACCGGATACGCGCGTACGCCGTACGGCCCGCCGAGCCCGAGCTTCTCGCTCGAGTTGAGGTTGCCGCTGGCGAGCTGCCCGAAGTAGGCGGCGGAAAACGAAAACGCCCCGGGGAGTTTCTGGAGACGGGAGAGCGAAAGATTGAGCCGGGAGAAACCACCCGCGGCGTCCGGGCCGGCGCGGTCCTGCGTCCGGTCGGAAGCGACACGATCGAGGTCGACGCTGCCTGCGGTGACCGAGACCGACCACGCGGTGTAGCCGCCGCCGCCGAGGGCGTCGCGGAAGAAACCGTTGAGCCCGAGCGAGCCACTGCTGAGTCGGCGGTCGCGAGTGGCAGTGCCGGCGGCCTCGTCTTCGAGAGCCTTGAACTCGTAACCAAGGCTGGCGGTCACGCCGCGGTCGCGCCGCAGCACGAGCGGGTAGGTGAGCCAGCCGTTGAGCGTGAGCGCGTCGCCCTCCAGATCGAGGGCGGCGAACTCCTTACCGATCGCATACGTGAGCCACGAGCCGGAGAGATTGCCCTTCAGGCCGGAGACGCCCAGCGGCGAGCTGTAGGTGGCGCGGCCTTGCGCCATGTCCGCGGCGCCGCTGACCAGGAACGAGAGCTGGTCGCCGCGGCCGGTCGGGTCGTTGAGGAAGAGCAGACCGTTGCCGCGCAGGGCGCCGGTGTAGCGGCTGCCGAAGTTGTCCGCCCACACGCTACCGGAGAAGAGGCCGGCCTCGCTCACATCGAGCGAGACGCGCGTGGTGCCCGGAGTGCCGCCCTGTTCGAGCAGCACGCGGCCCACGACACCGGGAAGATCGTTGATGAGCAGGAGCGCGCGTTCGAGATCCTGTTCCTGCAACGGCTGGTCCGGGGCGACCGCGGCGGTGGCGAGCGACTGCAACCGCGTTTCGGAGATGCGACTCCCCTCCCCGCGCCGGATGCCGACCGCGCCGTCGACCTTCGCCTGCACGATCGCGATTTCAACCGTGCCGGCGGTCACGTCCTGCCGTGGCAGGTAGGCGCGGGCCAGGAGGAAGCCCTTCTGGCGCAACAAAGTGGTGACAGCGGCGGTGGCGTCCTGCAGCTCGGCGCCGGTGATGGTGCGGCCGTTCCAGGCGGCGACTGCCGTCTGGAGCTCGGCTTCGGTCGCGAGGCCCTCGTAGCCCGTGAAGCGAATGGCGCGCACGTCGACCGGGACACCGCCGGTCTGGCGGGAAGGCGCGGAGGGCGCTTCCTGCGGCGTGAGCGGAGCGGGCGCGCTGGCTTCGGGGAGCTGGGGCTGGTCCCGCAAAATCTGGCCTGCATCGGGCACCGCGCCGACGGCCGTCGCGCACGACCCCAAGAATACCAGCAACCCGGAGAACGTGGCAGTGAGCGTGCGATGCGTCATGATTGGGGGCGATGAAACGGAAGGGTTGAAACCGGGAAGATGGGAGGAAACCGCAAGGGGGGGCTGAGTGCTGGTGCGCCGCCGTCCGCGGGGGTGTCGAAGACACGCCCCGACACACTGCCAGCCGCCCTCCATCGACCGCTACGCCTCTCCAATGAAGGGCCGGGGTGAAATCCCTGTGTAGGATTATTCCTACACGGATCCTCTCCGCCCTCCGTTTCCTTCTGTTCAAAACCAGCCGTTCGCGTCTTCTCTGTCGTCGGCCGAAATCGGCCTGCTGCTCCGTGAACCCCCAGCTTCGCTCCCCCGCCTCCGGACGAGGCAGACCACCACCGGATCAGCCCTCTCGCGCATGAACGTCCCCGATCCCGCATCAGCCGCGGCCCCCTCCCCTCGCCCCGTCGCAGGAACGGACGAGCCGATCCTGCGGCAACTGCTCGACGAGTATCTGCAGTTCTATGCCAACCGCGACCCGCGGCTGCCGGAGCGTTTCAGCGAGAACTTCTCGGGCTTCACCGGCGGCGGGGACTTCCTCGTCAAGGATCGCGCGGAATGGGTGGCCATCACCCGGCTCGACTTCGCGCAGGTCAAGGAGGCGCTCCGGCTCGAGCTCAAGGATGTGAGCCTCCAGGCGCTGTCCGACACGGTGGCGCTCGCCACCAGTTTTTTCCGGATTCATCTGCCGATCCAGGACAGCGTGCTCTCGCGGGAGACCGCCCGCCTCGTTCTGGTCTTCCGCAAGGAGGGCGCCGAGTGGAAGATCGCGCACAGCAGCATCTCCATCCCCTACCACGGCACCCGCGAGGGCGAAGTCTATCCCCTGCAGGACCTGGCCGAGCGTAACCGATTTCTGGAGGAACAGGTGGGCGAACGCACCCGCCAGCTCTCCGAAGCCAATGCGAACCTGCACCGGGCCAACGCCGAGCTCGCCGCCGAGATCGCCGAACGCGAACGCACCGCGCGCCAGCTCCAGGAGCTGCTCGCCAGCCGCACCCGCGAACTGCGCGCGGCCACCGCCGCCGCGCTCCGCGCCGGCGCCGACGAGGAGGACCGCATCGGTCGCGAACTCCATGATACGCTCTGCCCCGAGCTGATCGGGCTGGCCCGCCAGGCCGAGACGCTCGCCGACCGGGCCGAGGCGCCACCACAGCTCCACGACCAGTTGCGCGCCCTCGCCGCGTTGGCCGGCACCTCCGCGCGCCGCGCCCGCAGCCTTTCCCACCTGCTCGCCCGCCCCGATCTTGTGCACGCGACCTTCGTCGATTTGTTGCAGGCGCAGCTCACCTACTTGGAGGAGACGTTCCGCCTCACCTGCGAACTCACGCTCGACGATTCCTTCCCCGCGCTTCCGCCGGAAGCCAGCGACCACCTGATCCGCATCGTCCGCGAAGCCGTGACCAACGCCGCCCGCCACGCCGCCGCCCGCCGGGTGTGGGTCGACTGTGTGCGGCAGGACGGCCAGGCCATCGTCAGCATCTCCAACGACGGCCGCCTGCTGCCGCCACCGGAGACGCTCAACGCGGGCATCGGTCTGCGCCAGATGCGGATGCGCGCCGATCTCCTCGAGGCGGCGCTCGTCCTCCGGCCCGGCCAGACCGACGGCGCCGTGGTGGAGTTGACCTTCCCGGTCGCCGCCGCCGATCGTTCGACTCCCCCATCCCCATGAGCGCACCCCTGCGAGTCCTCATCGTCGACGACCATCCGCTCACTCGCGACGGCCTGCGCGGTGCCATCGCCGCCCAGCCCGACCTGGAAGTCGTCGGCGAAGCCGCCACTTGGCAGACCGCGCTCCGGCTCGCACAGGAACTGCGTCCCGCCGTCATGGTGCTCGACCTCAATCTGCCCGACGGCAACGGCTGGTCGCTGATCGACCAACTGAAGGCCGCCGCCGCCCTGCCACCGACACTGGTGCTGTCCGTGTGCGATGAGCAGATCTACGCCCGCCGACTCCTGCGGTCCGGAGCACTCGGATACCTGATGAAGGACGAACCGGGCGCAACCATCCTGCAGGCCATCCGCGATGTCGCCCAAGGCCGCCGCGTCACCAGCATGCCCCTGGCGCAGAAGCTCGCCGAGGAGGCGTTCGACGATCGCTCCGAATCGGCCGCCGAGTCCGGCAGCGCCCTCGAGGACCTCAGCGATCGGGATATTCAGCTCTTCGCCTTGCTCGGGCAGGGGGAACGGAACAAGGCGATCGCGGCCCGTCTCGGCTTGAGCGCCAAGACCGTATCCACCTACAAGGTGCGCCTTTTCCGCAAGCTCGGGGTGAAGACCACGCCGGAGCTAATCGCGCGCTTCCTGGCCTCCGGCCTGCCGTCGGCGTGACGTCGCCGGGCCGGGCCCCTCCGCCGTGCGGCGCCGCGGCCGCGGGTCCGTCGCGCGACCGGACGCAGAAGTAGAACCAG
>JAHFTC010000127.1 GCA_023269585.1 Opitutaceae bacterium
ATGCCCGCGGCTTCCGGAGCTTCGCCAACTACCGTATCCGAATCCTCTTTCATTGCGGCAAACTCGACCTCCGCCCGGTCCTCACGCCCCAATCCTAGCCACTAAGATTCCGGAAGAACCGATTTTTCGCGAGGAACGCCTCGATGCGGGTGTAGAGTTCCACGCGCTTGTCCAGATGGGCCATGCCGTGGCCTTCTTCGCCGACGATGTAGGTCTCGTGCGGAACCTTGAACCGGTTGAGGGCTGCGATCAGCGTTTTGGACTGTTCGATCTCCACGGTCTGGTCGTCCTTTCCGCCGGAGACAAACACCGGCACCCGGATTCGATCGGCATGCCGGCCTGGCGAGATGGATGCGAATTTCTCGGGCTGTTGTTTCGGGTCGCCGAGCTTGAGCAGCATCCGGCGGTAGGTGGTGTTGTCGTACTGGTTGTATTTCTTGTTCCTGATCAGTTGCTCCCAGTCGAAAACGCCGGCCATGGTCACCGCACAGCGGTAGAGATCCGGCTCGTTGACGACGCCGGACACCGCAAGGTATCCGCCGAACGAACCCCCCATGATCGCGACACGCCCCCCATCGATGAGCCCGGAGGCGATCATTGCCTTCGTCGCGTCGGTCACATCGTCATGCATTTTGCGGAAGTCCCATTCATCCTCCTCCGGGAACATCCAGCCGTATCCGGTGGAACCGCGATAGTTCGGCTGCAGTACGGCGTAGCCGCGACTCGCAAGAAACTGGACTTCCTCGTCGAAGCCCCACGTGTCGCGCACCCACGGTCCGCCGTGCGGCAGGACGACGAGGGGCGGGGGATTCTGCTTCGAGGCGCCTGCCGGCATCGTCAAGTAGGCGTCGAGCTGCCGGCCGTCGCGGGTCTTGAACTTGATGATGTTCATCGGCCGCATGCGCTGCGGGTCGATCCAGGGCGCCGAGTTCTTGAAGAGGCCGGCGGTGCGTTTGCCCAGATCGACCCAGCTGTAGATCGTGGGTTGGCGATCGGAGAAGGTGGCGATGAGGAACAGGTTCTGTGCCTCGTCGCTGCCGATGATGCGGACGACCACGCCGGGGAAGAAGCCGTCGAGGGCCTTCTGCATCGTGCGGTATTCTTCGCTGAACCAGACCACGCGCGGGCCGTTGCGCTCGAAGACGGCGCCCAGAACGTGTCGGGTCACCGGGTGATGGTAGATCCACCCGTTGAAGTCATACTCCTGGTCCTGGAGCAGCACCTGCCCAAGTTGGCCGGTGGCGGGGTTGAGCAACTGGAGGGCCCGCGGCTTCCCCTCTTGGCGCGGCCCGACGACAAGCACCTGGCCAGGCTCATCGGCATGGCCGACGACGTCGATAGCTTCCAAGTCCACCGGGCATTTCTCCCACCGGTCGTTCGCCAGCTGGAACATGGTCAGGCGTCCTTCGTCGGAAGTGAAACTGTAAGCGAGGCGGCCCTCTCGATCGGCCTGGTAGGCATAGGTGATTCCGGGCTTCGGGACGGGATACCGGGACACAATATGCTTCAGGTTGTTGTCTTGCGCGCTCGCGAGATCGGCACCGGATGCGGTGGCCCTGGACAGGTCGACCAAGCGTCCGGTTCGGATGTTCGAGTTGATGACTGCCACTCCAAGATCCACGGGGTTTGCCGAGAGGGAGTCGCGCCGGTTCCACACCAGCGGCTGCAGCCGGTCCTTGAGCGGGATCGCGATGAGCCGGGAGCCGCAGTACTGCAACAGCGGGTAGGCCCGGTTGAGCGAGCCGACATCTGTCGCCATCAAAGCAAGACCGTACATCTTCTGGGTCGAAAGGCCGAAGATCAGCCGCGAGTTGTTCAGCCAGTGCGCCTCGTAGATATCCTTGTCGCCCGATCCGCCCGCGATCTCGTATTTCTGGGTCTGGAGGGACTAGACCAGCAGCTGGTGTTTGTCCTCACCGGCGGTGACGATCGCGGCGATGTGCGTACCGGCCTGGTTGAGCCGCGGTTCCTGCAGGAGCAGGGGGCGGAAGAAGTCCTGCGCCGGTACTTGCTCGTTCGCCGGAACCGGGGTGACCCGGCTCAGGTCAAGTTTCTCGGCCGACACGATTGTTGTGAAAAGCGCACTGGCGGCGGCGACGGCGAGTGCCGTCCGGATTCGGGATGGGTGGTTCATGCTTGGGGTTGCGACCATGCCAAGAGGTCCTGGGGAAATGGACAACACGTATTCGCGCGGTTCCGCGTACCTGAGGTGGGGCGGCTCAGGCGGCCGGCGCCCGCGCCCGGCCGGCGGCGCTTTGGCCGTGGCCTCGCGCCGGACACCGGAGTCTCCATGAAATAATTACAGTGCCGGCTCAGCGCGCCGGAGCGACCGGGGTCGCGGCTTCGATTCCGGCCGGCGGCAGCGCGGGCGGTGCGGCGGGGACGGTGCGCGGCGGTTGGCGCAGCAGATGGTAGAGAAATCCGCCGAGTGCCAGAATCAGGAAGACGGCGACGAGGCCGTCGCCCACGGCGGCGGGCTGGCCGGGGAGGAAGAGATCGTTGCCGGCTTTCGCGAGGCAACGCGCGATGACGACCGCCACGAGGACGGAGGGATGAGTGCGGGCGACGAGCCGATCGAGCAGTACGAAGGCGGCCGCGTTGACCACGCCGGAGAGGATGATCGGGAGCCAGATCCCCTCGTTGTCGGAGGCGCCGAAGCAGAAGCCCAGCACGGCCACCAGTGCGCTGCGCACGAACCCGGGGCGGAAACGGTCTGCGATCGCCGCCTGCACGCGGACCCAGACCAGCGCGGTGCTCAACAGGCGCATGACGATCCAGAGGCTGCCGAGATACGGGATCCCCGCGTTGGCGCCGTCGATGCCGCAGTGCCACGGGCGCCAGTCGGGTGTGAGGTACGGCACGACCCGCTCGGCGAGGACGAACAGGAAGCCGGCGCCGAGGCCCGCGAGGAGTTCGCGGGTGCGGCGTTCCGGGACGGCGGGTTTGCCGGCACCCAGTCCGGCCAGCGCGCCGAAGAAGGCCGCGGAGAAGAGCGCTCCCATCGCGGTGAAGGCGGCGAAGCGGATCGCTTGGATCTCGAACGACTCGTCGGTCGCCAGCCAGGCGGCCCGCGCGGGGTATCGTACAAAGGCATGCAGGCCGGTGAGCGCCAGCGCGATTGCGGCCACCAGGAGCGCGGGCCGCGGGGCGAAGGGATGGCGTTTCAGCGCCAACCCCCCGACGACGAGCGCCGCGAGGAGGGCGAGCACCGTGACGAACCGCAGCAGGCCGGTGGTGAGGGATCGGGCGTTGTCGCCGGAGGCCTTGGCGCGCGTCCATTCCTCCGTGACGAAGACATGACGCCCGTGACCGGCGAGCGTGTCGCCCGCGAGCGTCAGCGTGTAGCGGGACTCGCCCTGCGCGAGGCCGGCCGCGGGATCCTTCCAGATGAACCGCCAATCGCTGCGCGCGGGTTGTTTGGTCTCGTTGGCGGAAACCAGCGCGAGGCTCGCCGCCTCCACTTGATAGAGGCGCAGGAGCTCGCGCTCGGCGAGGGCCTGGGCCTCGGCCTTGGCGAGCTGGGCGCCGGGGCGAGCCTCGGGCAGGACGTGCTCGTAACGCTGCACGGTGCCGGCCCCGGTGAGGAAGACCCGGTACTCCTCGGCCCGGTCGGGCAGCTGGAGCGTGCTGCGCACGAAGCGCACGCGCCAGCCGGGCAGGGCGAGGGCCTTGCCGGAGAGTTCGCGGAAGGCGTCCTGGCCGGAGGTCTGCCAGACGAAGAGCCGTTCGTCGCCCGAATCGGAACGCGCGACGGGCAGCGCTTCCCAGTCGGCGCCGAGGTTGATGCCCTCCGTCGCCAACGCGGCGCGGGCCTGGGCGATCGCCTGCTCCCGTCGTTGGGAGAGGCCGGGCATGTCGGGTACGGGCTGGGACATGGATACGGCCCAGACGACCAGGGCGAGGGCGCCCGCGATGGCGATCCAGCGCAGGCTGGCCGGGCTGGCGGCACTTTCCGTGGGCGCAGGCGCCGGCGGGAGCGCGGCGGGTTTGGTGGGGCGCAGCCAGCCGCCGTTGCGCAGTTCGGCGGGGAGGTCGTGCCAGGCGCCGGCGCGGAGGCGACAGGCGAGCGCCCAGACCAGCGGGGCCAGCGCGAACCCGGCGAGCACGACGATGTTTGGCGTGGCGCCCGGCGAACGATCGGCGACGAGCGGCAACCCCATCCAGACGATGTCGTAGACATAATGGGCGACGATGCCGGGGATGAGCCCGAAGCGCAGATACACGGCACCGAAGCACAAGGACGGGATGAAGAGCTCCACCAGGCGCGCCCAGCCCGGCATCGTGGGGTAGTTCGAATGCGCCGCGCCGAAGACGAGGGCCTGCAGGAGCAGCGCGCCACCCACCCAGAGAACGGTCCGGCCGAAGCGCCGGCCGAGCAGCACGGCTCCGGCGAGCGGCACGGCGCGGAAGAGGCATTCCTCCGTGAGGCCGGCCAGGAACGAGACGAACACCGGCGGGATCCACGGCAGGGCGGTGCCGAGCAGGCCGGGGTTGATGAGCGTGCTCGACGGCATCCACCAACCGAGCCGTTCGACGCCGAAGCGCGCCATCGCCACCGCGTAACCACAGAACAGTGCCGCGCCCACATAGCCGGCGAGCACGCCACCGGCGACCTCGCGGCTGCCCGCGGCGCGACGCGACAGTGCCTTCCAGAGCTGCGGATGCGCGGGGAAAGCCGCCCGACCGAGCCCTTCGGCCGCCGCGAGCACCACGCTGAAGATTAGCATGCCCAAGCAACCGAGCACGGCGGTGACGAGCGTCCGCGTCTGGAACTCGCCCGGCGAGAGGGCGGTGTCGTATCCGAACCAAGCGAGCGGGAGCTGGTTGAGCGCCGTCGCCAGCGCGCCCAGCGCCAGCACCACGGCGGCGATGAAGGCGCCGCGCCAGGCGATCGCCTGCCGGCGGGCGAGATAGATCAGGCCGCCGAGGCAGCCGCCCAGGCCGAGCAGGAGAAAGACGGAGAGGTTGGCGGCGAGCTGGAGGTTGGTGTTGCTCGCGCGCATCGCGGTGTAGCGGCGGAAGAAGTCCTCCGGGAGCTTCACGGCCGGGCTGGCGCCGCAGAACCGATCGCCCCGCACCGTGAGCACGATCTGATCGCGGGCGGCGCCGAGGCGGCTCTCCGGGCGCTCGTAGGTGAACGCGTGGTCCAGCCGCCCGGAGACGACGCGGTTGCTCTTCGTATCCACAAGATTGTAGCCAGCCGGCCCGAGACCGAGCGCGGCGGCCCTGGTTTCGGCGAGCGTGCGCGCGTCCGCCTCGGAGAGCTCAGGGGCGGTTTGGCTCTCCGGGAGTTTTTCAAAAAAACCGAGCAGGCGGCCGTCGGGACGGAATTGCACCAGGGTCTCGGCGGCGTCCTTCGCGCGGAAGAGGCGGACCTGCCAGCGGTAGGGGGCGATCGCGCCCTCGCGCAGGAGCTGCCCGAGGTTCTCCTTTCCGCCGGCCTCCAGCTCGATGAAGGTCGTCAAGTCGGCGTCGTGCCAGAGCTGGGTGGCGGTCCGCCGCTCGATCGCGGGGCTCCAGCCGTGGGTGCGCGCCAGTGCTTCGGCGGCACGAGTCGCGGCATCGCGGTTCATCGTGAGCGACTGGTCGAGGATCGGGAAGGCGCGGGCGAACTGGGTTCTCGCCAGCAGCGCGGCGCCGAGGCCGGCGAGCACGAACAGAAGCCAGAACAGGGGCGAGCGGAACGTCTTCATGGGGCGGGGCAACGACCGTTGGTCGCCGGGAAACGGCGCTTCCATCCACGGTGGCGCAAGGGAGAGGCGGGCGGCACGGGCCGTCAACGGCGAAGTATCCGTTTCGCGGTGGTGGCCGGACGGTGGTCCCCGCGGCGGGCCGTCTTGCGCTTGCGGGGGGCGGGGCAGCGCGGCGAGCATCGGCGGCACTGATGAGCGAACCGGACGACCTGCCTCCCTTCCTTCCCTCGCCGCCGCCCGTGCCGCCGCCGCTGCTGCGGCCCGAACCGCGGAGCCGGCGCGTGTGGCTCTGGCTGCTGCTGCTGCCGGTGGTGCTCGCGCTCGTCGCGGCGGCGTTCGTGGGGCCGTCGCTGTTCGCCTCCTGGCGCACGCAACGGCTGGCCGAGCGGCTGACCGCCCTCTCCGATGCCAAGAAGTGGCAGGAGGGGTTGGACCTCGCCAACCGCGAACTGCCCGGGGTGGCGGCCGATGCGCGGGTCTATTTCGCGTTGGAGAACCTTCACTACGGCGCCAACCACCTCGAGGAGACGAAGCACTACGCCGCGAAAACCCTCGCGCTCGACCCCGCCAACGAGATGGCCGCCCGGCTGGTGATCTCGATCTGCCGCGACTTCGACGACGACACGGCCGCCTATGAAGCTGGCAAGGCCTGGATCGCCCGCAACACCGGCGGCGCGGAGATCTACAAGGATCTCGCCATGGCTGCCGACGACGCCGGGCACGACGACGAGTGTCTGGCCTTCGCCGAGCAGGCCTACCGTCGCAAGCCGGCGAACCCGAGGGTTGCGGGGGTCTATTTCTACTACCTGCTGCGCGACCAGGACGCCGGTGTGGTCCTGCCTCAGGTGCTGCGCTGGGCGTCGGACAACCGGCCCGACGCCTTTTTCTGGGCACAGGTGGGCAAGGGCCTTTCCGAAGCGGAGGAGCACGCGCTCGGCCTGATCCACCTGCGGTGCGCTCTGGCCATGGGGTCGAACGATGAAGGGGTGGCGACGGAGATGCTCGACTGCTACCGTGGCCTGTCCGACGCCGCGGCGGCGAAGGCGTTTGTCGAGGAGTACCAGCAGACGCACCGGCTGAACGGCGCCATTTGGCGGACGCTCGGTGCAATCCAATACGATGCGGATGATCTGCGGAACGCGCTCGATTCCTTCCGTATGGCGCAGCGGCTTGAACCCGACAACGCGACCACGATGGCGAATCTGCTGTTCACGTTGGTGGCGCTGGAGCGGGCGCCGGACGCGATCAACGAGGGCGAAAACTGGTTGTCGGCCGGGCGGCGTAAACCGACCGCACTGCTGCACCGCGCCCTGGGCAATGCGCACTTCACGTGCAGCCGCTGGGCAGAGGCCGAGCGGCATTATCGTGAATCGCTGGAGCGCGATCCGGTGCTGGTCTCCTCCGCCCGCGACCTGGTCTCGACTCTCGGCAAACTGGGCCGGACCGCCGAGGCGGTGGCGTTCGGCACGGAGTGGCAGCAGCGCCACCCCGGGACGCAGGACGAGAGCTTCATGAAGGCCCTCGACGCCGCGCGTCGGCTGACGACAGGCGAGGCCCCGCCCGCGGGCTGAGCCAACCATGCAGTCGAGGGTCGAGAGACGAGCGTCGGGATTCGGATGGTCGGACTCCGATCCTCAGGCCCGGCACGCAAGCAACGCGCTCCCTGGGCTCGACCGACCACGGCTCAACTCGAGAACCAGTAGCTGATCTTCAGCAGGAACGTGTTCGTGGCGGGCATCCGGAAGACGCTGCGCTGCGCGTCGAGCAGCGGGCGGTCGTCGAGATCGGAGGAGTTGCCGGAGTAGTTCCAGACGAGGTGCAGCGCGGAGCCGGGGCGATAGTCCCAGCGCAGCACGAGGCTGGACTTGAGGTCGCGCCAGGTGAAGTCGGGGTTGTCGAAGGTGTAGGTGCCGGCCGGATCCGTGACGAGGTAGCGGTTGGCGGCGGGGTCGAAGACCGGGTCGAGGAGCCGGAAGCGCGCGGCGGGGTCGCGGTCGCGCGGGGCGGCGGCCTCGCGGAAGCGGCGGAAACGCCCGTTGGTCACGTACGGGTTGGCGTAGTAGGAGAGCGTGACCGCGGGCGTGAGGTTGGCGGAGAGGTTGAGCGTGGCGCCGAGGGTGTCCTGGCGCATGCGGCCCACGAGGTAATGCGGGGCGGAGGCGCCGGCGTATTGGAAGTCCTGGCGGTTGCCCTCGTAGTTCAGCTTGAGCCCGGCGTTGTAGATGCGGCCGAAACGGGAGCTGAAGCCGGGGCCGAAGTGGCGGTAGTCGCCGGAGCCGTCGACGGCCGCGCTGTGCCCGAAGGCGACCCAGTACTGCCACGGGCGCGCGCTGTCGCTGCCGAGCCACAGGTAGCCGTCGTAGCGCGCGGCGCGGAAGACGGCCGGGCCGCCGCGGAGCAGGCGCTGGTCGAGCCCGGGCGTGGCGTAGCCGACCTGGCTCCAGAGCGACCAGTTGTTGTTGAAGGTGGCGCTACCCTGGATGCGCCCGTAGCGCCCAAGGTCGTCGCCGCCGAAGTTCTGGCGGTTGAGGATGGTGAGCTTGGTGTTGTAGCGACGGAACCACGTCGTGGGCTCGGTGCGGACGTACTCGAGGTTGACGGTCTCGCGCAGGTAGTCGGTGGTCTGGAGGTAGCCGAGGTCGTTGAGCTCGAGGCCGGGCGTGCGCCAATCGAAGCCCGCGGAATAGCGCCAGCGGCCGCCGTTGTCCTTGCCGGCGTAGAAGCGGCCGCCGGTGCCGGAAAACGACGTGGCGGTGGGATCGTCGGGGAGGTAGTCGGCGTCGGGTCGCTGGAAATAGTGCACGCCGTTCTCGCCGATGGCCTTGATCGCGGCGGCCGAGCCCTGGATCTCGCTGACGACCAGCCGGCCGTCGACGAAATAGGCGCGGTCGCCCCACGTGTGGCGGAAGTCGAGGCCGGCGGTGAGCGCGTCGTGCGCGAGTTCCTGGCGTAGCTCGGGGGCGTCGAGGTCGCGGAGGGTGGCGGTGAGGGAGGCGCCGAGGAGCGTGGTGTTGTCGCCGAAATCCTGTTGCACGCGGGCGGCGAAGTAGTTGGTCCGCGGCTCGACGGCGGTGCGGCGCCGGGTGCCGTCGGCGTTCTCCAGCAGGGCGGTCTCGCGGGCGGTGAGGGCGTAGAGCACGCCGACGGTGAGGCCGCGGTCGGTCTGGCCGGTGACCTTGGCGGCGGTGAGGATGCGCGTGGTGGGCGGGACGGCCTTGTGCCCGGAGGTGTCGGGGTCGAGCGAGGGCTGGCGGCCGAGGCGGCGGGAGTAGAAGAGGAGGTCCTCGTCGAGGCCGAACTCGAGGGTGTTCTTGCCCTCGAGGAAGAAGGGGCGGCGTTCGCGGAAGAACGTCTCGACGGAGGAGAGGTTGAGCTCGGAGGGGTCGGCCTCGAGCTGGCTGAAGTCGGGGTTGAGCGTGGCGGTGAGGGTGAAGGCGCTGCTCAGGCCGAGCTTGAGGTCGAGGCCGGCCTCGAGGCCGGCGGCGGTGCCGGCGAGCAGCGGGTTGCCGGCGGACTCGGGCACGCTGGCGAGTTTGGCGACAGAATAGGGGACGACTTCGAGGCGGCGGGATGTCGGGAGGTTTTGGAGCCCCCGGAGCTCGCCGAAGGAGTGGACGAAGCCGGGGTTGTCCATCGGGATGAGCTGCCAGTTGCTCTTCTCCTGGAGGCGCTGGATCCAACGCCAGCCGTGGAGCCCCCAGGCCTGCACGGGCTGACCGTTGTGGCGTAGTTGGCTGAAGGGGATGCGCAGCTCGGCGGTCCACGCGCCGGGCTCGGTGCCGACGGCGGACTCCCAAACGGCGTTCCAGCTCGGGTCGCCGCCCCAGTTGCGCAACTGGGCGTCGAACTGATTGCCGCCGATGGTGAGGTTGAACTCGAAGGCGGTACGGCCGTCGGCGTAGCTGTCGAACGCGATGCCGACGACATCGCCGGCGAGTTCGTCGCGGCGCGCGCGGAGGCGGGGAATCGTGGCGGCCTCGGGGTCGTGGGCGCGGATGGCGACGTAGAGATGGCGGTCGTCGTAGAGGATCTTGAGGTCGGTCCGAAACGCGGAGGGCGCCCCCTCGCGCGGCTCGCGCTGGACGAACGCATCGGACCACTCGCCCTGTTGCCATGCGGCGTCGCCGAGCTTGCCATCGATCGCCGGAGCGGCGCCGGTCAGGCGCTGCGTCGTGTAGACGCGCTTTTCCGGGGCGGCGCCGGCGAGAGAGGGAAAAAGGGCGGCGCAGAGCAGGAGAAGCCCGAGGCGTTGGCGGGCGGCGGTGAACAACATGCGTGGAGGGCGAGGGAGGCGAACGCTGGCGGGTGGTTGGCGGGCGGGTGAGCCGGTGACATCGGCATTTCTCGGGCGAACTTCACCGACCGCGAGCCCGGGCGGCTGCTCGGCCCGAAAAATGCGGATCGATGATGCATCGTAACCCCCGTTGATCCGCAAGAAAGTCGATCACCTCGGCCCCCAGCTCGAAGCCGACTACGCCAATCAGAGTGGCGTAGGCGTCCCGCCTGCATGGTCTCTGCAGAAACTCCGCATTTACGTGCCCGGCCCGGAGGGCACCGCCGGCACCATGGAGTTCAATCCCCAGCAGTCGTTCGACAACGCGGAGTCCGCGCTCGTCTACCACTACGACCACCTCGGCTCCATCGAGCGGATCACGCCCCACGGCTCCACCAGCACCACCTACGTGCTCGACGGCCAGGGCAAACCCTCGCGCTACAGCTACGATGCCTGGGGCCAACGCCGCAACGCCGACACTTGGTCCGGCGCTCCCACCACCACTGCCGACGGCGGCTCCGACGACGCCACACCCCGCGGTTACACCGGCCACGAGATGCTCGACGACTTAGGCCTCGTTCACATGAACGGCCGCATCTACGACCCGCTGCTGGGACGGTTCCTGTCGGCGGACCTGATCGTGTCGGATTCAAGGAATCTCCAGAGCTTCAATCGGTACAGTTATGTCGAGAACCGTCCACTCTCCGCCAATGACCCGTCTGGGTTTGTCCTGAATTTTGTGGGAGATGCTCGGAATCAGGCGCACGTGAACACGGCCCGCCAGCGGGATACGCGGATCGACCACGCATTCAGACGTCTTGAGGCGAGCTCACACGTGTTCGTCGTGGCAGATTTTGGCAATATCCAGCCGAGGGACGCTCCACGCAACACCGAGATTCAGGGTCATAGCAGAACCGGCATTTTCGTTGCCGAAAGCCGTGACGCATCCAACGGTGTTGGCGCCGGGGGAACAATCTACCTGAATCCCGCCAATTCCGATGCTCCGCTAGTCGTAACCCATGAAGGGGCGGGGCATGCGTACGATGCTGAACATGGTACTCTTGACAATACCCCGATACCGGGCTCGGAGCTCCGTACGGCCGATGGGAGACCTGTTCGACGGTCTGAAGAAAATGGGTTCTTCCGGAATCTTAGTGGCTAGGATTGGGGCGTGAGGACCGGGCGGAGGTCGAGTTTGCCGCAATGAAAGAGGATTCGGATACGGTAGTTGGCGAAGCTCCGGAAGCCGCGGGCAT
>JAHFTC010000128.1 GCA_023269585.1 Opitutaceae bacterium
CTCGGTCTCTTCCAGCCGCTGGCCGACGGCGGCAAGTTCCTCTTCAAGGAGGAGCCGATCCCGGCGCACGTGAAGTGGTTCTACTTCGACCTCGCGCCGATCATCGCCCTCATCCCGGCGCTCACCACGGTCGTGGTGGTTCCGCTCGGCGAATACGTCGACGCCGCCGGGCGCACGGTCCCGCTCATCCTCGCCAACCTCGACCTCGGCATCCTCTTCATCTTCGCGGTCTCCTCGCTGGGCGTGTACTCGCTGATCCTCGCCGGCTGGGCCTCGAACTCGCGGTATCCGTTCCTCAGCGCCGTGCGCGCCACCTCTCAGCTCATCTCCTACGAGATCGCGATGGGCCTCTCGATCATCCCGCTCTTCCTCATCGTCAACACCGCCGACGCCCCCGGCACGCTGAGCCTGATCCGCATCGTGCACTGGCAGGCGGACGCGTGCTGGTTCCTCTTCATCGCCCCGGTGTCGGCGCTGGTGTTCTACATCGCGCTCTTCGCCGAGACCAACCGCCTGCCGTTCGACATGGTCGAGGGTGAGGCCGAGCTCGTCGGCGGTTTCCACACCGAGTACGGCGCGTTCAAGTTCGGCCTCTTCTTCACCGCCGAGTACGCGCACATGATCGTGGGCTCCGCGGTTTTCGCGCTGCTTTTCCTCGGCGGCTGGCAGCCCATCCCCGGCATCACCTGGGAGAAACTCGCGCTCTGGACCGACCTGCCGCTCAACGTGGGCCTGCTCGGCGCCTTGCTGGCGATCGGCACGCTGCTGCTGAAGATCGTTTTCTTCGTGTTCGTGTTCATCTGGGTGCGCTGGACCGTGCCGCGCTTCCGCTACGACCAGGTCATGCGCCTCGGCTGGCGCGTCCTGCTCCCGCTCGCCCTCGCCAACATCGTCGTCTACGCGATCGGCCTTGCGCTGCTCCAGAACTGAACATGCGCCGCGTAAACAAAGTTCCGAGGGTAGGGCGGGACCGCTGGGCCTGCCGCCTCCGGCGTAGCTGGACGGCGCAGCCGTTCAGCCCTTCCGACCCCGCTGCGCTGAACGACTTCGTCGTCCAGCCACCTTCCGGAATTCCGCATTCCGCAATCCACATTCCGCAATCCTGATGCCTGCCACCGTCAAAGTCGTCGAACGCCAGCCGCTCTCGTTCCTCGCGCGTACCTACCTGCCCGGCGTGATCGCCGGTCTGCGCACGACGCTGCGGCACATGCTCGCGCCGAAGATCACGATGGAATACCCGGAGGTGCGTCCGGCGATCCCGGTCGGTTACCGCGGGGTGCCCACGCTCGTGAAGGACACGCACGGCCGCGAGAAGTGTGTCTCCTGCCAGCTCTGCGAATTCGTCTGCCCGCCGAAGGCCATCCGCATCGCCCCCGGCGCGGTCGACGCCACCGGCCCCAACGCCCATGTCGAGAAGGCGCCGAAGGAGTTCGAGATCGACATGCTGCGCTGCATCTACTGCGGCCTCTGCCAGGAGGTCTGCCCCGAGGAGGCGATCTGGCTGCAGAACGTCTATTCGCTTTCCGGCTACAAGCGCGCCGACTTCGTCCACAACAAGGAGAAGCTCTACGAGCTCGGCGGCACGCTGCCCGACGAGCACCACAAGTGGGACAAGAAGAAGGCCGCCGAGGAGGCCGGCAACGCGCACTGAGCGCGTTTTCAATTTTGGATTTTCGATTGCCGATTTCCCACCTGATGAGAACCGACACTCAACGCCGAGAACCCTCCGCCCGTAGCTGGACGACGAAGTCATTCAGCTCTTGCTGCGGCGTGGGGCTGAACGACTCCGTCGTCCAGCTACCGCTGGCTTCGCTCCCTCTGCCCAATCGGCAATCGGCAATCTAAAATCGAAAATCTCCAGATGGCTGACTTCCTTTTCTATCTCTTCGCCGCCCTGACCGTGGGCTCCGCGCTGATGGTTGCGCTCAACCGCAACGCGGTGAACGCCGCCATGTCGCTCTTCCTGACGTTTTTCGGCATGGCCGGGATGTTCGTGCTGCTCGAGGCCTACTTCCTGGCGATCCTCCAGGTGCTCGTCTACGCCGGCGCGGTCGTCGTGCTCTTCGCCTTCATCGTGATGCTGCTCGACCTCGACAACCAGCAGCGCAAGCCCGTCGGCAAGCTGACCTACGCCGCGGGTGGCGCCGCCTTCGCACTCATGGTGACCGGCGTGCTCTGGCTCTTCTGCCAGGAGCAGCTGACCTCGCCCGCGTTGCCCGCCGAGGCCTCCGGCAGCGTCCTCAAAACCTACGGTCGCCAGCTCTTCACCACGTACCTGCTTCCCATGCAGGTCGCCGGCTTCCTTCTCCTCATCGCCATGATCGGCGTGATCGTGATCAGCAAAAAAACAACGGCGGCGCAGGAGAGCGCCGATGCCGAGTAGCCGAGTCGATGGCGCGCCGCCGAAATCCCAAACGCCAAAGCTTCAAACGCCAAAATTGACCAATACTCGAAGTGCGAAGTCTCCGCTCTTCCTCATTAGCGCCCATCAGCGTTCATTAGCGGTTTCTCTCCTCTGTCGTCCTAATCCGCCCTTTCCGCCTTCCGGTCTCCACTTTCCGCTCTCGCAATGACCATCTCCCTCAACGCCTTTCTGCTCGTCGCCGGCCTGCTCTTCGCGATCGGGTTCTTCGGCGTGCTCCTGCGGCGCAACACCCTGGTGCTCTACATGTGCCTCGAGCTGATGCTCAACGCCACCACGCTCGCGCTGGTCGCGTTCTCGCGCTTCAACGGCACGGCCGACGGCAACACCTTCGTGTTCTTCATCATCACCGTGGCCGCCGCGGAGGTCGCTGTGGGCCTGGCCATCATCGTCCAACTCTACCGCCTGCGCCGCACCGTGCAGGTCGACGAACTCACCGCGCTGCGGGACTGAACAACATGAACCGCGAGCAACAGACCTCCGACCGTGGTGCGGCGCTTCAGCCCGCACTGTTCGGCGTTGCTCGCATCTGCCAGCCCGGGCTGAAGCACCGGGCCACGCGCTCCTCCGCCTTCCCGTCTTCCGCTCTCCGCTTTCCGCTCTCTCGATGACTCCCGTCACGACCACCCTCGCACTGCTGCTGCTCCCGCTGGCCTCCGCCACGGTGATCGCGCTCTTCCTGCGTCGCCGGCACAACCTCGCCGCTGCGCTCTCGGTGACCGCCGCCGCCGGCATCGCCGCCCTGGCCGCCACGCTCATCTTCGCCGCCGACCGCACGCCGGTGACCGCCTCCCTCGAGTGGCTCACGCTCGGGCCGCTTAACCTTTCGCTGGGCTTCCTCGTCGACGACCTCGCGAAGCTCATGCTCTCGGTCGTCGCGTTCGTGGGTTTCCTCATCCACGTCTTCAGCCTCGGCTACATGCACGACGATGCGGCCAAGGCGCGGTTCTTCGGCGGGTTGTCGGTCTTCATGTTCTCGATGCTCGGCATCGTGCTCGCCGACAACCTCTTCATGATTTTCATCTTCTGGGAACTGGTGGGCTTCAGCTCGTACCTGCTGATCAACCACTACAACCAGAAGCAGTCCGCCGCCGACGCCTCGAAGAAGGCCTTCATCGTCAACCGCGTCGGCGACTTCGGCTTCCTCCTCGGCATCATCTGGTGCTGGTGGCAGTTCGGCACGACCAACCTCACGGAACTCACCGCGACGATGGGCGAGGGTGGTGTGATCGTTTCGACCGCGCTGCCGCTGCTCCTCTTCTGCGGCGCCGTCGGCAAGTCCGCGCAGTTCCCGCTGCAGGTCTGGCTGCCAGACGCCATGGAAGGCCCGACGCCCGTCTCCGCGCTCATCCACGCCGCCACGATGGTCGCCGCCGGCATCTACATGCTCTGCCGGATCGACGTCCTGATGACCGCCGACGCGCTGCAGGTGATCCTGTGGATCGGCGTGGCCACTGCCGCCTACGCCGCGCTCTGCGCCGTCGTCCAGCGTGACATCAAGAAGGTCCTCGCATACTCCACACTCTCGCAGCTCGGCTACATGGTCGCGGCGTTTGGACTGGGATCTCAGGCGACTATTTCTCATCAGGAATACCAACTTCTTGATGGGAAGGTGGCGATAGACCTCCTCCCGGTATTGGTCCCCGCCGGCGCTGCCGCCGCGATGTTCCACCTCACGACCCACGCCTTCTTCAAGGCGCTGCTCTTCCTCGGTTCCGGCTCGGTCATCGCCGGCTGCCACCACGAGCAAGACATCTTCAAGATGGGCGGCCTCTGGAAGAAGATGCCCGTGACGTTCTGGACGTTCACCATCGGCGTGGCGGCCATCGTCGGCCTGCCGTTCCTCTCCGGTTTCTTCTCGAAGGACGCCATCCTCTATCTCGCCTTCCAGAACAACAAGGCGGTCTTCGGCATCCTCACCGCCACCGCCGTGCTGACCTCGTTCTACATGATCCGCATGTGGAAGATCACCTTCTTCGGCGAGGCCCGCTCGCACGAGTCCGAGCACGCGCACGAGACGGGCCTCACGATGACGCTTCCGTTGGTCGTCCTCGCCGTTCTCTCGGTGATCGGCGGCTACGGCTGGTTCTTCCCGTCCATTGCCGGCTCCTTCGCCGAGGCGATTCCAGTGGCCCACGGCACTGCCCACACCGCGATGCTCCTGCTCTCGATCGGAATCCTCTCGGTCGGCGCCGGCGCGGCGTGGCTCTTCTACAAGTCCGAGCCCACCGACACTCTTGCGGCGAAGTCGCCCGCGGCGTTCGGTCTGCTCGAGCGCCTGAAGGAAGGCCCGGATCGGTTCTACGGTTACTACGTCGCCAAGGTGCAGCAGCGCTTCGCGATGGTCCTGAACTTCCTCGACACGATCTTCGTGGCCGGTCTGCCGCGGGTCGGCGCCGAGATCGTCTCGTGGTTTGGCGCCGGCGCGCGCCTGCTCCACGTGGGCAGCATCCACGGCTACGTCTATTGGTTCCTCTTCGGCGCCGCCCTCTGCTGGGCCATCGCCACCGGACTTCTCTGATTCTCGCCGATGAACGACGCTACGCTACAGCTCCTGTTGCAACTGGCCGTGGCCACGCCGCTGGCCGGCGGGCTCATCCTCGCCTTCGGCAATCTTCTCCCGAAGCGCGTCTGCAAACTGATCGCCTTCGTGGGCTTCCTCGTGCCGCTGCTTGTCGCGTTGCACCTCTGGTGGGCGTACGCCGCCGCACCGAAGACCTCCGGCTACGCCTTCCTCTCCGTCACCGATCTCGGCCTGTCCCGCGCGGTGGGCATCGCGCTCAAGCTCGGCCTCAACGGCATTTCGCTTCCGCTCTTCGTGATGGCGGCGCTCGTCGGTTTCGCCGCGGGCGTGTCGGCGCTGAACTCCGGCGCCGAACGTCTCAAGCAGTACCTCATGCTGTTGCTCGTGATGCACGGCGGGCTCCTGGGCGTGTTCGCCTCGGTGGACATCTTCTTCTTCTATTTCTTCCACGAGTTCGCCCTCATCCCGACGTTCATCATGGTCGGCCTCTGGGGCGGCCGCGACCGCACGTATGCGGCGATGAAGATGACGATCTACCTCACCGTGGGTGCGATGCTCTCGCTCGCCGGTCTGATCGCGATCTACACCAAGAGCGGCGCCGCCTCGTTCGATCTGATCAACCTGCGCCTGGCCCTCGCCGGCGACGGTGCGCTGCTCGCGTCGCTCCAACACCACTTCTTCGGCCTGCTGCTCTTCGGCTTCGGCATTCTCGTCTCGCTCTGGCCGTTCCACACGTGGGCGCCGCTGGGCTACGGCGCCGCGCCCACCGCGGTGTCGATGTTGCATGCCGGCGTGTTGAAGAAGTTCGGACTCTACGGCCTCGTTCAGATCGCGCTGCCGTTGCTGCCGCTCGGCGCGCAGGACTGGTCGCAGTGGCTGGTCTGGCTCGCCCTCGCCAACATCGTGATCATCGGTCTCGTCACCATGGCCCAGCGCGATCTCAAGCAGATGATCAGCTACGGCTCGGTGATGCACGTGGGCTACGGTTTCCTCGGCGTGGCCACGCTCACGACCCTGGGCGCCGGCGGCGCGGTGCTCTTCATGGTCGCGCACGGTCTCTCCGTCGCGCTGCTCTTCCTGCTCGGCCAGGAGGTGCTGGTCCGCACCGGCACGTTCGACCTGACGCAGATGGGCGGGCTCGTGAAACGCGCGCCAGTGCTCGCGGCCTTCTTCTCCGCGGCGATGCTCGCCAGCATCGGCCTGCCGGGCTTCGCCGGCTTCTGGGGCGAACTCACGATCTTCCTCTCGCTCTGGACCATCTCGAAGACGGTCACCGCGCTCGCGTTGCTCGGCGTCGTGATCTCCGCGGTCTACGGCCTGCGCGCCGTCGCCAAGATCTTCTTCGGCGAAGAGACCGAGCTCCACGCGAAGTACGCCGCCGCGCATCCCACCGCCGACCTTTCGTGGTCCGCGCGCCTTCCGGCGCTGGTGCTGCTCGCCGCGCTGTTCTTCCTGGGGTTCTGGCCCAAGGCGCTCACCACCCCGCTCAACGCCACCCTCGGCGAAATCTACCCGGCGATCGAAGCCGCGGTGAAGGTCGTGGCCACCCAATGATCTGAACGATCCGACGGATTCGACCGTTCGGTCCGATCACACTCCTCTCCGCAATGCCTCCGGAAACTCTCACCGCCCTTCAGGAAATCGCCGCGACCAACCAGTGGTCGGCGCTCGCGCCCGAGATCACGCTCGGCGTGGCCGCGCTGCTGCTGCTCGCGCTCGAACTCGCGCTCCCGAAACGCCTGGTCGCCGTGGCCGTGCCGCGGGTCGCGTTCCTCGGCCTCGCCGCCGCGCTGGCGTTGGTTTTTAAGGACTGGGCCGCGCCGTTGTTCGGGCCGGAGCTGTTCGGCGGCCTCGTCCGCCAGACGACCGACTCGCAGATCATGCGGGTGTTTTTCCTCGTGGCCTCGGCGTTGGTCGCGTTCATCGCCACGGTCGTGCTGCCCAAGCACAAGGTGCCGCGCGTGGAATTCTTCCATGTGCTGCTCGTCGCCACCGGCGCGCTGATGCTGCTCCCGCAAAGCAACCATTTCGTCCAGCTCTTCGTCGCGCTGGAGACGGTCACGGTCGCGCTCTACATCCTCGTCGCCTATTTCCGCACCAGCCCGTTCTCGCTCGAGGCCGGCCTGAAGTACCTCGTGATGGGCTCGCTCAGCTCGGCGCTGCTGCTCTTCGGCATCGTGCTGCTCTACGGCGTGGCGGGGAACCCGCTGCTGGCCGGCCACACGGCGCAGGCGATGAACTTCGGCGAGCTCGCGGCCTTTGTGCGGCTCAACCCCGAGCACCCGCTCGTGGTCGTCGGCGCGGCGCTCGTGCTCAGCGGCATCGCCTTCAAGATCGGCGCCGTGCCGTTCCAGATCTGGGTGCCCGACGTGTATCAGGGCGCGCCCACGCCGGTGACGGCGTTCCTGGCCGTGTCGTCGAAGGCCGCCGGTTTCGCGCTGCTGCTCGTGTTGGTGCGCGGGCCGTTTCAAGCGCTGGCGCATGTCACGATCCCGCTGCTCTCGACCTTCGCCGCGCTCAGCCTGCTCTTCGGCAATCTGGCCGCGCTCGGCCAGCGCAACGTGAAGCGCCTCATGGGTCTCTCCGGTGTGTCGCACGCCGGCTTTTTGCTCGTCGGCGTGGTCGCCGCGATCGCCCGGGAGGATGCCGTGAGCTGGGCGCCGGCCGCCGTGTATTTCTACCTGTTCACGTACCTCATCGGTGCGATGGCCACCTTCGGCGTGATGGCCCACGTGAGCGTGGGCGACGATGCCGACCAGGACTTCCGCCACTACGCCGGGCTGGCCCGGCGCAGCCCGTTGCTCGGCGCGGTGCTCGCGTGCGGCGTGGGCTCGCTCGCCGGCATCCCGCCGCTCGCGGGCTTCATCGGCAAGCTGCTGATCTTTGTCGCCGCTTTCCAGGCACACCAATGGACGCTGCTCGGCGTCGCGATCGTGGCGGTGGTGATTTCGATCTACTACTATTTCGGCTGGGTGCGGGCGGCGTTCTACGACCAGGGGAGCGAGAGCGACCGCAACGTCGCCCCGATCCATCTGGGTGTCGCCGCGGGTGCGACGCTCGTCGCGCTCGCCCTCGCCGCCGTGCTGCTCGGTCTCTATCAGGGCCCGCTCGGCCAGTGGATCGCCACGCGGTGAGCGTGTAGGCCCCCTTGCCGAGGTGGGCTGAATGTCGGACGGGCCAGGTCAACGCCCTGGCCTACAGGCTATTCCGCCACCGCCGCGGCGGGCAGGCGGTAGTAACAACGCAGGCCGGCGGCGGTGAGGACGGCGGCGAGCGCGGCGCCGATCCAGAGCGTGCCGGCGGCGTCGCGCAGCCAAGCGCTGGACAGGGCGGCGAGCAGCATCGCCGGCGCGAGCAGAAGCTGCGAGAGCGCGAAGCAATTGGTCCGGCGGGCGGCGGGGAAGAGCTCGAGCACGAGGGTGGAGGCGCCGTTGAGGTTGATGAAGGTGACGGCGCCGAAGAGCGCGAAGAGCACGAGGAAACCGGTTTCCCCGAGGGGGAACGGCGCGGCGGCGCAGAGCAGCAACGAGAGCCAGCCGCCGAGCAGCACCACCGCCCGGCTGCTCCACCGATCGCCGATCCACGCCGTGAGAAGATTGCCGAGGATGCCGCCAAACATCTGCGCGGCCACAAAGCGGCCCACGTAGCTCTCGGGACGGTCGAGCGCGGCGAGCGCGTGCAGCGAGAGAAACGGCGTGAACGCGCCGAGACCGGTGAGACAGACCCGGGCGGTGACGTAGCGGCGGAAGATCGCATCGCTACGCCAGAGCGTGGGCAGGCTGCGCAGGCGGGCGCGCGCATCGTGGTCGGGATCGTGGGGCGGCGGCTCGTGGGGCAGTTCGCGCATCCGGCAGAAGAAGACCAGCGAGAGCAGCATGAACCCGAAACTGCCCACGTAGAGCAGCCCCGCCCCCTCGAGCGTGCCGCGGCGGGCGAGCACGGTGGCGCCCGCCGTGGCGACGGCGAAGCCGAGCACGGTGCCGAGGATGTTGCGCAGCCCGAGGTTGGAGGAGCGGCGGTTGGCCGGCAGCACCTTGGCGAAGAGTTGCCAGAAAGCGGTGACGTTGAGGCCGCCGAAGCAGCTGATCAGGAGCGGGGTGAGGGCGACGAGCCAGAGGGTGAGCCGCGGGTGGGAGTCGCGCAGAAAGAGCAGCGCGAGGCCGGAGAGCAGCGGGATCGTGCGCTGGGGAATGCTGCTCCACGCGATCAACGGCATGAAGCGCCGCAGCTGTTCGGTGCGGGCGGCGACGAAGACCGGCAGGATGAGAAAGCCGTATTGGTAGAGTGAGGGCGAGAGCGCCACCAGCCAGGTGGGGCCGCCGAGCTGGTGCACGAGCGCCGGCAGGAACGTTTCCACCGCGAGCAGCGCCATCGCCGCCTGGTAGAAGCCGCCGTCGATGGCGGACGCGAAGAAGTTGCGGCGCAGGTGCTGGCGCCGGGCGTCGTCGGTCCAGAGAGGGGTGGGCACAGGGGAGCTCACAAAAAGCGTGAGTGATGGGCCGCCGGCGCGGGCGAGCCAAGGACGGAAAGCGGTGGGCGGTGGACTGTGGACTGTGGGCGGTGGACGGTGGGCGGTGGACGGTGGGCGGTGGACGGTCGACCGTGGGTGCCGGACCCGACCACGCGGATTTAGGCGGACTCCCCCGGGTGCACGAGCGCGATTCCGCGTCGATTCCGTCTCGCCGCGCACCGACCACTGGCCACGGAGTCCGGCTACGGTCCACCGGCCACTGTCCACCGTCCACCGGATACTGGACTCAGGCGACGCGCTGGGCGATCTGGTCGACCCAGCGCGTGGCGGCGTCGCGGGCGGTCTCGAAGGCGGGGGTGAGGCGCGCGACTGTTTCCGGATCGGCGGGCCGGCCGGCGCGGGCCTCGCTTTCGATCGCGCCGGTGAGTTGCTCGATCTCGCGGAAGCCGATCATGGCGCACGCGCCCTTGAGCCGGTGGGCGACGCGGCTGGCCGTCTCGACGTCGGCCGTCTCGGCGGCGCGTTGCAGATCCACGAGCCGGTCCGCCGATTCGTGGAAGAAACCGTCGAACATCTCGCGAGCGATGGCGAGGGCCTGCTCGGGCTCGGGCGGAAGGACGAACTCGAGCGCGCTGGAGTCGAACGCCTCGCTCGCCAGCGGTGCGGCCTCGGCGGCGGCGAGGGCGGCCCGGGCGGCGGCCACCGCCTTGGCGCGCCGGCCTTCGCTGGACTTGCGCACGGGGCGTTGGGGGTGCGGCGCCGGGGCCCCGGGGAGCTCCGGGGCGGGGGCGGGGGAATTGTCGCCAACGGGTGGCGACACGGGGGCGACGGGTGCCGGGGCCTTGCCGGCGGTACCGAACATCGAGGTGGTGCCAAACATCGGCGCGTCGTCGTCGTTGCCGGCCGCGGGTGGGAGCGCAGCGGCGGAGGGCGACGCCTCGGGAGCGGGCGCCGGGGCGGCCTTGCGGATGGCCAGCTCCTCGGCCGCGCCGACGAGGGCGCGCTTGAGCTCGTGGGGCCGGACGGGCTTGGAGACGTAGTCGTCCATGCCGGCGGCGAGGCAGTTCTCGCGATCGCCGGTCATGGCGTTGGCGGTCATCGCGACGAGATAGGGGCGCGTGGCTTTAGGGTGGAGCCGGTTGAGTTCGCGGGCGCAGGTGAGGCCGTCCATCTCGGGCATCTGCACGTCGAGCAGGACGAGGTTGTAGGGGTGGTGGGCGAGGGCGTGGAGGACCTCGAGGCCGTTGTTGGCGATGTCGACGCGGTAGCCCATGCGGCTGAGCAGGAGCGTGGCCATGCGCTGGTTGGTGGGGTTGTCCTCGGCGAGCAGGATGTCGAGCGGGTAGTCGTGGGCGAGGACTTCGGCGCTGGAGGTGGTGGTGCGGCCGGTACGCTGGAGGGCGGTGCCCGAGACGAGGGCGCGCAGGGTGTCGAGCAGGGCGAGGGCCTTGACGGGTTTCGTGACGATGGCTCCGATACCGAGTTCGGTGGGCGCCTGGCCGATGCTGCCGAGGGGGGCGAGCAGCCCGACGGGGAGGTGCTCGAGCTGGCGGAGCGCGCGGATGCTGCGGATGACCGACAGGCCGTCGGTGCCCGGAAAGTGGAGATTCACGAGGACGAGATCGAAGAGCTCGCCGTGGCCGAGCCATTGAAGGGCCTCAGTGGGCGCGGCGGTGGCGCGCAGGGTGCAGCCCCAGGTGGCGGCGAGCGCGCCGAGGATGCGGCGGCTCGTGGCGTTGGGCTCGACGAGCAGGAGGCGCTTGCCGGCGAGCGCGGGGCACGGCGAGTG
>JAHFTC010000129.1 GCA_023269585.1 Opitutaceae bacterium
ACGCGATGACGATCGAGGCCGGGAAGATGCCACCGCCGCCGGGCAGCGCCGCCGGCAGGCCGGCGTTGACGCGCACGCCGGGGATCTGGGCGTACTTCTCCGTGACCTCGGGCAGGATCTCGAAGATCTTCCGCTCGCGCTGGCTCCACGGCTTGGTGACCAAGCCCATGATGCCGCCGTTGGCGAAGGTGATCTGGAACGCGTAGGCGTACTCCGGCGTGGTCTTGATCACGTCGGCAAACGCCTGCCGGGTGAACAGCGCGGTCTGGTCGAGAGTGGCGTTGGCCGAGGCCTCGGCCTGCGCGAAGATGATGCCCTGGTCCTCGGCCGGAGCGAGTTCGCGCGCCGAGAACAGGAACAGCGGGACGACGAGGACGCTCAGCACGCCCCAGACGATGTACACCGCCCAACGTTCCTTCAGCAGCGCATCGAGGGCGCGGCCGTAGAACCGGCGGAAGGCGTTGAAGTGCCGCTCGATCATGCTGGTGAAGCGGCCGCTCTCGACCTTGTGCGAGAGGAGGTTCGCGCACATCACCGGCGAAAGCGTGAGGGCGACGACGCCCGAGATGAGCACCGCGCCGGCGAGGGTGAACGCGAACTCGCGGAAGAGCGCGCCCGTGAGGCCGCCCTGGAGACCGATCGGCGCGTACACCGCGGCGAGGGTGATCGTCATCGCGATGACCGGGCCGACGAGTTCGCGCGCGCCCTGGATGGCGGCGTCGAACGGCTTCAGGCCCTCGCGCAGGTGGCGCTCGACGTTCTCGACGACGACGATGGCGTCGTCGACCACGAGGCCGACCGAGAGCACGACGGAGAGCAACGTGAGCAGGTTGATGGTGAAGCCGAAGACCTGCATCAGGAAGATCGCGCCGATGAGCGACACCGGGATCGCGATGACCGGGATGAGCACCGAACGGAACGAACCGAGGAAGAGATAGATCACCGCGACGACGATGATGAGGGTGTCGGCGAGGGTGCTGTAGACCTCGTGGATCGAGTCGTTGATGTAGCCCGTGGAGTCGTAGGCGACGTGAGCCTCGAGGCCGGTGGGCATGTTGCGCTGGATGTCGGGGAGGATGTCGCGCACGCTCTTGATCACGTCGAGGGTGTTGGCGTTGGGCAGCACCCACACGCCCATGAACACGGCGTTCTCGCCCGAGAAGCGGACCTCGGTGTCGTAGTCCTCGGCACCGAGCACGACCGTGGCGATGTCCTCAAGACGGACCACGGTGCCGGATTCCTGCCGGACCACGAGACGGCGGAATTCGTCGACGGAACGCAGGTCGGTGTTGGCGACGAGGTTCTCCTGGGTCCACGAGCCCTTCGTGCGGCCGAGGGCGGAGAGGTAGTTGTTGGCGCCGAGCGCGGCGCGCACCTGGGTGGCGGTGACGTTGAGCGCCGCCATCTTCCCGGGGTTGAGCCACACGCGCATCGCGAAGACGCGCCCGCCGAGGATGTCGGCGCGCTGCACACCGCTGAGCGACGACAGGCGCGGCTGGACGACGCGCGTGAGGTAGTCGGTGATCTCGTTCTGCTGCAGCGTGTTCGAGGTGAAACTGAGGTAGGCCGAGGCGAACTGGGAGTCGGCCGTGGAGATGTTGATCACGGGCACCTCCGCCTCGGGCGGAAGATCGCGGCGGACCTGGTCGACCTTCGAGCCGATCTCGGCGAGCGCCTTGGTCGAGTCGTAGTTGATCTTCAGGTGCGCGACGATCGAGGAAAAGCCCTGCGAGCTCGTGGACTCGAGGTAGTCGATGCCGTCGGCGGCGGCGATGACACGCTCGAGCGGCGTGGTGATGAAACCGCGGACGAGCTCGGCGTTGGCGCCGACGTAGACGGTGTTGACCGTGATGGTGGCGATCTCGCTGCGCGGGTACTGCCGCACGGTAAGCGTGCGGTAGGCCTGGAGACCGGCGACGATGATCACAAGGTTGACCACCATCGCCAGGACGGGCCGGCGGATGAACAGATCGGTAATTTTCATGGGCGGGTCGGCGCGGGGCGCACGGGTGAGGGCTCCGTCGGGACGAGGGCGGTGAAGCGGCGTCGGCGACGGGGCGCAGGCTCAGGTGTTGGCCGGCTTGGGTTCGAGCTGGGCCGGGGGCACGACAGCGTTGTTGATGCGGACGAGGCCGCCGTTGCGCAGCTTGAAGGCGGCGGTGCTCACGATCTCGTCTCCGGCGTGGAGGCCGGAAAGCACGGCCACGAAGTCGCCGCGGGTGGCGCCGAGGCGGATGGTCTGCTGGCGGACGGAGAGGGCTTCCTTGCCGTCGGCGCCCTTCTTGCGCTCAAGCACGTAGACGGAGTCGCCATACGGCGCGAAGAGTACGGCGCTGACCGGAATGACGACGACCGGCGCACCAGCCGGGAGGCTCACGTCGACATTGGCGAACATTCCGGGCCGGAGGCGCTCACCGGTGTTGGCGAGGGTGGCGCGAATGCGAAGGTTGCGGGTGGCGGCGTCGACGCGCGGGTCGAACGATGTGACCTTGCCGGCGAAGGCGACGCCGGGGGCGCCATCAGTCGTCACGGCGACGGGCTGGCCGACCGCAATGTCGGCGACGTTGCGCTGGGGCAGCGAGAAATCGACGTGGATCGGGTCGAGGGTCTGGAGTTCGACGATGGCCTGGCCGGCGTTGACGTACTGGCCGACGTTGACCTTGCGGATACCGAGCGTGCCGGCGAAGGGCGCGCGGAAGGATTTTCGCTCGATCGCGGCCTTGATGGCCTCGACCTCGGCCAGCGTCTGCTTGACCTGCGCCTCCCCGGCATCGAGTTCGGACTGGGCCAGTGTATCGCGACTGCGCAACTCGCGGATGCGCTCGACATTGATGCGGGCGAGATCGGCGCGCGCCTCGGAGGCCTTGAGCTGCGCCTCCTCGACGCGGACGTCGAGCTGGGCGAGCAGCGTGCCGGCCTCAACCTTCGCGCCGGACTCGAAGTCGATGCGCAAAACAGTGCCGGCGACCTCGGCGGAGAGCGTCACGCCATTCTCGGCCGTGAGGGTGCCGACGGCCTTCAACGTGGGATTCCACGCCTGCGCCTCGACCTTGGCGGTGGTAACCGCTTCGACGGCGGCGGTCGGCCCACCGGCGCCCATGGCACCGAACTGGTGCGAGATCTTTTCCCAATAAAGGGCGGCGATGACAACGCCGAGTCCGAGAAGGACGGCGATGGCGATGAGGATGCGTTTTTGCATGTGAAAAGTGGGTTGGAAATGGGTTTTGAGTGCGAACGGTCCTTGCGGGGTCGGCTTCAAGCGGCGGGAGACTTCGGCGGCGGGTTGTGGGCGCAGGAATCCGCCTGCTCCAGCACCTGGTCAAGGCCGGCGCGCACGCGGCCCAGCAGCGCCATCAAGTTTGCGCGGTCGGTGCTGTCCAATCCCGCCATCATCGTGGCCACACACCGAAAATGGTCGGGGAGGAAACCCGCGAGGAACGACTGCCCGGCCGGCGCCAGCCGCACCAACGACGCCCGCCGATCCGCCGGGTCTGGCAGGCGTTCGACCATCGCATCGCGTTCCAAGCCGTCGATCAGCCCCGTGATCGTCGCTTTCGAAACGCCGTACGCTTCGGCGAGATGGGTCTGGTTGACGGGTGTCTCCGGATTGCGATTGAGGTACATCATGATCGCAAACCGCCCATGGGAAAGCCCGTGCTTGGCCAAGAAACGCTCGAAACCATCGGTCACGTCATGGGTCGTGCGGATCAGGCACATGATCGCGCGGATGCTCTCGACGTCCATCTGGGGATAGCGCGCCTTCAAGCGTTGGAGGCACTCTTGGTCGGGGAGATCGCGGAGAAGAAACATGATGATGGTGCGGGAGCCGATATTAAGGCCGCGAACGGTTAGCTGGCTTATCTTTTGCCGCAAGTGCATTTCGCACTTTTAAGGTCCTGCCCTCAACGCTCCCCTCACCCGCCCTCGAACAAACACTCCGGGAGGATTGGCAAAAGTGGCCGCGCCACTACCATGCCCTCGCAACCCAACCCGATGACTACCCGTTCCTCCTCCTCCGCCCATCCGTGGCGTTTCTTCCGCGCCGGCGGTCTCGACCAAGTTAAACTGGACACCGGAGCCGACCTCGCGGCTTTGCCCCAGCTCGATCCCAAACTCTGGATCGCCCTCGCCTGCCCCACCAAGGGCCTCGAATTCGACCAGCGCACGCTCGAACTGATTGATGGCGACAAGGACGGCCGCATCCGGGTGCCCGAGATGCTCGCCGCCGTCGCCTGGGCCCTCGCCCGCCTCAAGTCCAGCGACAGCCTCGCTCGCGGAGATGCCCCTCTCGCGCTCGACAACATCGCCGCCGAGAAACCCGAGGGGCAGTCCATCCTCGCGGCCGCCAAACAGATCCTCGCCGCACTGGGCAAGGCCGACGCCGCCGCGCTCTCCGTCTCCGATGTCGCCGACACTGCGAAGGTCTTCGCCCAAACCCGTTTCAACGGCGACAGCATCATTCCCGCCACTACCGCCGGCGATCCGGCGACCAAACAGGCCATCCTCGACATCATGGCCACCGTCGGCTCCGTGACCGACCGCGGCGGCCAACCCGGCGTCAACGCCGCCCTCACGGCGAAATTCTTCGCCGACGCCCAAGCGCTCGCCGATTGGTCCGCCAAGGCCGATCTGTCGGTCTCGCCCGGTGCGGGCATCCTGTTCCTCGGCGAACGCACCACCGCCGCCTATGCCGCCGTGGTGGCCGTGCGGTCCAAGATCGACGACTACTTCAACCGCTGCCACCTCTCCGCCTTCGATCACCGCGCCGCCGGCCACCTCAACCACCCCGAGGCCGAGCTCGCCGCCCTCGCCGCCAAGGACCTGTCCACACTCGGCGCCGAGATTGCCGCGCTGCCGATTGCCCAGGTCGGCCCCGGCCGGACCCTGCCCCTGGTCGAAGGCATCAATCCCGCGTGGGCCGCCGCGATCGCCACCTTGCGTATTCAAGTCGTGGCTCCGATCCACGGGGCCAACCGCACCTCCCTCACCGAGGGCGAATGGCACGAGGTGCTCGCCAAATTCGAGGCGCATGCCGCCTGGTCGGCCGCCAAGCCCGTCACCCCGGTCGAGAAACTCGGCGCCGAACGCCTGCGCGAGCTGCTCCTCGGCTCGGCCCGCGAGGAGATCGGCCGGTTGATCGCCCAGGACGCCGCGGTCGCCCCCGAGATGGCCGCGATCGAGTCCGTCGAGCGCCTCGTCCGCTACCACCGCGACCTCGCCCGCCTCCTGGCGAACTTCGTCAACTTCGCCGATTTCTACGACCCGGCCCGCCCCACCGTCTTCCAGTCCGGCACGCTCTACCTCGACAGCCGCCACTGCGACCTCTGCATCCAAGTGTCCGATGCGGGGGCCCACGCCGCCATCGCCTCACTGAGCAAATGTTACATCGCCTACTGCGACCTCCGCCGCCCCGGCGAGACGATGAAGATCGCCGCCGTCTTTTCCAATGGCGACTCCGACTTCCTCATGCTCGGCCGCAACGGTCTCTTCGTCGACCGCAAGGGCCGCGATTGGGACGCCACGATCACCAAGATCGTCGATAACCCGATCTCGATCCGACAGGCCTTCTGGGCGCCCTACAAGAAGTTCGTGCGCATGATCGAGGAGCAGGTGGCCAAACGCGCCGCCGCGGCGGAATCCGCCTCCGACTCGAAACTTGCGGCCGCCGCCACCGCCACGGCCAACGCCGACAAGGGCGCGGCCAAGCCGGAGCCCAAGAAGATCGACATCGGAACCGTCGCCGCGATGGGCGTGGCCGTCGGTGCGATCGGCGGCGCGCTCGGCGCCATCGCGACCGGCCTGGCCGGCCTCGCGTGGTGGCAACTGCCGCTGGTCCTGGTCGCCCTCATGCTCATCATCTCGCTGCCCTCGATGCTCATCGCCTGGCTCAAGCTCCGCCAGCGCACCCTCGGCCCCGTGCTCGAGGCCAACGGCTGGGCCATCAACGGCCGCGTGAAGATCAACATCCCGCTCGGCACTTCGTTCACCGCGCTCGCCAAGCTGCCGCCGGGGTCGAGCCGTTCGTTGGAGGATCCGTTCGAGGACAAGGCCGCCGCCCGCGCCCGTCGCCGCGTCGTCGCCTTCGTGGTCCTCGCCGCTCTCGTGGGAGCTGCCCTCTGGATCCGCATCGACCACAACCGTCATGGGGGGAAGTATTTCTGGGAAGTTCGCCCCGCCCCCGCCGTCGAGCCCCAGCCGGCAGCCCCGGCGCCCGCCGAGGCGCCCCCGGCCAAGTAGCCGCGACCGCGTCTTGACGTTTCCCTGACGGCGGCGCCGGTTGACCCGACGCCGCCGTTTCCTTTTCCTTCCCGCATGTTCCGCCGCACCGCTGCCGTGGGTTTCACCGCGATCGAGGGGTTCCTCGATCGGTTGGTCTGCGTGCTTGGGGCCGTCTGCGCCGCCCAGGCTCCCGAATTCTTCCAGCAATATCTCCAGCGCCTCGGCGGTCATCTGGCGGAGATCAACCGCCAGCTTGTCGCATACCACGCCGCCGCGCAGGCCGCCGGCAAACCGCTCGCGCAGTTCATTGCCGAAACCACCGCGCACGCCGACCCCGGTCTGGCAAAACTCGGCACCACGATGGACGCGACGGTGCAGCGTGCGGAACACCTCGCCGCCGCCCACTTCGCACTTACCGATGCCTCGGTCTGGAGCCGGCCCTGGGAGTTCTTCGCCCACCTCGACGTGGAGATCGTCCGAGGAACCGCCGCAATCTACCAGCCCGCCGTGCCCACGACCGCCGAGGGCGCCGTCTACGCCGCCGTCGGCCTCGGTGTCGCCTTCGCCATCTGGCACGTGTTCATCCGCCTGCCGCTGCGCCGCCTGCTCGCTCCCGCCCGACCGACCGCCGCGCCGGTGCGCTGAGGCAACGGATCGGCCACGAGGCCGCAACACGCGTCGAGTTCCCGAATCGCAGCGGGAATTCTCCGGCTCCCGTCCCGCCACCGGCCCATTCGACGGAGTTTGGCGTTCGCCCCATGACGCGCGCCGCGCGTCTCCAACTTGCGGTGCGTCGAGGCGGCGCGAACCGACGTCGTCCCACCACCAGGCGTAATGTGCCGTTACCTCTCGCAGCATGCTGCCCAAGTTTTCGCTCGTCCGGCTACCACACCAAAAAGTTCGCGGTGGAACAAACCCGCCCGGCCGCCGCCGCAGCGTCCCGCCTCCCGCCTACTACCGCCAAGCGCTGCCCTCCAACACCGAAGCGTATTCTCCGCAACGCCGCGCGCCCCTCCGCAAGGGCGCCGCGCGAAAATGAGCAGTGCACCTCATCCGTGCGCTCGCCCCGTGGAAATCGGGCGCATTTCCCTTCAACTCGGTTGTCCGGCACACGATATGCAAAGACCGTTTCGCCCAGCTCCCCCCGCCATGCAAAACGACTCGCCCACTCCGTCGCCCAGCCGCGAAAACTTCAGCATCTTCGAATTCGCGCTCGTGCAACTGCTGCCCGGGCCGCCGCGGCAGAGCGTGAAGCTCGTCGGGGAGTTCCCCTCGATCGAGGACGCCTTCACCGTCTCCCTCGCCCGCGCCCGCCGCGAGGCGACGATCCTCACCCAGGCTTTCGCGGGCCTGCCCGCCACCGGCAGCGGCGAGCCGCCGATCACCATCCTCGCCACCGAATGGGGCTACGATGTGCGCCACGAGCACCAGACCGTCACCCGTTTTTGGATCCACCCGCAGGCCGGCATGACGGACTGAGCGCCGGAACGGGAGGTCGAGAAACGCCGGCGCACCGGCGACCCGCAACCGCTCGACGCCGAAGGCGAGCGCCATGGACAAGCAGCGGTCCGCCGCGGCCCGAAACCCGGCGACTGCTCACCCCAGCAACGCGTCGCGCAGGGCGCGCATCTTGAGTTCGGTCTCGGCGAGCTCCGCCGCCGGGTCCGAGCCCTCGACGATCCCCGCCCCGGCATAGAGCCGCGCTCGCTCCCCCTGCATCAACGCCGAGCGGATACCGACCAGAAATTCGCCGTCGCCGCGGTGGTCCACCCAGCCCAGCGCACCGGCGTACAGCCCGCGATCGAAGGGTTCGAGCTCGCGCAGATGCGCCACCGCCGGTTCGCGCGGCGTGCCGCCCACGGCCGGGGTCGGGTGCAGTTCGCCCACGATCCGCAGCAGCGCGACACCCTCCGGCAGCTTGGCCTCCACCGACGTGCACAGATGCTGGACGTTGGGCAGCTGCCGCACCCGCGGCCGGCCGGGCGCCGCCGCCGTCACCCCGACGTTGGCCAGTCGCCGCAGAATGGATTCAAGGACGAGCCCCTGCTCGCGCCCATCCTTGGCGCTGTGCAGCAACTGGCGCGCGAACGCCGCATCCTCGGCGGCGGTGCGACCGCGCGGCGCCGAGCCGGCCAGCGCCTCCGTGCGCAGCAGTCCGCCCGCCACCGCTGCGAGCCGCTCCGGACTCGCCCCGATGAAACTGGCGCCGGCGCCGTTGCCCGCCGAGAACGCGTAGCAATCCGGGTAGCGCTCGCGCAGGCTGTTGAGCGCGCGCAGCGGATGGAACCCCGTCGTGGCCCGCAGATCGCGGGCGCGCGCCAGCACGATCTTCCGGTAGCGACCAGCCCGGATCGCCGCGACTCCGGCCGCCACGTGGTCGGCGTATCCGCCTTCCGGACCCACCTCGCGCTCCTCGGCCACCACACCCTCAAGCGCGCCGGCAAACGTGGGTGCCGCATAATCGAACGCGCCGAACTTCGCATGCGCCCGCCAGATTCGTTCGGCGTCGGCGCGGATGTCGGCCCCGGGCGCGATGAGCGTGTTCGCCACCGCCACCGAACAGTCGCCGCTGCGGGCCACCTGCCAGCGCGGCACGAAGATCCGGCCGGCTGGAAACTCCGCCCCCGCCGCCGCCGTCTCGGCGAACCCGAAGGTGGCAAAAAACAGCGGTCCACCGAACGGCACGGTCACCGCACCGACAGCCACCGTCCGCGCCAGCGTCTCCCGCACAAACTCCGCCGCCGCCGCAAACCGCCCCGATCCCGCGCATTCGAGCGCCACGACGGCTTCGGCCCCGGCCACGGCGAAATCCGCCGCCGGGCGCTCCATGTAGAAGTGCAACTCCGCCGGCTCGAAGATCGATTCGAGCACCGCCAGCGGATCCAACCGCTCGGCCTCGACGGCGATGCTCACCAACCGCGGTCGGCCGTCGCCTTCCGCCTGGGTCCGCACACCGCCGAGAAACGCGAGCAGCGCCTCGAGCGAGCGATTGGCGAGCGGATCGAGCGGCAGGATCTTCATGGCGACCACCGCAGCGAAGCCGCTTCCGCCCCGGTTGGCCAGCCCGCTCCTGCGTCGGATTTGCCCTCGCGCCCGGTGGCCCGGCCGGATACCAACCGGTCCGCTTCGTCATCCGCGCCCCCGATGAAACCCTGGCACCTGGTCGTCGCCGTCCTGTACGTCCTGCTACTGGCCGTGCTCGTCCTGCCGCTCGCCGCCGGCGCGGCCGGCCACTGGCTCGGCAGCGCCGCACTCGGCGAACTCTACGGCTCCGCCGGCCTCTGGCTCGCGTTGCTGGTCCTCGGCGCCGGCCAACTGCTGCTGCTCGTCGTGCCGGTGCGCCTCGCGCACCGCCGGCCCGTGACCCGCGGCCCGCTCTGGATCACCGTGGTGGTGGGCGCCGCGATGGTCGCGCTCCTCGGGCTGGGCGCCGCGAGCTCGCTGCACGCCGCGCTCCTCGGGGACTCCGAACTCCCCTGGGAACCGTACGCGTTCGGGGCGCTCGTCACCGTGCTGTGGGGACTTTGGGCCATCGTCTTCGGTCGCCTCGCCGGGCGCCACCCGCCGGCCGATTTTCTCTCCCGCCTCTGCCGCCGCCTCCTGCAGGGCAGCATCCTCGAACTGCTCGTGGCGGTGCCCTGCCACGTGCTTGTGCGCCAGCGCCACGATTGTTGCGCGGGGGCGTTCACGAGTTTCGGCCTCGGGCTGGGGATCGCCGTGATGCTCTTCTCCTTCGGGCCCGCGGTCTACTTCCTCTTCGTGGCGCGGGCCCGCCGACTCCAGCCCGCCCCGCCCTCCGCCCCGTCCACCCCAGAAACCGGTTACGCGCCATGACCCTCCGCCCACGCCTCCACGCCGTCGCCCTCGCCGCGCTCGGCGCCGCCATCCTTCTGCGCGCCGCGCCGCCGCCGCCGTGTTTCACCGACTGGCCCGCCGGCACCGACCCGCGCGAGGTCGGCCTGCGGGTCGCCGCGCGCTTCCTTGCTTCGCCGCACATGTTCTGGTCGGAGTTCGGCACGATCCATTATGCGGAGGTGGTGACCTGGACCGGGGCCATCGATTTCGCCGCGAACGCCGGAGACCGCGAACTCGCCGGGGCGCTCGCGGCACGTTTCGAGCCGTTCTTCGGTCCGGAGGCGGCGCTGGTGCCGCCGGTCAACCATGTCGACCACTCGGTCTTCGGCGCCCTGCCGCTGGCCCTGTACCGAAACACCGGGCACGCCCGCTTCCGCGCCTTCGGCCTCGCCTTCGCCGACGGCCAATGGGACCGGCCCCTGCCCGACGGCCTCACGAACCAGACCCGCTTCTGGATCGACGACATGTACATGATCACCGCGCTGCAGACGCGCGCCTTCCGGGCCACCGGTGCGCCCCACTACCTCGACCGCGCCGCGGCGGAGATGGTCGTCTACCTCGACCGGCTGCAGCAGCCCAACGGTCTCTTCTTTCATGCGCCGGATGCGCCGTTCCACTGGGGCCGCGGCAACGGTTGGATGGCCGCCGGGCTCACCGAGCTGCTCCGCGTGCTGCCTGAGACTCACCCGTTGCGCCCGCGCCTGCTCGAGGCCTACCGCAAGATGATGGCGACCTTGCTCGCCCATCAAAGTCCCGAGGGCACCTGGCGCCAGTTGATCGACCGGCCCGAGTCCTGGCCGGAAACCTCATGCACCGGGATGTTCACCTACGCGTTCGTCAACGGCGTGCGCCGCGGCTGGCTCCCGGCCGAAACCTACGGGCCGGCGGCGCGCCGCGCCTGGCTGGCGCTCGTCACCTACCTCGAACCCGACGCCCAGTTGCGCGAGATCTGCGTCGGCACCGGCACCAAGAACGACCTCCAGCACTACCTCGACCGCCCGCGCCAGACCGGCGATTTCCACGGGCAGGCGCCGCTGCTGTGGACC
>JAHFTC010000029.1 GCA_023269585.1 Opitutaceae bacterium
AGATTTCCTACGGCAACGCGGGTTGGCGCTATGGGAGCGCGGTGATCGGAGGAGAGAGGAGCTGATCGCAAGGCGGTGCCGCACCGCGGACGAGGTGGCGGAGTGGGTGCGGGAGCAGCATGAGCGCGGGGCTGCGGCGGGCGGAGAAGTGGACGGTGGACGAGGTGGACTTTCTGGACTGGGTGGACGGAGTGGACTCCGTGAGCAGGAAGCGACCAGTGAAGAGCGCTTGCGGTCCACAGAGTCCACAAGGTCCAGACCGTCCACTTATCCGGAGATCGCTGCGAACGCGGCGCTGGTGCTGATCGCAGTGGCGTGCGCGCTGCTCGACCGGCAGATCAATGCGCAGGCGGAGACCTTTGAAAAGGAGGGCGGGTTTACAGAAAGGCTCTACCGGTTGCGGCAGCAGCGGCGCGGGCGGTAGGGCGCGGCAGGCGGGTGGACGCAGTGGACTCGGTGGACGGCCGGAAAGGGCGAGCGCCGAGCACGAATCGCCTGCAAGCGAGGCTCCTACCTCGCAGGCGGGCTTCAGAAGAGGAAGTACCGCTGGGCCATGGGGAGGACCTTGGCGGGCTCGCAGGTGAGGTGGACGCCGTCGGCTTTCACGGTGTAGGTCTCGGGATCGACCTCGATCTTGGGCAACGCGTCGTTGAGGACCATGTCGCGTTTGCCGATTTTGCGGCAACGTTTCACGGCGACGAGTTCCCGCTGCAGGCCCAGATCACGGATACCGTGTTTCTGCTTCAGCGAGGCTTCGCTGACGAAGGTGAGGCTGGTGCTCGTGCGGGCACGGCCGAAGGCGCCGAACTGCGGGCGGTAGAACATCGGCTGCGGCGTGGGGATCGAGGCGTTGGGATCGCCCATGTTCGCCCAGGCGATGAAGCCGCCCTTGAGGATCATCTCGGGTTTCACGCCGAAGAGCGCGGGCTTGTAGATGACAAGATCGGCGAGCTTGCCCACCTCGATCGAGCCGACGACGTGACTGATGCCGTGCGCGATCGCGGGGTTGATCGTGTACTTCGCAAGGTAGCGGAGCGCGCGGAAGTTGTCGGCGGAGGCGTGCGAGGGGCCGGTGAGTGCACCGAACTGGACCTTCATCTTGTGCGCGGTCTGCCACGTGCGGCAGATGACCTCGCCGATGCGGCCCATGGCCTGCGAGTCGGAGGACATCATCGAGATCGCTCCCAAATCGTGGAGACGGTCCTCGGCGGCGATGGTCTCGGGGCGGATGCGCGATTCGGCGAAGGCGACGTCCTCGGGGATCTTCGAGTCGAGGTGGTGGCAGACCATGAGCATGTCGAGATGCTCGTCGATGGTGTTGACCGTGAACGGGCGCGTGGGGTTGGTCGAGGAGGGCAGGACGTTCGCCTCGCCGCAGACGCGGATGATGTCGGGCGCGTGGCCGCCGCCGGCGCCTTCGGAGTGGAAGGTGTGGATGGTGCGGCCCTTGAAGGCGCGCAGGGTGTCGTCGACGTATCCGGACTCGTTGAGGGTGTCGGTGTGGATGGCGACCTGGACGTCGAGCTCGTCAGCCACGCCGAGGCAGGTGTCGATCGCGGCGGGCGTGGTGCCCCAGTCCTCGTGGAGCTTGAGGCCGATGGCGCCGGCGAGGATCTGCTCGCGTAGCGGCTTCTTGGTGGCACAGTTGCCCTTGCCCAAGAAGCCGAGGTTCATCGGGAACGCCTCGGCCGCCTCGAGCATGCGGTGCATGTTCCAGGCGCCGGGCGTGCAGGTGGTGGCGAGCGTGCCGTGCGCGGGGCCGGTGCCGCCGCCGAGCATGGTGGTGATGCCGGAGCTGATGGCCTCGTCGATCTGCTGCGGGCAGATGAAATGGATATGCGAGTCGATGCCGCCGGCGGTGACGATGCAGCCCTCGGCCGCGATGGCCTCGGTGCAGGCGCCGACGATCATCGCGTTCTTCTTCTTTGTGGCGGGGTCGGCGTAGAACGAGCCGATGCCGGACTGGATACCGGGGTTGCCGGCGTGGCCGATGCCGACAATGCGGCCGTGCTTGATGCCGATGTCGGCTTTGATGACGCCGAGGAGCGGATCGAGGATGAGGGCGTTGGTGAGGACGAGGTCGAGCGACTCGGCGTCGGTGGCGGTGGGCGACTGGCCCATGCCATCGCGGATGACCTTGCCGCCGCCGAACTTCACCTCGTTGCCGTAGCCGGCGGCCTCGGCGATGAGGTCGCGTTCGACCTGCACGAAAAGCTCGGTGTCGGCGAGGCGGACGCGGTCGCCGGTGGTGGGGCCGAACATCTCGGCGTATTGGCGGCGGGAAAGGCTTAGGCTCATTTTCGATCTTCGATTGCCGATTTGCGATTGGGGCGGACCGGGGCGGACTAGCGCTTCTTCCGGGCGGTGGGTTTCTTCTTCACGTCCGGCTTCTTGGGCGCGGCGTCGAGCTTGCCTGATACGAGCGCGTTGAGGCCGAAGACTTCGCGCTGGCCGGCGAGGGCGACGAGTTCGACACGCTTGGTGTCGCCGGCCTCGAACCGCACGGCGGTGCCGGCGGGGATGTTGAGGCGGAAGCCGCGGGCGGCACCGCGGTCGAAGGTGAGCGCGGTGTTCGTCTCGAAGAAGTGGTAGTGCGAGCCGACCTGGATCGGGCGGTCACCGGTATTCACAACCTCGAGCGTGACGGTGGGCAGGCCGAGGTTCGCCGGGAGTGTGGCGGGCTCGGTCGCGGGGATGATTTCGCCGGGGATCATGGAATTGCGGAATGCGGATTTCGGATTGCGGATTGGGCGAGACCGGAGGGGGGGAATGTAGAAAGCTGGAAAAGGGAAATGGGCAGAGAACGGAAGGAGGAGAATCTGGAACTCAGGAAGAGGAGAAGCCGGAGCGCTGGGTGGTTCGATCATTCCGCAATCCGCATTCCGAGATCCGCAATCGGCTCACCGGATCGGGTTGTGGACGGTGACGAGTTTGGTGCCGTCGGGGAAAGTGGCCTCGACTTGGACCTCGTGGATCATCTCGGCGACGCCTTCCATGACGCCGTCGCGGGCGAGGATCGTGGTGCCGTAGCTCATGAGATCGGCCACGGTGCGGCCGTCGCGGGCGCCTTCCATGATCTCGTAGGAGATGATGGCGATGGCCTCGGGATAGTTGAGCTTGAGGCCGCGTGCCTGCCGGCGACGGGCGAGATCGGCAGCGACAACAATGAGGAGTTTTTCGCGCTCGCGAGGGGTGAGGTGCATGGCGGAAGAGGAAGAACTGAGACGGATTCGACAGAAGATAGCGAAGGGAACGAAGGAGGACGGAATCGCCTGCGAGCAGGCTCCTGCATGTTGGATGCGGTCTTCTTTGTTCTCTTCGTTTCCTTCTGTGGAGATTCGGAGTGTTCGGAACTAAACCTGAAGATGTTCCTTCACGACTTCGTCGGTGAGGGAGGCGATGGGGCCGGAGGCGACGACGGCGCCGCGGTCCATCGCGTAGAAACGGTCGGCGACCTCGCGGCAGAAGTCGACGTATTGCTCGACGAGGAGAATGGCGAGCTGGCCCTCGGCGTGGAGGGCTTTGAGCGCGTGCTTCACTTCGCCGAGCAGATCGTGGCGGAGCTCCTCCTCCTTCAACTTCTTCAGCGTGTCGCCGATGTGGTCGATGATCGAGGGTTGGATACCCTCGGTGGGCTCGTCGAGGATGAGCAGGCGCGGGCCCGTGAGGAGCGCGCGGCCGATGGCGAGCTGTTGCTGCTGCCCGCCGGAGAGCACGCCGCCCTTGCGGGAGAGCATCTCCTTCAGGACGGGGAAGAGCGCGAAGACACGCTCGAGGGCGCGCTTGGCGGCGGGGCCCTTCACGCCGTGCACGACGAGGCCGACGTGGAGGTTCTCCTCGACGGTGAGGTGCGGAAAGATGTCGCGGCCCTGCGGCACGTAGCCGATGCCGGCCCGGGCGCGGGCATCGGAGGAGAGGCGCTGGATCGGCTGGCCGGCGAAGGTGATCGAGCCGGCGCGGATCGGGAGCACTCCGGTGATGGAGCGCAGTGTCGTTGTTTTCCCGACACCGTTGCGACCCATGAGGGCGACGACTTCGCCGGGGTTCACCTCGAGGTCGACGCCGCGGAGGATGCGCGAACCGCCGATGTCGGTCTCGACGGAGGAAAGCTGGAGGAGGGCGGAAGACACGGAGAAGAGAAGGTGGAACTCAGGAAAGGAGAGACGGAATGGTCACAGAGGGCACGGAGAGGCAGAGGAGGACACAGAGAGGGAAGAGAGGAAGGAAGCAGCAGAACAGAACGCCGTGGAGACTGGCTGCTCTGTGCTCTCCTTCCTTCTCCGTGCCCTCTGTGACCGGATTGTGTTCATTTGGTCGGTTTGCCGCGGCCGAGGTAGACTTCGCGGACCTTCGGGTTCGATTGCACTTCGTCGAACTTCCCCTCGCAGAGCACGGTGCCTTGGTGGAGGACGGTGACCTTGCCGTTCTGGGCGATCTGGCGAACGAAGGTCATGTCGTGCTCGATCACGATGAGGCTGTGCTTGCCAGCCAGCGACAGCAGGAGCTCGCCGGTGCGGTGCGTCTCCTCATCGGTCATCCCGGCGGCGGGTTCGTCGACGAGCAGGAGCTTGGGTTGCTGGGCGAGCAGCATGCCGATCTCGAGCCACTGTTTCTCGCCGTGGGCGAGCAGGCCGGCGTTCCAGTCGCGTTTGCCGTCGAGGCGAATGAGCTTGAGCAGTTCGTCGAGGCGGTCGCGGTCGGTGGAGTCGAGGCGATGGAAGAGCGACGCGAAGACGCCGCGCGGGCCCTTGAGCGAGAGCACGAGATTGTCCCAGACGGTGTGCTCGGTGTAGACGCTGGGCGTCTGGAACTTGCGGCCGATGCCGAGGCGGTTGATCTGGTATTCGTTGCGCGCGGTCAGATCGATCGTGGTGGCGGGATCGGAACCGAACTCGATCTTGCCGGTGTCGGGTTTGGCGCGGCCGGAGATGAGGTCGAAGAAGGTGGATTTGCCCGCCCCATTGGGGCCGATGACGGTGCGCAGTTCGCCCTCGAAAAGGTAGAAATGCAGGTCGTTGATGGCGCGAAAGCCGTCGTAGGTCTTGTTGACGTCTTCGACGGTGAGGATGGCGGAGGGCATCGGCGGAGAATGCGGATTGCGGAATGCGGATTGGGCGCAGGCGCTTCGGATCAGGATTTGGCCGGAGCGGCCGGAGACGATGCGGAAGAGGCGGGAGGTTGGGCCTTTTTCTTGAACCAGCCGCGGACTTTCCCGGGGATGCTGACGATGCCGCCGGGCAGGAAGAGCACGACGAGGATGAAGAGACCGCCCATGAGGAGAATCCAAAGATCGGGGATCGCGCGGGTGGCCCAACTCTTGAGGGCGTTGACGCCGACGGCGCCGATCACCGGGCCGAGCAGCGTGCCGCGGCCACCGACGGCGACCCAGACGACGGCCTCGAGGGACTTCTCAGGGGTCATTTCGCTCGGGTTGATGATGCCGACCTGCGGGACATAGAGCGCTCCGCCCACGGAGGCGATGAGCGCGCTCACGATGAAGATGAAGAGCTTGAAGTGGGCGGTGGCGTAGCCGGAGAAGAGGGCGCGGTTCTCGCCGTCGCGCACGGCCTGCTGCACGAGCCCGAACTTGGTGCCGTTGAGCCAGCGGCAGAGCAGGTAGACGACGAGGAGGGTGACGGCGGTGACGACGAAGAGGCCGCGTTGCGTGGCGGGCTCACGGATATCGAAGCCGAGGATGAACTTGAAGTCGGTGAAGCCGTTGTTGCCACCCATGAGCATGTCGTTGCGGAAGAACATGAGCGCGGCGCCGTAGGTGAGCGCCTGGGTGATGATCGAGAAATAGACGCCCTTGATGCGGGAGCGGAAGGCGAGGTAACCGAACACCCACGACAGCAGGCCCGGCAGGAGCAACACCATCGCGAGCGCGAACGGGAAACTGGAGAACGGTTTCCAGAAGGTCGGCAGCTCCGTCCAGCCGAGGAAGACGAGGAAGTCGGGGATGGGTTGGCGGTACTGGCCGAGGTCGCCGATCATGCGCATGAGGTGCATGCCCATCATGTAGCCGCCGAGGCTGAAGAAGAGCGCCTGGCCGAGGGAGAGCAGACCGGTGTAGCCCCAGAGCAGATCGACCGAGATCGCGAGCAGCGCGTAGCAGAGGTACTTGACCCAGAGGTTGATTGCGAAGTTGGAGATCCAGCCCTGCTGGTTGGCGAAGGGCAGGATGAGCACGACAAGGATCGCAAGGAGGCCGACGGTAATAAGCTCACCCCGCGAGATGGCGCGGGGGTTGCGGCGGACGGCGAGAAAGGCGGCGAGGCGGGACATGCCGGTGGGCGGTGAACGGTGGGCGGTGGACGGTGGATACGCTGGGCTCAGTCGAGGCTGCGGCTGCGGGTCACGAAGAGGCCCGCGGGGCGCCATTGCAGGAAGAGGATGATGGCGACGAGCACGAGGATCTTGCCGAGCACCGGGTTGCCGAGGACCTGCTGGAGCGACTGGTCGGTCATGCCGATGCCGAACGCGCTGATTACGGTGCCGGCGATGTTGCCCACGCCGCCCACGACGACGGTCATGAAGCAGTCGACAATGTAGTTCTGGCCGAGCGAGGGGCCGACATTGCCGATCTGGCTGAGGAAGGCGCCGGCGAGACCGGCGAGACCGCTGCCCAGGCCGAACGTGAGCATGTTCACGCGGCTGGTACGCACGCCCATGCACGAGGCCATTGCGCGGTTCTGCATGACCGCGCGGATGAGCAGGCCGAGGGAGGTGCGCGTGAGCACCAGCCAGACACCGAGTACGATCAGGCCGGCGAACCCGATGACGAAGACGCGGTTCCAGCCGAGGATGATGTCGTTCACCGTCCAATTGCCGCTGAGGAAGGCCGGGCTGGAGACCTGGACGTTGTTCGCACCAAAGATGAAACGAAAGAGCTGCTGCAGCACCAGCGAGACGCCCCAGGTCGCGAGCAGGCTCTCGAGCGGGCGGCGATAGAGGAAACGGATCACCCCGCGCTCAAGCGCGACACCGACCGCGGCGGCGGCGAGGAAGCTCAGCGGGAGCGCGACGAGGAAGTACGACTGGTAGGCCCAGCCCGTCGCGCCGAAGCCGGGCAGGTTGATCGTGAACTTGCCGAAAGGAGACAGCGCCAAGCCGTTGCCGAAGATGTTCTGTACCACATAGGTCGTGTAGGCGCCGACGGCGATCATCTCGCCGTGCGCCATGTTGATGACGCCCATCAGGCCGAACGTGATCGCCAAGCCCAGGGCGACGATGAGGAGAATGCTGCCCAGCGAGGCACCGCGGAACAGTGTACCCAGAAAGTTGACGGTCGAGCGGTGCGACTCGATCGCGCGGGAGGCGGCGCGCGCAGCCTCGATGAGGGCGGGCTTCTGGGCCGCCTCGGCCTCGCGCAACGCGGCTCTGACCAGATCGGCGCTGGCAAGCGTGTGCAGGTTCTTCAGCTCCGCGAGGGCGGCGAGCTTCTCGGCATCGGTGGGCGCTTTCAGGCCGATGAGCGCGATGGCTTCGCGCAGCGTGGTGCGGGCGCGTGGCTCCGTCTCGATCTCGAGGCGTTTCTGCAGGATCGGGAGCTTCTCGACGTCCTGCGCGAAACCGACGACCTGGATGGCGCGGAGGCGTTTCTCGAGGTCGGGCGAGCCGAGGTCGCGCAGATCGAGTACGGCCTTCATCGCGCGGCGGAGCGCAGAGGTGTGTTCCACCGCGCTGAGATCGGCACCCACGAGGCGAAGCGGCGCGCCGGCGGCGTCGAGAAGCGGTTGGCCATCGGCGATGCGGAGGGCGGTCTGGGCCGCGGCCGGATCCTTCTCCCCGACGAGCTGGACGGGAATAATGGCGTCCCCGGGAACGGCGTAGAGGAAAAGTGAATCCTTACGCCATGCTTCGAGCAGGACGGGGATGGCGGGGTCGGCTTGGCCGGCGAGGGAGGAGATGAGGTCGCGCTGTTTGGCGGGCGAGTCGGCCAGAGTCGCCTCAGCGATCGTGGCGCGGGCGGAGTCGGCGGCGCGGGCGAGGCCGCCCGAGAGGAAAACGAAGGCGCCGAGGAGGACGCCGAGCCGGAGGAGAATGCGAGCGGTAGTTCTCACGAGTGGAGCACCACGCCAACGCAAGGATCGGGCCAATTCGTCAGGTTGAAATGAGAGAAACCGATGGGAAGGGGCCGAGCGCCCCGGGTGGCCGGGTGTTGCTCGGTCTTGGTCGAAAACGCGCAGACAGCTGCGCGAAAAGCCACGGATTCGTCGGAGACCGGGCTGGGAGGGCGACGGCGTGCGGCGCGCCATAGGGCGCACACGATGGCGGGCGTAAAGTTCACCCGCCGAAGGCGACCAAGGCCCGCCCCACCATCGGAGAGGGGGCGCCGGCGGTGCGGGCTCACGCCGGCTTGCCGTAGGACAATGCTTCAGCACGACCCGCTCGACTCCGCTCTCACATCACACCCGGGAGCAGGCCCACCCCCGCCGAGTCGCCCTGAAGGGCCGACCTACGGGCGGATCGCAGCTCGCCCGAGCGGCGCCGAAAACAGAAAGGGCGGCGCCGGTTCGCGGCGCCGCCCTGCTGGTATGATTCGAACTGCGCGGAAGAGTGATCGTCGCGGCTTACTTGAACTTCCCCTTCAGCCACGGCTCGCCGTAGACGTTTTCAAAGGACTTGAGGATCTTGAACTGACCGTCGGCCTTCGTCTCGCCGATGTAGACGTTCTTGGTCAGGTGCATGTTGGCCTGGGTTGTGACCGTGCCGCCGGGGCCGGCGAAGGAGAGACCGGACTTCCAGGCGGTGCGAACCGCATCGACATCGAACGTGCCGGCCTTTTCGACCGCGGCCTTCCAGAGATAGACGCCGTTATAGGAGAGGACCATCGGGGAACAAGTGACGCGGCCGTCCTTGACGATGCCGGGCACGGTGCTCTTGGAGAGCCAGCTCTGGAAGTCGGCGACGAACTTCTTGTTCGCCGGCGTATTCAGCGACTGGAAGTACGTCCAGCAACCAAGCTGGCCGACGAGCTGGTCGGCGGGGAGGCCGCGGAACTCGTCCTCGGAGATCGAGAAGGAGACGACGGGGCAGGTCTCGGCATCGAGGCCGGAGGCGGCGTACTCCTTGAAGAAGGGCACGTTGGTGTCGCCGTTGAGGGTCGAGATCACGCAGGCGTCACCGGAGGCGGCGAACTGTTTGATCTCGGCCACGATCTGCTGGTAGTCGGTGTGGCCGAACGGGGTGTACTTGCCGGCGGAGATGATCTTGCCGGACTCGTCCTTCTTGAAGCCGCCGCCGATGTTCTCGAGCGGCACGCCCTTGGAGAGCAGGTACTCGAGGAGCACGAGGTTGGTGGTCTGCGGGTAGACGTAGTCGGAGCCGAGCAGGTAGAACTTCTTCTTGCCCTCGGCGAGGTAGTAGTCGACGGCGGGCGTGGCCTGCTGGTTCACGGCCTCGGCGGTGTAGGCGACATTCTGCGACTCCTCTTCACCCTCGTACTGGACGGGGTAGAAGAGCAGGCCGTTGTTCTTCTCGAAGACGGGAAGCACGGACTTGCGGGAGACGGAGGTCCAGCAGCCGAAGGTCACGGCGACCTTGTCCTGCTCGAGCAACTGCTTGGCCTTCTCGGCGAAGAGCGGCCAGTTCGAGGCACCGTCGACGACGACGGGCTCGATCTTGTAGGTGTCGCCGCCGACCTTGATGCCGCCCGCGGCGTTGATCTCGTCGAAGGTGAAGAGGAGCACGTCGCGCAGCGAAGTCTCGCTGATCGCCATCGTGCCGGAGAGGGAGTGGAGCACGCCGACCTTGACGGTCTTTTCGGCGGCGGTGAGTGAGGCGGACAAACCGGCGACCGCGAGGGCCGAACCGGCGAGCAATGTTTTCCAGGTAGAGCGCATGGTTATTTTGGGACGGAGGAGGGCAGGGAACGAAAAGAGAGCCGGGGAGAAGCGCGCGGCCCGTCGCAACGAGCCGCGCACAGAAGGGAAACGTCAGGCGAAGTTCAGCAGCACTGGTGCCGCTCAGAACTTGAAGCGCGCCTGCACGCCGACGAAGTGGATGCCAACGTCCTCGTAATCGGTATAGCTATACTCGCCGACCAGATCGAGGTTCTTGGTCACCGCGTAGCTCGGGGCCACGGTACCACGGACGAAGTTGTCGTCGGCCTCGCCCTCGCCCGCGCTGACGCGGAAGGTGGCGGCCCACTTCTCGTCGACCTGATACTTCACGAGACCGAGGACGAAGTAGCCCTCGCCGCGGGCGGAATCAGTGTAGTCGCTGCTGCCGTAGCAATACTCGGCGGCAAAGGTGAACTTGCCCGTGACGTACTGGGCCCAGACATCGGCCACAACCGATTTGGTGCCGTCGTCGTTGCCGGAGTCATAACCGACACCGGCGAAGAGGGTGAAGTCCTTGATCGCCTTGTAGGTGAAATAGGCTTCCAGACCGAGGCCGTTGTTGAGGTCTCCGTCGCCCTTGTAGTAGGTCGGGCCGTAGAGCGAGTCGCTCACACCGAAACCGATCGAATAGGCATCGGTGGCCGCCTCGACCTTGATGCCGGTATGATAGGCGGGGATGTAGGCCGCGGTCGGGTTGGCGTAGGAGAGCTGCAGCATGTTCGGGATGTCGAACGCCTCGTAGCCGAGCCAGCTCAGGTACTTGCCGGCGGTCACGGTGGTGCCGTCGCCGAAGTCGTAGGTCCCGTAGGCGTCGAGGAAGATCGGGGAGGCGCCAAAGCCGTCGCCCGAGCCCGCGCCGAAGGCGAAGAGGCTGGTGGTGACGCTGACCGGGGCGAACTTCGCCACGGCGGTAAGCTTCATGGCATCGAGGTCCATGTTGCTGTCGCTGCCCGCACCCTCGACCTTCGTGACCGAAGCCGAGCCGGCGACATAGCCGCTGATGGCAAACTGTTCCGAGAGCGCGATCTCGGCGAAGAGTGAGCTGGAGACAAGGGCGGCCGCGGAAGCGCCCACGAGTTTCAGGGAGGTCGGTAGTTTCATGTTCTCAGTGTGTGGATTTGGATGGCGGGAGCGCGGCGCAAGACGACGCGCTCCCCGGGCCCCTTTTTAGCAGACGCCGTGCCCCCGCCGCGGCGGTGGCGTGAAACGTTTTCATGCCTCCACCGCGCCCGCCTCCGCCGCAGGAAACAAAAAACCCGCGCCGGGCGGGCGCGGGTCGAGAGCGGGACCAGTGTGCTGGTAATTCGGTTACTCCGCGGCCGTTTCCGCGCCACCGGAGGCGCCGAGCGTGGTGCCGCCCGAAACGGTGACCTTCTCCATGATCGCCACCCGCACCTTTTCGGCGACCTCCGGCTTTTCGCTGAGGAAAGCCTTGGCGGCCTCGCGGCCCTGGCCGATGAGGTTGCCCTCGTAGGCGATCCACGCGCCCTTCTTCTCCAAAACCTTCTGCTCGATGCCGAGGTCGAGGAGCGAGCCGGTCTTCGAGATGCCCTCGTTGTACATGATGTCGAACTCGCACTCGGTGAAAGGCGGGGCGATCTTGTTCTTCACCACCTTGATCTTGGTGCGGTTGCCGATGACCTTGCCGGCCGGGTCCTTGATCTGACCGATGCGGCGGATGTCGATGCGGATCGAGGCGAAGAACTTCAGCGCGCGGCCGCCGGGGGTCGTCTCCGGACTGCCGAACATCACGCCGATCTTCTCGCGGATCTGGTTCGTGAAGATGCAGACGCACTTGGTCTTGCTGATCACCGCGGTGAGGCGGCGCATGGCCTGGCTCATGAGGCGCGCCTGCGAGCCGACGGTGGCGTCGCCCATCTGGCCGTCGAGCTCCTGCTTGGAGATGAGCGCGGCGACGGAGTCGATGACGATGACGTCGATGGCGCCGGAACGAATGAGCGTCTCGGTGATGGTGAGGGCGTCGTCGCCACTGTCTGGTTGCGAGACGAGCAGGTCGTCGAGGTTCACGCCGACGACGCGGGCGTACTTCGGGTCAAGGGCATGCTCGACGTCGATGAAGGCGGCGAGGCCGCCTTTCTTCTGGACCTCGGCGATGATGCTCAAGCAAAGCGTGGTCTTGCCGGAGGATTCCGGGCCGTAGATCTCGATGATGCGGCCGATGGGCAGGCCGCCCGCGCCGAGGGCGAGATCGATGGCGATGGAGCCGGTGGAGATGGTTTCCACCTTCATCTTCGTGGCATCGCCCAAGCGCATGACGGAACCTTCGCCGAATTCCTTGGTGATGGCGGCGAGGGCGAGATCGAGATTCTTGCGCGCGGCGGCGTCGGCGGAGACCTGAGCGGAAGCCTTGGATTTTTCGGCAGGGGCGGCGGGTTTGGACATGGTAGAAATATCGGTGGCGGGTTTGCGCGGGGAACGATTGGCGACGCTTGCCGAAACCGAAGGAGTGGCAAGAGCGATGTCGGGTACGGGATCGAGTTCGGAGATCATGGCGCGGAGTCTAGCAGCCGGGGCCGGACAACAGCAGTCCGAGGCCAGCGCGGCCGCCACCTCACCACGCCATCCACGCGACACCGAGCAGGAGCGTGCTGATCGCGATCGGCGTGCCCGCCTTCAGGTACTCGACGAAACCAAGGTGCACCCCGCGACGCTGGGCCGTCTCGGCCACGATGAGGTTGGCCACCGAGCCGAGCAACGTGAGGTTGCCGGCGAGCGTGGTCGCCATCGCGAGCGTGAGCCACGCCTGGTGCGGATCGGCGAGCCCGGGCACCACCGGGCGGAAGAGCATCACCGCGGGGACGTTGGACACGACGTTGCTCAGCACGAGGGAGACAACCGTGAGCGGGCCCGGGCCGGCATCCGCATACGGATGGAGCACGGCAAAGAGCCGCGCGCCGAGTCCGCAATGCTCGACCGCGCCGGTCACGACGAACAAACCGCTGAAAAACACCAGCAGCGACCAGTCGATCTCCTGAAAGACCTTCTCCGGCTCCAGCCGTCGCGTGACCAGCAACAGCGCCGCGGCTCCGGCGGCGGCGAGCGGCACCGGCGCTCCGGCCACGAGCGCGACCAGCATCAGGCCGGTCGCGAGCATCGACTTGCGCAGGAGCGGACGGTAGTGCTGCGGCGGCAGATCGAGGCGCTCAGTGAAACGCTCGGCGCGGAACTCGCGGCGATAGACGAGCACGAGCACCGCCCAGCCGATGAAAAGCCCGAGGACGGCGATCGGGCCGAGCGCCCGCGTGAAATCGACGAACGAGATCCCGGAGGCGATGCCCACGAGCATGTTCTGCGGGTTGCCCGTGATGGTCGCGACCGAGCCGATGTTGGCGGCCGTGACGAGACCGACGAGGTAGGGCAGGGGATTGCGTTTCAGCGACGCGGTGAGATCGAGCACCAACGGGGTGAATACCAGGACGATGGTATCGTTGAGGAACACCGCGGAGAGCGTGCCGGAGACAAAGACGATCAGCGCGAGCAGGCGGCGCGGGGTGCGCGCGAAGCGGATGACGTGGGAATTGACGAGATGGAAGAAGCCCGCGATCCGCAGGTTCACGTTGAGGATCATCATCCCGAACAGCAGCAGGATCGTGTTCCAATCCACCGCGCGGTACGCGGCCTCCAGGGGAATGAAACCGAACGCGACCATCAGCACCGCACCCACCAGTGCGATGGTGGCGCGGTTCATCTTCAACGCCGGATAGCGGCCGATCGCCACGCCCACGAGCGTGATCGCAGCAATCGCGGCTACACCGATCTCGGACCAGTTCATCGCCGCGCAGGCTGGATTCGTCCCCTCGCCGGAGCAAACCGTCAATCGCAGGCCGTTTCCGCGTCCCGCCCTCCCTGCACGATCAAGCTTCCGGCGCTCCTGCCGATAGAGCAGCCACCTCCCACCGCATGAAAGAGATCGAGATCACCGAGATCCCCCCGCTCAGCCCCGGCGAACAGTCGCTCCTCGATCTGCACAGCATGGTCAACATCCTCAACGTGCTGCGCTGCGAACTCACCGTGCTCGGGCTGATGGCCGCCGACCGTGAGGACTACTTCCCTGAAGGTCTGGCGATCTGCGACCGCCTCCTCTCCTCGCTCCACGACTCCGCGGCCGCGCTCCGCGAGTCCGCCCGGGTCGAGGACCATGAGAGCACGGTCTTCGCGGAACTCGCCGCCAAGCTCGCCCACCCGCCCTCCCAGCCCGCTCAGACGGAACTGACCGAGGCGGCGGCGAACCTCCGCGCCGTCTTCGCCATCCTCAAGCTGCGCGCCCACGAACTCCGCGCCCGCGCCGCCGAGCCCGACCGCTGGCTCGCCTTCGACCTCGCCCAGGTCCGGGCCGATTTCGTCGCCGTCTTCGCCGCCATCGAAAAGCACAGCAAAGGCCGGTACCGCATCCTCTACAACGCCGCCCTCAAGGAGAGCCACGACTACTACGTCGACTTCAAGCTCGAGACCGCCGGCAACGCGCCGCTCTGGATGCCCTTGGTTTTCCAGGACGTGATGCGCGACCTCATCGCCAACGCCCGCAAATACACCGCCCCCGGCGGCATGATCACCGCCGCCCTCTACGAGGACTCCACCTCCCTCCGGTTCGTCGTCGCCGACACGGGGCGCGGCATCCCCGAAAGTGAAATCGCCCAGGTCGTGCATTTCGGCAAACGCGCCTCCAACGTGGGCGAGGTGCGCACCATGGGGGGCGGTTTCGGCCTCACCAAGGCGTTCTTCGTCACGAAGCGTTTTGGCGGCCGCTTCTGGATCGCGTCCGAGCTCGGTCGCGGCACGCGTATCCGCCTCTCGATTCCGCGACCGGCTGCAGGCGCCCGGTAGGGGGCGGCGATTCGCGACCGGACAAACGGCCGGCACCGGACTAGACTTCTCCAACGCGAGGCAAATCCCGCCCCGCCGTCAAGAGATGTCCCGAGTGGAAACCGCCATGAAAGCCGCCCACGCAGATTGTTTGGGCCGCCGCTCCCGCCGCCTGCTCCCGCCGCTGGTGCTGCTCGCCGCAACCGTGCTCGGGGCGGCGCCGCCCTCCTCCGCCGAGACCGCGCCCTGTGCTTCTATCGTGGATGCCTACCGCCTCCCGGAGGATCCATCCGAGCTGCTCCGCCTTGACGACGAGATGCGGCGCTATTTCGCGGCGCGAGTCCCCCGGCACGGCCCGATCGAGCGCCGCCTCGCGGCCCTCTCCGCAGCCATCGTCCGACCCGACGGGCTCGGTTTCCGCTACGACAACGCCGGGCTGTACGATGTCCGCGAAGCCTTTCGGCGGCGCAGCGGCAACTGTCTGACGTTCGCCGCGCTCTTCGTCGCGGTTGCGCGCGACTGCGGCCTTCGCGCCCGGTTCAACCAGGTCGACGTCCGTCCCACATGGAGCCGGGTCGGCAACATCGTGCTGGAGACCCGCCATGTCGCTGTGCGCATCGAGCACGACGACCACACCTACGAAGTCGACCTCGACCTTCCCGGAATGCCCGCCCCTCCCCGGATCGCGGCCGGGCCCGTGAGCGATTTTCGCGCCTTCGCCGAGATCTATGGCCACGCCGGCGTGCAACGGCTCGCGTCCGGCGACCCCACCGGCGCGCTGCCGCTGCTGCGCCGGGCCACGATCACGGACGCCTCCTCCACGGTGGCGTGGACAAATCTCGGCAAAGCGTACCTGATCTGCGGCGACATCGCGGCCGCGCGCGCCGCCTTCGAGCACGCACTCCGCCTGCACGCCTCCGACTTGGCCGCCATCGACGGCCTCGCCCGCGTGCTCCGTAGCGAAGGCCATCCCGCTGTCGCCGCCCGCCTTGAACGCCGGGCGGCGCGGTATCGAGAACGCAACCCGTACTACCTGCTGTCTCTCGCCGAAGGCGCCCTCGCTGAGAACAAGACGGCGCAGGCCCGTCGGCTGCTCCTGCGGGCCTACGCCATCAAACGCGACGAGCCCGCGATCCTCGCCGCCCTCGCGGAAATCGCCCTTCAGCTCGGTCGCCAAGCCGAGGCCACGCGTTGGCAACGCAGGCTCCGCTCGCTGCGCCACCCGCCCGAGGGCCGCGGCGAATGAAACGGACCGCGCGGGTGGCAAGACGGGCGTTCGAACCCGCCGCGGAAAGTCCCTCCGTCGACGCTCGACCGAATGGTCCGCTCACGCCCGCCCCGCACCCGTCGGTCCATAGTAGTCGCGGACCCACGCCACGAGGTGACGCAAGCCATCCTCGAGCGACGTCTTCGGCGCGTAGCCGACGGCGGCCGCGATGCGGGTGAGATCGGCGCAGGTCTCGGGCATCTCGGTGGGCTGGGGTGGGAGCAGTTCGATGTCGGCCTTCCGGCCGAGCAGCGACTCGAGCATCTGCACAAACAGGAGCATCTCCACCGGCCGATGGTTGCCGATGTTGAAGACGTCGTAAGGCGCAGCGGGCGGGCGGGCCTCGCCGGTCGCCGGGGGCACCACGGGCGCCGGTCGCGACGAGAAGGCGAGCCGCAGGATGCCATCGACGATGTCGTCGATATAGGTGAAATCACGGCGGTATTTGCCGTAGTTCCAGAGCTTGATCTTCTGTCCGGCGAGGATCGCGCGGGCGAACAGGATGGGCGTCATGTCCGGACGCCCCCACGGGCCGTAGACGGTGAAGAAGCGCAGGCCGGTGCAGCGCAGGCCGTGGACGTGCGCGTAGCTGAAGGCCATGTGCTCGTTGGCGCGTTTGGTCGCCGCATAGAACGAGAGGGGCTCGCTCACAGCCTCCTCGCGGAAGGGCGTGGGCACGCCGGCGCCGTACACGCTGGAGGAGGAGGCGAAGACGAGATGTTGGGGCGGGTGGCGGTGGGCGGCCTCCAGCAGGTTGGCGAAGCCCACGAGGTTGCTCTGCACGTAGGCCTCGGGATTGGTGAGGCTGTAGCGCACGCCGGCCTGGGCGCCGAGGTGGACGATGATGTCAGGTTTGAAGCCGGCGACGAGGGCATGCAACGCGGGGGCGTCGGCGAAATCCGCGCGGACAAACCGGAATCCCTCCTTGCCCTCGAGCCGGGCGAGGCGCGCCTCTTTGAGAGCGACCGGGTAGTAGTCGTTGACGTTGTCGATCCCGAGCACCTCGGCATGGCCGGGCTGGGTGAGGAGCCGCTGGCAAACATGCGAGCCGACAAAGCCGGCAGCCCCGGTCACGAGGATCTTCATGAGCGCCGGTGTAGGCGAAGGGCCCGGAGGCGGCTAGAAAAATAGGCGGTACACGCGCAGGCCAGCGGGGTTGCACTTGGAGGAGATTCGGTAAGGTTGGACTTGAAGATCGAGCGACAGCCGCCTTTCCCTACTCGGAAAACCACCACCGCCCCCACCGCCCGTATGAACATCAAAGCCTACCTGAAGCCGCACTGCGGCTGGAGCAACGGCGTCCGCGCGATCCTGCGCAAATACGGTCTCGCCTTCGAGGACTGCGATATTTTCAACAACCCCGATGTTTATGCGGAGATGGTGCGGAAATCCGGCCAACCGCTTTCGCCCTGTGTCGAAATTGACGGCGTGATGCTGGCTGATGTGAGCGGTGAAGAAGTGGAGAATTACCTTTTGGCCAACAACCTCGTGCGGCCCAGCTCCACTGTGCCGGACGCACCGATTTCGTCGGGCTGCAGTCCCGAGGCCGAACAGGCCCGGCTGACCGACGAACCGATCCGGTTCTTCTGACTTGCGCCCCGGCGCGCCCGCACCGGCCGCCTCCCCAATCGCCAAGTGCGGCAAACTCGGCGCGATTCCAGCTCTGGAAAGCGGAGCCGTGCGGGCCGTTCTCGAAAAAAACCCGGGGCCTTCACGTGTTTTTTGGTGACTCGTTCCGCTTCAACCTCGCAAAGTCACCCTCCGTTTCCCTCGACCACCATAAAGGAATGAGCAGCAACAGCACCAACCGTCCCGGCCAGCTCGGCCTCCCCGCCAAGCAAGGTCTCTACGATCCGTTCTTTGAGCACGACGCTTGCGGCGTCGGCTTCGTGGTCGACATCAAAGGACGCAAATCCCACCGCATCGTCGAGCAGGCCGTCCAAGTCCTGGTCAACCTCGACCACCGCGGCGCGGCCGGCAGTGAGCCCAACACCGGCGACGGCGCCGGCATTCTCACCCAGGTTCCGCATACCTTTTTCGCCGCCGCCTGCAAGAAGGCGCGCATCCAGCTCCCCCCGGCCGGCCAGTACGGCGTAGGCATCGTCTTCCTTCCGAAGAACGTCACCAAGCGCCGCCGCCTCGAGGAGAAGTTTGAGCACATCATCCAGTCCGAAGGCCAGACGGTCCTTGGCTGGCGCACCGTGCCGACCAACAACGCCTCCCTCGGTGAGACGGCCAAGGCCAGCGAGCCCTGCATGCGCCAGGTCTTCATCGGCCGGGCCCCGGAGCTGGTCGACGACATGGCGTTCGAGCGCAAGCTCTACGTCATCCGCAAGCGTGGCTACACCGAGATCCGCAACACCACGATCGACGGCGCGGAGTACTGGTATCTCCCCAGCCTCTCGGCCAAGACCATCGTCTACAAGGGCATGCTGCTCACCCTGCAGCTCGCCGAGTACTTCCCGGACCTCTCCGACCCGCTCTTCGAGTCCGCCCTCGGCCTCGTCCACTCGCGCTTCTCGACCAACACGTTCCCGAGCTGGAACCGCTCGCATCCGTATCGCTACATCGCCCACAACGGCGAGATCAACACCCTCCGCGGCAACATCAACTGGATGCACGCCCGCGAGGCCCTCTTCATCTCCGAGGCCTTCGGCGACGACATCAAGAAGGTCCTGCCGATCATCGATCCGAACGGCTCCGACTCCGCGATGTTCGACAACACGCTCGAGCTGCTCATCCTCGCCGGCCGCCCGATCGCGCACGCCGCGATGATGATGATCCCCGAGCCGTGGTCCCTGCACGAGACCATGGACGACCAGCGCAAGGCGTTCTACCAGTACCACTCCTGCCTGATGGAGCCGTGGGACGGCCCGGCCTGCATCTGCTTCACCGACGGCACCCAGATGGGCGCCGTGCTCGACCGCAACGGCCTGCGCCCCTCGCGCTACTACGTCACCAAGGACGATCTCGTCATCATGGCCTCCGAGGCCGGCGTGCTCGACATCGATCCCGCCAACGTCCTCCAGAAGGGCCGCCTCCAGCCCGGCCGCATGTTCCTCGTCGACACCGCCGAGGGCCGCATCATCGAGGACGAGGAGATCAAGGCCAAGTTCGCGAGCGAGCGCCCGTACCGCCAGTGGCTCAACCAGAACCTCGTGAAGCTCGAGGATCTCCCGGCCGCGCCCGAGGTGCCGCAGCCCGACCACGAGACGCTCCTCCAGCGCCAGATCGCCTTCGGCTACACCAACGAGGACGAGCGCCTCCTCATCACCCCGATGGCCCGCGACGGCGTGGAAGCCACCGGCTCGATGGGCAACGACGCCGCGCTGGCCGTCCTCTCCAACAAGCCGCGCCTGCTCTACGATTATTTCAAGCAGCTCTTCGCGCAGGTCACCAACCCGCCGATCGACTGCATCCGCGAGGAGATCATCACCTCCGCCGAGACCCGTCTCGGCTCCGAAGGCAATCTCCTCCAGCCCACGCCCACCTCCTGCCGCCGCGTCGAGCTCAAGTGGCCGGTCCTCACCAACGAGGAGTTTGCCAAAATCCGCCGCATGGAGCTGCCCGGCCTCAAGGTCGGCACGCTGCCCGCGCTCTTCCGCGTCACTCGCGGCGAACAGGGCCTGCGCAAATCCGTCGAGGAAATCTGCCACATGGCCCGTCGCATGATCGAGGAAGAGGAGATCAGCGTCCTCATCCTCAGCGACCGCGGCGTGAGCAAGGACTTCGCCCCGATCCCGGCCCTCCTCGCCGTCGCCGGCCTCCATCACTACCTCATCCGCGAAGGCCTCCGCACCCGCGTGAGCCTCGTGCTCGAGACCGGTGAGGCCCGCGAAGTGCACCACTTCGCGCTCCTGATCGGCTACGGCTGCTCGGCGATCAATCCGTACGTGGCGTTCGAGACCATCGACGACATGATCCGCGAGGGCTTGCTGGCCAACATCGACCACAAGACCGCCTGCAAGAACTTCGTGAAGGCCGCCGCCAAGGGCGTCATCAAAGTCGCCTCGAAGATGGGCATCTCCTCCATCCAGAGCTACCGCGGCGCCCAGGTGTTCGAGGCCGTCGGCATCCGCCAGGACATCATCGACCAGTTCTTCACCTGGACCGCGTCCCGCGTCGGCGGCATCGGCCTGTCCACCATCGCCAGCGAGGTGCTCCTCCGCCATCGCGCCGCCTTCCCGGAGCGCAGCGCCGGCAGCCAGGTCCTCCCCGAAGGCGGCCAGTACAAGTGGCGCGACGACGGCGAGTACCACCTCTTCAATCCCGAGACCATCCACCGCCTCCAGAAGGCCGTGCGCACCGGTAGCTATTCGGTCTTCAAGGACTACTCCGGCCTGGTCGACGACCAGACCAAGAACCTCTGCACCCTCCGCGGCCTGCTCGACTTCAAGGCGAGCGATGCGATCCCGCTCGAGGAGGTCGAGTCGCTCGAGTCCATCATGCAGCGCTTCAAGACCGGCGCCATGTCCTACGGCTCCATCTCGAAGGAGGCGCATGAGACCATGGCCGTCGCCATGAACCGGATCGGCGGCAAGTCGAACACCGGCGAAGGCGGCGAGGACCCCGTCCGCTTCACCCCGCTCGACAACGGCGACTCCAAGAACTCCGCGATCAAGCAGGTCGCCTCCGGCCGCTTCGGCGTCACGAGCGAATACCTCGTCAACGCCCGCGAGCTCCAGATCAAGATGGCCCAGGGCGCCAAGCCCGGCGAAGGCGGCCAGCTCCCCGGCACCAAGGTCTATCCGTGGGTCGCCAAGACCCGCCACACCACCGCCGGCGTCGGCCTCATCTCCCCGCCGCCCCACCACGACATCTACTCCATCGAGGATCTCGCCGAGCTCATCCACGACCTCAAGAACGCCAACCGCCGCGCCCGCATCAGCGTCAAGCTGGTCTCCGAGGTCGGTGTCGGCACCATCGCCGCGGGCGTCGCCAAGGCCCACGCCGATGTCGTCCTGATCTCCGGATACGACGGCGGCACCGGCGCCTCGCCGCAGACCTCCATCAAGCACGCGGGCCTCCCGTGGGAGCTCGGCCTCGCCGAGACCCACCAGACCCTCGTCCTCAACAACCTCCGCTCCCGCATCGCCGTCGAGACCGACGGCCAGCTCAAGACCGGCCGCGATGTCGTCATCGCCGCGCTGCTCGGCGCCGAGGAGTTCGGCTTCGCCACCGCGCCGCTGGTCAGCATGGGCTGCATCATGATGCGCGTGTGCCATCTGAATACCTGCCCGGTCGGCGTCGCCACCCAGGACCCGAAGCTGCGCGAGCACTTCATGGGCAAGCCCGAGCACGTCGTCGCGTTCATGCGCTTCATCGCCACCGAGGTGCGCGAACTCATGGCCCAGCTCGGCTTCCGCACCATCGAGGAGATGGTCGGCCGCACCGATCGCCTCGAGCCCCGCCAGGCCCTCGCCCATTGGAAGGCCAAGGGCCTCGATTTCTCGAGCATCCTCTACCAGCCGGAAGCCGGCTCCGAGGTCGGGCGCTTCTGCCAGACCACGCAGGACCACGGTCTCGACAAGTCGCTCGATCTCACCCAGCTCCTCCCGCTCTGCCAACCGGCGATCGAGAAGGGCGAGAAGGTCGTCGCCGAACTGCCGATCCGCAACGTCCACCGCGTCGTCGGCACGATCACCGGCAGCGAGATCACCCGCCGCCACGGCGCGAAGGGTCTCCCCGCCGACACCATCCGGATCAAGTTCAAGGGCTCCGCCGGCCAGAGCTTCGGCGCTTTCATGCCGAAGGGCATGACCTTCACCCTCGAAGGCGACGCCAACGACTACGTCGGCAAGGGCCTTTCCGGCGGCAAGATCATCATCTTCCCGCCCGCCGGCTCCACCTTCGCCGCCGAGGACAACATCATCGTCGGCAACGTCGGCCTCTACGGCGCGACGGACGGCGAGGTCTTCATCCGCGGCATGGCCGGCGAACGCTTCTGCGTCCGCAACTCCGGCGTCAACGCCGTCGTCGAAGGCGTCGGTGACCATGGTTGTGAATACATGACCGGCGGTCGCGTCGTCGTCCTCGGCCAGACCGGGCGCAACTTCGCGGCCGGCATGTCCGGCGGTGTTGCCTACGTCCTCGACGCCACGGGCGACTTCGCCAAGCGGGTGAACCTCCAGATGGTCGCCCTCGACAAGGTCTCCAAGCCCGCCGAGGTCGCCGAGCTCCGCACCCTGATCGAGCGCCACGCCCAGCTCACCGGCAGCACCCGCGCCCAGCAGGTCCTCGCGGCCTGGGATCGCTTCCTGCCGCAATTCGTCCGGGTCATGCCCAAGGACTACCAGCGCATGCTCGCCTGCATCGAGCGCGCGCAGGGCCAGGGCCTCACCGGCGACGAGGCCATCATGGCCGCCTTCGAAGAGAACGCCCGCGACCTTTCCCGCGTCGGCGGCAACTGAGCCGCGCTTCGCACGGCAAGTACCAAGGTCCAAGTACCAAGTAACAAGTCCTCCAGCCTCTCGCCTCTAGCCTCAAGTCTTCTCTCCCATGGGCAAGCCAACCGGATTCATCGAGTACCTGCGCGAAATTCCCGTCGACCGTCCGCCGCTCGAACGCGTGCGCGATTGGAAGGAATTTCACCTCCACATGGAGGAGAAGAAACTCCGCACACAGGGCGCGCGCTGCATGGACTGCGGCATCCCCTTCTGCCACACCGGAAAACTCATCAGCGGCATGGCCGCAGGCTGCCCGATCCACAACCTGATCCCGGAGTTCAACGACCTCGTCTTCCGCGGCCATTGGAAAGAGGCGCTCCTGCGGCTGCATCGCACGAACAACTTCCCCGAGTTCACCGGCCGCGTCTGCCCAGCCCCCTGCGAAGGCTCCTGCACTCTCGGCATCATCAACCCGCCCGTCACGATCAAGAACATCGAGTGCTCGATCATCGACAAGGGCTGGGAAGAAGGCTGGGTTCTGCCCGAGCCGCCGAAGGTCCGTACCGGCAAGAAGGTCGCCGTGATCGGCTCCGGCCCGTCCGGTCTCGCCGCCGCCGCCCAACTGAACAGGGCCGGCCACACCGTCACCGTCTTCGAACGCGCTGACCGCCCGGGCGGTCTCCTCATGTACGGCATCCCGAACATGAAACTCGACAAGCAGGAGGTCGTCCTGCGTCGCGTGCAGCTGCTCGAGCAGGAGGGCGTGAAGTTCATCTACAACGCCAACGTGGGCGACAACGTCGAGCCGCAGCTCTTCCTCAAGGAATACGACGCCACCGTCCTCTGCACCGGTGCCACCCAGCCGCGTGACCTCCCGATCGAAGGCCGCTCCCTCAAGGGCGTGCACTTCGCCATGGAGTACCTCACGGCGAACACCAAGGCCCTGCTCGCCGGCGATCCCGCCAAGTCCGCCATTCACGCCGCAGGCAAGAACGTCGTCATCATCGGCGGCGGCGACACCGGCACCGACTGCGTCGGCTCCTCGATCCGCCAAGGCTGCAAGAGCGTCTGCCAGATCGAAATCCTCCCGAAGCCCCCGCTGGAGCGCCAGCCCGACAATCCCTGGCCCGAGTGGCCCAAGACGTTGAAGGTCGACTACGGCCAGGAAGAGGCCGCCGCCAAGCAGGGCGCCGATCCGCGCACGTATCTCACCACGGTCAAGAAGTTCGTCGGCGACGCCGCCGGCGCGCTCAAGGAAGTCCACACCATCCAGGTGAAGTGGGAAAAGAACGACAAAGGTCAGTTCATCCCGAAGGAGCAGCCCGGCACCGAGAAGGTCCTGCCCGCGCAGCTCGTCTTCCTCGCCATGGGTTTCCTCGGGCCCGAGCAGGCGATCCTCAAGGAACTCGCCGTCGAGACCGACCCGCGCTCGAACATCAAGGCCGAGTACGGCAAGTTCTCGACCAGCGTGAAGGGCGTCTTCGCCGCCGGCGACTGCCGCCGCGGCCAGAGCCTCGTCGTCTGGGCCATCAACGAGGGCCGCGCCGTCGCCCGCGAGTGCGACCGCTACCTCATGGGCGCGAGCGATCTGCCGTAAGGCGGAGTTCACCAGTCCCAGTGCTTTTCACGGCCGCGCCCTCCAGGCGCGGCCGTTTTTTTGTTTCGGCCAACTCCATCCCGCCGCCGTACGCGCCGTTCAGCCCGGGTCTCGCTCCGCCAATCCAGATCCCGCGACCTTTTCACCGCTCCGGTGTTATCGGTGTATGCAAGTGAACCGGCTCCTCCGCAGCGTTGTCCTTCTCCTCGTCGGGCTTCCCCTCGCCTTCGGCAACGCCACGCCCGAAGTCCTCGCCCACCTCGTTCGCGCCCGCAACTTGGTCGGCCAGGACGCCTGGGCGAGCGTCGTGGAGATCACCACCAGCGACCCCCGCCGCCCCCGAGAAACCGCGCTGGCTTTCGAATTCGCCAACGCGATCTGGTTCTATCGCCCCGCCCGCGGCACCGAAAGTCTCTCCCGCCACTGGAACAACGTCGCCGCCGAACGCCGCAACCTGCTGCCGTTGATCCAATCGATCGACCCCACCTTCACGAGCTACCGGGAACTGTCCGAAGCCGAACTGCGCGCGGTGCCTCAGTCGCTCGGCGCGCTGCCCAATGGCTGTTTCATCGAAAGTGCGACGGAAGCCAAGCGGGTCTTCGCCACGACAGGCGTCAGCAATGCGGTGATGCTCTCCTACTACGTGAACACCCGGGACGGACAGCGGGGCCACACCGTGCTGTGTTACGAGGATGCCACCGGCCCCCATCTCTTCGACCCCGCCGAGGGCAACACGAAGCCGATGCCCGCTCTTTCGCTCACCGACCAAGCCCTCAATCTCGCCCGTGCCATCGTTCCCACGCAGTTGGTCTCCGGTCTGAATCCAAGCCGCCAAACTCGCGCTCGCAGCCAACGCTGGCAGCCCCGGCAACGGCCACTCCGCCCGTGGTTCGGGCGGTTTCCGGTCCGGCTCGCTCAGGTAAGCGAGCGCGGTTGCGCGGCCAACGGAGCCGCCACCGCCGAACGGCGCCGCTTGAGCACCGCATTGATCTCACCGAGCAGACGTTCGATGGTCACCGGTTTCGCCAACACGACATCGGGCGCTGGATCGTCCACCGTGCCGGTCCAGTGGTCGATGAACCCGCTGAACAGAATGAACGGGACTGTTGCCAAGGCCGGCAGGTTCGTGCGCAACTCACGGAGCAGGGCTGCGCCGTTCATGCCCGGCATGTTGTAGTCGCTCAGCACGATATCCGGCACAAGGGTCCGAGCGGTGATGAGCGCCTCCGGGCCATCCTCCGCTTCCACGACGCGGAAACCGAACCGCTGCAGCAGGGAAGCCAGCGTGCGGCGTGCGCCAACATCATCGTCTACTAGGAGAATAGTCGTGCCCATACATCACCTCTGGGCGTGATCTTCACGAGTTCCGAACCCCTTGCAAGCGCCGTTCCCGCGCCACCCTGCCTTTCAGACTTTTCCCGATGCTCCCAGTGGGCATTTCCGTCATCTCCGCGGGAAATCCTCAATACGAGACGGTCCGGCCAAGGTAGTTGAGCATCCAGACCTCCATCCACACGCGATATCGTCCTTCGGTGGAGATTTTCCCAAACTCCTCCCTGTCTTGGTGCGAATAGAGAAACCCGAGTTCGGTGTTCACCTTCTCCAGGTGCCCCTGTTGACGGTTGAGGTCATCCACCGGTTCCGTGGTCCACGTCTCCAGCTTCGCGCCAACCGGAGCAATCCGCTCGTGGTGGCGGGCCACCAGACGTTCCAAACTGCGGGTCCAAGGACGCCGCTCGATCAGCCAGTTCTCCGGGTAGAAACCGCCGAACGGAAGGTGGAGATTGTCCGTCACATACCGGACATCGTCACTCGTCCGTGAAGACAAGGTGTAGCACAGGGCGATGCCGCCACCGGGTTGAGGCAGAAAGGCGATCTGGAGGCGGAGGCGATTCTCGCGATCCTGGTAGATGGCGAGGCGCAGAAAAATCCCCGGAGCGATCTCCGCCTTCAGCGATTGCACGCCATGGAACTTCTCGCGCCGCAACCACTCGCGGATCCCGTACAGACGACGCTGGGTCGGCCACTCCTCGCCATTACTGTTCACCACGAAGCGCGGAAACAACGGTAGCGGGCTGAGGCTCAAGGCACGGATCGCAAGCCAGTGGTAGACCGATTCCACCAGGAACCACCCGAGAAACGCCACACAGGCGACCGCCCAGAACGGCCGGTCGGTCCACGCCAGTTCCTCCGCCAGATAGGCCACGCCCAAGGAAAAGAGGATCCAGCGTACCCACCGGTTGGTGATGGTGACAGCCGGCATTAGCACCCGGGAATTCAACAGGTGCAAGAGCAGCGATATCACTGAAAAGCCGATGATAATCTGGCCGACATCCATTCACCCAGAGCGCAACAAAGCGGGGTGCGAAGCGAAAGCGGTAAATGAACGGAACGCCGACCATTCGCTGAAATCGTTGTCTTCTTGCACCACTTCAGCGTCGCGCCGGTCCAGCGCGTGCGCCTTGCCTCTTTCTGATGGGCCCACTCTCCGCCTCCCCTGTGGCACCGGACACAAAAAAGCCGCCGGGTGAAGCCGGCGGCAGAGAATCAACGGTCGGAGATCAGCTCAGGCGCACTGGCATGATCACGCAGAGGAAGTTCTCGAGCGTCTTGAACACACCAGGGCTCACCTCGTCCTTCAGCTCGAAGAAGACCTGGTCCTTGTTCAGCGCGCGCAGCGGATCCATCACGAACTGCGGATTAAAAGCGACCTGCAGTTCCGGCCCGGTATACTCAATCGCCATCGACTCGTGGGCGTCGCCAAAATCCGGACTCGAAGCGGTGATTTCGAGCAGGTTGTTGCTGAGCTTGAGCTTCACCGAGTTCGACTTCTCGCTGGTGACGAGCGCGGCGCGGTGCACGCACTGCAGAAAGAGTTCTCGCTCCAGCTTGATGCGCTGGTGTGTTTCCTTCGGCACGACTTGGTTGTAGTTCGGGTAGTTGCCGTCGACGACCTTCGAGAAGAGATAGATGTTCTCGATCAACCCGTTCTCGCCAACCTTGTCGGTGCCGATCTGGAACGCGGAACGTTTTTCGGTGATCGCGAGGCGTACCTTCGTACCCTTGTCGAGCAGGCGCACCAGTTCGTTCACGGTCTTGGCCGGCAAGATGATGCTACCGGCAGACTCTGGCGAAGCGAGTTCCTTGCTCGTGAGTGCGAGGCGGCGGCCATCGGTCGCCACGAGCGTGAGCTTGTCATCCTTGAAGCTGAAATAGACGCCGTTGAGGATGTAGCGGGTCTCGTCGGAGGACTGGGCGTAAGAGACGCTCTTGAGCATCGTCGCGAGTTCCTCCTGTTCGAGCGCCACGGCCTTCTCGTCGGCGAATTCCGGCATCGGCGGGAACTCTTCCTTGCCCATGCCCATGATCTTAAAGGCGGAACCACCGGAAGTGATCTTTGCCTGATGGCTCGGCGTCGTTTCGACCGAGACATCGATGTTGGGCAGCTCGCGCACGATTGTGGCCAAGCGTTTGACCGGCAAGGTGATCGCTCCGGCTTCCTTCACATCAGCCTTGATCTTGCAGCGAATGCCGAGGTCGAGGTTCGTCGTGGCAAGCGAGATATGGTCCTTGTCCGCCTCGATCAGCACGTTGCTGAGGATGGGCATCGTGGCTTTGGATCCGACGACGTTGAGCACCTGGGCAAGTCCGTTGCTGAAGTGGTCGCGGTTGATTTTGAATTTCATGCGCGGCAGGGCGGTGTTTAAGGGGGTTGCTGACAGAAGAGTGGATTGGGAGAAGAGAGAACTACAGAATATTCTTCTTATTATGGGGTGTGAACAACGCGGATAGGCCGGTGGACGAGGCGTTTTTCAGAGGAGGAAGGACGGCGAGCCGCACTGTGAGCAACTCCGGGGCGAATGTCGGCAACATCGGGGTTTGGCACCAGCGGACGCTTATCGGGAATCTGTTGGTCGGTTGCTCACATCGGTCTTGCGAGGAACTTCGCCGGCGCGGGCTGCGAGATGGCGCCGGATGTGACGGAACAGCCCGAATGCGATGTAACCGAGGAAAAGGACGAAGAAAGAGATCTCCTGCAACTTCCAGACGAGCGCTCCGATAATCAGAAGCAGGATGAAGGTCCACAGGCGTGTCTTGGTCTGCCAATCGATCTTCTTGAAACTGGGATAACGAATCGTGCTTACCATCAGCATGGAGATGAGCAGCAGCAGGATTGGCAGGGCTAGCGTGGTCCGCTGAAGTTCGCGATCGTTCTCGGAAAGATGGAGCAGCAACAACACCAGCGAAGCGACTGCGCCGGCGGCGGCCGGGACGGGGAGGCCGAGAAAATCCTTGTTGGACTCATGCTCGGCGCGCTGAAGCAACGGGTTGGTGATCACATTGAACCGGGCGAGCCGGATCGCTCCGCAGAGCAGATAGATGAAAGCGACGAACCAGCCAAGCTCCCGGAACCACTGGTATCCTTCTTTCGGAGCCAAGATCAGGAAAAAGACCATCAACGCCGGCGCAATGCCGAAGGACACCACATCCGCCAGCGAGTCGAACTCCGCGCCAAAAAGCGATGTCCGACCCCCCATTCGCGCCAGGCGGCCATCGAGCGAATCGAAGAGCACGGCCGCGAGGATAAACCAGACGGCCTGGATATAATATTCGCGCGGCAAATGCCCGGCGTGCGCCATCGCGAAATCACCACCGTCCGCGATCAACCGTGCTTGGATGCATTTGATGACGGCGACGAATCCACAGAACAGATTGCCTGCCGTCATCAGGTTGGGCAGGAAATAAATCCGGCTGGCCTGAGTGACGTTGTAGGGGTTCTCGCGGGAGTGGAGATCCGTCGGCATGGGTAACGGGGGCGCAGGCCTATTTGGTCAGACTCTCGAGGTATTTCCAAAACTTCGAGTGTTGCTCCACCAGTTGCTGATCGCTCACCGGCAACTTGGTGCGGAAGAGGAAATCCTCAAGGGAGTTGCGGTGCAGGATCCATTGCACATGCAACGTGTCGTTTTGACGTTCGAAATAGAATCGGAAGTCGCCGGAGCGCAGCCGGTAGAAGGTGCGGCCTTCACGGCTGAACTGCCCGAGCGGCTCGCGCGGTTGGGCCAGTTGGGCGGCCGTCAGGCTGCTCAGCGGCTCGATGACATCGAGCTGCGCGAGTTGATCGAGCTTGTTGAGCTCGGCGACGCTCTGATCGGAAAACGTGACCTGGAACATGAGATGGCGCCCGGACGCCTTGGCGCCGGTCAGCGGCGAACATGTCAGCAGCCCTTCCCCGACCCGCAATCCCAAATCGGCCGCGCTGGTGCTGCTGCGCGCTCTCCGGCCCACGTCCGAAATACGGTGCCCAGGCCCTCCCGTTTCGAGGCTGGCGAAACCGCGGGATCGGCGGAACGCTCGGCACCGATGAGCATGCCTTCCCCGCAGCCGGTTCCCGTGCGGCCTTTGCGTGAAACCGATCTGTATGCGCCGGTGCGCGATTTTCTGACAGCGCAGGGTTTTACCGTCCGCGCCGAGGTCCGGGGCTGCGATGTCTCGGCCGTGAAGGGCGACCGGGTGGTGGTGGTGGAGTTGAAACTCGGATTCACGTTGGACCTTCTGTTGCAGGCGGTGCGGCGGCAGCGCGTGGCTGATCTCGTCTATGCCGCCGTGCCGCGGCCCGCCAAGGCCGCGCACGAGGCCCGGCTGCGCGAGAACCTGCCGCTGTTGCGGCGCCTCGAGCTCGGCCTGCTGGTGGTCGATTTGCGCGCTCCGCGGGCGCTCGTGGAGGTCGCGCTGCAACCCGTGCCCTTCCAGCGGCGTCGCGACGACAAGGGCCGGCGGGCGTTGTTGCGCGAGCTCGCGCTCCGGTCGGGGGACGACAACGCCGGCGGCAGCACGCGCCGGCCGCTGGTGACCGCGTACCGGGAAAACGCTCTTCTCGTTGCCGCCGCGCTGGCGCGTTTCGGCCCGCTCGCGCCGCGACAGCTGCGGGCGCTGGGCACGGGTCCGAAGACGCTCTCGATCCTGCGGAGCGACGTCTATGGCTGGTTCGAGCGGGTCGATCGCGCGCTCTACCGTCTCCGTCCATCCGGTGCCGCGGCGCTCCAGACCTACGCCGACGTGGTCCAGCGGGTGGCGACAACCCTTCCGCCGGTGTGATGGTCGAGCCGCGCTCGCGAGCTTCGGCGGCAGTGAGCGCAAAGGCACTCGCCCTTCAGCGCCGGTAGTGTCGGAGAACGGGAGTGGAGCGCTTTGGCGGGGTTGCGCCGGAAACAGTCGGTTCCGAAACTGACGATTCTGGTCTACCCGACCATCTGCTCGAGGATGGCGGCGGCTTGGGAGAGATCCTCGGCGGCAGACTTCAGCGTAGCGGCGGCGGCGGCCACGTTCTCGCTGGACGAGGCGTTGTTCTGGGTGACTTGGTCGATCTTATGAATCGCGCCGGCGATGACCTCGATGCCCCGGCGTTGCTCGTCGGAGGCGCGGGCGATCTCGCTGGCCTGGGTATCGGTCTGGCCGATATGGGTTACGATCGAGTCGAACTGGCTGGCGACGCGTTCGGCGTCGGCGCGGATGCGGCCGAGGCCTTCGACCACACCGTGCTGGGCCTTGGTGCCGTTGGTGGCGCCACCGGCGAGGAGCGCGGTGGTTTCGCGGGCGGCGTCGGCCGAGCGTTTGGCGAGGTTGCGGACCTCCTCGGCGACGACGGCGAAGCCGGCGCCGGCTTCGCCCGCGCGGGCCGCCTCGATCGCGGCGTTGAGCGCGAGGATGTTCGTCTGGAACGCGATCTCGTCGATGTTCTTGAGAATGCGGGTGATGGCGCTCCCGGAAGCTTCGACTTCGCCGACGGTGCTGCCGAGCGTGCTGAGCAGGCCGCGGCCGGATTCGGCGCTCTGGGCGGCGGTGTGCGAGGTCTCGACGGCAGCGGAGGCGGTCTCGGCGTTGCGTTTGGTGGTGGCGGTAAGTTGTTCGAGCGAGGCGCTGGTTTCCTCGAGGGAGGCGGCCTGTTCGCTGGCGCCGGTGGAGAGGGCTTCCGAGGCGGTGACGAGCGCGCGGGCCTCCTCGGTGAAGGAGGCGGCGCCGGCCACCAGTTTGGTGGCGGTGGTCTTCAGCGGGCGGATGATGCTGTGGGCAAGGCGCCGGCAGAGGTAGAGCACGAGCACGATGCCGAGGAGCGAGAGCCCGGCGGTGAAGTTCCGCTCCCGGGTGTGCGCCCGGCGGATGGAGTCGCAGGTGGCGGTGAAGTCTTCGCGGAGCCATTGGACGAACGCCCCGAGCGTCGTATCCATGAAGTTGTAATAGGTGCCCCACTCCTCGTCGACGGTGAGCGGCGGCGCCTCGCCGGTGGAGATGTTCTTGGCGAACTGGCGCATGAGCGCGGCGGTGTTCTGCCAGGCTTTCTGGGCGTTGAAGGCGAGGAGCTTTTCGCGGGCCTCGCCCTGGCTGAGCGCCACGACCTCGTTCCAATGGGTGTCGGCGATCTCGACGCCGCCGGTGATGACGATGATGAAGCTGTTGTCCAAGGTCTTGTGGTCGCGGTTCCAGACCTGGATGTCCCAGAAGATTTTGCGTCCGGCTTCCATGCCTTGCTGCCGCAGGGCGATCATCTTGGTGAGGACCTGGAGTTTGCGGGCGACGACGTCGTTGGTCGTCTGGTCGATCAGCAGGGCGAGCACGCTGCCGAGCTTGGAACGGAGGCGCTGGTAATACTCGTAAATCTCGGCCGACTGGGCGTCGGTGTGTCGCGAGTAAAGCAGGGTGCGGGTGGATCCCAGGTCTTTGCGGCCGGCGGCGATGTCGTCGAGGATCTGCCGGATGGCCGGCGGGAAGATGGCGGGATCGATCCCGGCGAGGGTGCGGTCGTACTCGGCCAGGGCGGCGTCGGTCTTCTTGCGGGCGTCCTCCTGTTTCTGGCGCGCAGCCGCGAGCACATCGGCGGCGTCATTGGCGTGTTCGGCGCGGAACATGTACCAGTTGTCCGCCTCCTGATCGAAGCTCTTCTCCACATCGCCCATCTTCCAGACGAGGTTGGCGAACAGGTCCAGGCCCTGCATCTCCTTCACGACCCGGTGGGTGCGGACCACCAGCATCGTTGCGGGAATGATGGCGAATGCCAGCGGCAGGATGGCGAGAAACAGTAACTTTTGCTCAAGCTTCATGGCGACGAATCGCGCTGCCGTCCGAAGGGCGCGGTGCGCAACGCCCGTTGATCGGTCGGGCTGGAGCAAAATTGAGAGGCGGTTGCGGGCGGGTCTTCCGTTGTGCCGCACCGGAAAAAATGACGGGCGCCGCAACCCCGCGGCGCCCGTCGGATCGTTATCACAAGCCATCCGATCCCAATCACGAACGCCCCGGACGATAGGGGTTTGTGCCGAGACCGAAACCGTGAACTGGCGCCCGGGGCCAATTCACAGGGCGGTGACCGTTGCTTCGAGAATTTCTTACCGTCGCCGAAGGCAACCGCCCCAGCCTACGCCGGCGATCCAACCACGGCGCGGCGGACGCCGCGGGGCGCCCCGGGGCGGTCGCCGCGGGCGGGACGCTCAGGAGGCCGCTTTCGTGATGGTCAGGTCCCGGGTCTCCGATTCGCCGGCGCTGGGGTCGGGATTGCGGGCGGCGACCTTCAGGATTCCCGGGGTGTCGGAGAGGTCGTCGGCGAGAACGAACTCCGCTTCTTCCGGGCTGATGACCCGCGTCTCGCAGAGCAGGCGATTCACGAGGACCAGCATGCCTTTGGCGAAGCCGGTGCCGCGGAGCGTGATCTTCGCGCCCTTGGTCCCGGCGGCCACGGTGGCGGGCTGGATCGAACCGAGCGTCGGGCGGGGGTTCTGGAGGGCGTCGCGCTGCGGGGCGAGCTTGGTGAAGAACGTGGTCGCCAGCTCGTTGAGCTTGGTGACGGCCTGCCGCGAGAACATCCCGGCGAGGGCGGACATGCCGGCGATGCCGTACAGGTTGAGTTTCTGGCCTTCGCCGAAACCGATGAACCCGCCCCGGAGCACCAGATAGAACACGGTGGCGAGCGCGGCGCCGACCGGGGCCCGGCAGATGTACCAGATGATCCACGACGGCTTGAACCGTTCGTTGCCCACATAGTCGCAGAACGAATAGATCGCGTGCAGGGTCGCCCCCAGCGCGCCGGCGATCATCACGAGATAGAGCTGGAGCGATTCTGTGGGGGCGGGGGCGTCCGCGGCGCCCGACGGCCACACCATCACGAGGCGGTAGGCGAGCAGGCTGGTCTGGGAGAAAAGCAGGATGGTGAGCACCACCTGGGAGAAGCGGAGCCAGCTGGCGGAGCGCTGGTCCGGATCGGGGTTGGCGGAGGAGGTCATGGCTGGGTTGGGTTCAGGGTGACGAACGCGGGGAGGGGTGACAGTTCGGTAACGCGGGGCTCGCGGTGATCGCTTTGTCGCTGGAGACTGGAGCAGGCGTGGTTTGCAGAGCGGAGAATCGCGGCACGGGATCGCGGCGGAGGCCGAAAGCGGCACCTACGGCGGTGCGATTTTGCAGGCGACGAGCCGGCGCACCGGGACGAGCTGGTCCCCGGTCGTCACCGGGAAGCGGATGCTGCGGCCCTCGGCGTAGCGGCGGGCGCCCGCGATGATCGTCTTGAGCTCCGCCGGCAGGTCGCCGGCCAGGGCGAGCGCGACGGACCGTTCGCCGAGGACGACGGAGATCTCGAAATCGCCGTCGCGGGGAATCAGGTAGAGGAGCGTGCGCTCCTTCAGCCGAAGAAAACAATATCGGCCGAACGGGATCTTGGCCGGTTTCCATGCCGGCTGCAGCCCGGGGAAATCTTCCGAGAGGGCGGAGATCAGCTGGAGCCAGAGGCCGGAGGTCGGACCCAATGCGGCGGCGAGGAGGGCAGGGGTGGGCGTCAGCGTGGCCGAACTTGGTTTCATCGGACGTGGCGGGGATGGCGGCGCCGCGGTCGGTCTGCGCTGCGGAGCGCACGGTCTCGCGGGCTTTGGCCGGCTGAGAGTGCCTCGCGCAGTGCTGCGGGGCGAGCTCGGATTCCCGCTTGCCCACGGTGGCGGCAGACGGGCAGGTTCCGCGGTTTTCCTCCGCACCATGACCAAGACCGCCTGCCGGATCGACGGCGTCGCCATGGCGCTCAAGGCCTGTTTCGTGAAAAAGAGCGAGTGAACCGGCGCACCGCGCGGGCCCGGGTACGCGGCGGCCGGTGCACTTGAGGCTTCAAACTCCGGCGACACGCCGTAGCGTCGCGCGACCATGGCGCAGATCCTCATTTACTCGCGACGGGAGCATCTCGCCGGGCGGCGGCAGGCGATCTCGGACGTGTTGCACGGTTGTGTGACGGCGACGCTCGGGCTCCCTGCGGACAAGTGTTTCCATCGATTCATCGCGCTCGAGGCGGAGGATTTCATTTACCCGGCCGATCGCGGCGAACGCTACACGATCATCGAGATCAGCCTGTTCGAGGGGCGTTTGGTGGAGACGAAGAAGCAACTGATCCGCGCGATCTTCGAGCGGTTTGAGCGGGAACTCGGGATCCCGCGGCAGGCGGTGGAGATCACGCTCCACGAGACACCGCGGCACAACTGGGGCATTCGCGGCCTACCCGGCGACGAGCTCGCTCTCGCGTACAAGGTGGAGAAATGACGCCCGACCGGCGTGCGGAATGACCGTCCGCGCTGGCGAAACCGCCGCAGCGCCGGTGTGGCTGGACCGGGCACGGGGGCCGGGGCAGGCTGCCGGGTGATGTCCCCTGTGTCCAAGATTCCTTCCCCCGCTGCGCTGGCGCTCTCGATCGGCGCGGCGGCATTGCTGACTCGGTATGTGCCGGCGTTGCAGTGCTCGGTGTTTCACTCCCGGATCGCCGCGGGTGCACTGGTATTGGTCGCACTCGGACTGAATGCGTGGGCGTGGGTCGAGTTCCGCCGCTACCGGACGACGATCCTCCCGCTGCGGCAGCCCACGAGCCTGCTGTGCGCGGGACCGTTCCGCTTCTCGCGGAATCCCATCTATTGCGGGATGCTCCTGATCGCCTTCGCGCCTTGGTTGGCGTGGGGTCAGCTGGGGTTGTTGCTCGCGCCGCCGCTGTTCTTCGCCGTGATCAACGGAGCCGTCATCCCGTATGAGGAGGCCAAGCTGCAACGGATCTTTGGTGACGCCTACGCCGACTACTGTCGCCGGGTGCGGCGGTGGTGCTGAACCCGGGCTCAAACCCCGAGCCGCGTGTGGACGCCGGCGAGATCGAGGCCGTCGATACGGAGGAGCTTCTGGCGGGAGGTCTCGCCGCGTTCGAGCGCGATGGCGCGGCGCGGCAGGTCCAGCTGCGCCGCGAGGAATGCGACGAGGGCCTCGTTGGCCCGGCCCTCGACCGGTGGCGCGCGCAGCTTGATTTTCACGGCAGTGCCCATCGTGCCGGCGACCTCGTCGCGCGAGGCGCCGGGGATGACCTTCACCTCGAGCCGGCACGAGGCCGGCGCGGGCACGGGAGCCGCGGACTTGGGCGGAGCGGCCACGGTGGACGAACGGGTCCGGGCTCAGGCGGCGTCGACGACGGCGACGCGCGTCCAGCTGTCCTTGTGGTCGGCGACGAACTTCAGGTGCACGGGGTGCGTCTGGTAGGCGTCGTGGCCGGCGACATCGTCGAAGATCACGGTGAGGGCGAAGCCGTACTCGGTGTCGATCACCGGCCGGGCGGGAACCGGCGCCGGAGTACCCACGAACAGGTGACGCACGCCCGGCACCGCGCGGAGCGATTCGAGGCCGGCGCGCAGGGCGGAGCGGCGTTCGGCGGGCAGATCGGGCTTGAGGTAGAAGCGGACGAGGTGGACGAGCATGCGGCGCAGCGTGCCGGTCGGACGGAAGTGGGGCAAGAGCCCGTTGGGCGCCGCCGCCGTGGCTCCTGCGCGGATTGCGGCAGAGGCGGCCCTCGGGGTGGGCTGCCGTCTTCCGTGCTCCTGTTGCGGATTCGGTGTTGCGACCGCCGTGCCGCCGCTTCCAGCTCCGGCCGCTCCCCGCCGCCTGCCTGCCTCGGTCTAGAGAGCCATCTGTCAAAAGCTAGGACCCCGGCTTCCGGCTCCGTTTCCCGGCTTCGTCAGCCCAACCGGGGCGTCTCTGCATGACAGAGGTTGTGCCGGGTTTCGCGCCGGGTAGGTTGGGCAAATGTCGGTTCCCCGCGCCAGTCTGACGAAAAGGGTTTGGAGGAGAACCGGGCGCGTCGTGCTCTTTGTCAATGCGCTCGTCTTGATCGTGCTCGTCGTGTGGTTGGGGTCTTTGGGGCGCCCGAGGCACGAACATTTCACGCAGCCACGTGCGGCGAACAATGCGACCGTGCTCGAGCGCGACGCCGCCACGGGAAGCGACGCGGTGCAGTTGACTGCGACGGATGGTTCTGCCGTGAGGCTGCGGGTGGTGCGTGATTTTGCACACGAGCGGCCGCGACCGGTGGTCGTGATCCTGGGCGGGCATCGCACCGGACGCGCTGCCGCGAGCCTGGTCGGCGCGCCCGGTGCGATCGCGGTGGTCGCGGTGGACTATCCCTATGACGGACCGGACAAGATCCGCGGCTTGCGGCAGGCGATGAAATACGCGCCCGCCATCCAGCAGGCGCTGCTGGATACGCCACGCGCCTTGTCGCAGGCGCTGGACTGGGTGCTCACCCAGCCGTGGGCGGATCCGGCCCGGATCGAACTGGTCGGCGTCAGCCTGGGTGTGCCTTTCGCGGCCGTAACGGGAGCGTTGGATACACGGTTCTCGCGTGTCTGGATCATCCAGGGTGCCGCGGACAACGAGCAATGGATCGACCGCAATCTCGAGCGCAAAATCTCCCGGCCCTGGGTGCGGCGTGCGACCGCGATGCTCGTGCACCGGTTGGCCTACGGAGCCTCCTTTGACACGGCGGCATGGGTCGCGCAGATCGCGCCACGTCCGGTGATCGTGATCGGCGCGCTCCACGACGAAAAGCTGCCGATCGAGCAGGTGGAGCAGGTCTTCGGCGCGGCGGGCGACCCCAAGGAGTTGATCTGGATCGAGGGCGGCCACGTGAATCCGCGCCGTCCCGAGACGGTGCGTCGTCTCCTAGACGTGGTCCGCGCGCGGCTCCCATCCGGGTGAGCGACTCGGGTCGTCGCTGCGCCCCGTGGAGACGGCCGGGGTGACGTGAGCCCGCGGGTGGCGGCCTACCAGCGGAAAAACACGAATGCCAAAGCCTGAACCTTTTGTCGTCCCCTGGTGGTGGATTCGGTGTTGCGACCGCCGTTCCGCCGCTTTCAGCTTCGGCCGCACCCCGCCGCTGGAGAGCCCCATGAGTCCGACCGCCACCGCCCATTCCCGCTGCCCGCCCGCCTCGGTCCAGAGAGCCATTTGTCAAAAGTTAAGGGGCTGTTGCCCAAATCCAACCATCTGCGCGGCAACAACTAAAGCGGCACGCTGCGTGCTTAACCCAGTGTCCATATGATGGGCACTCACCAACCCCAACCGGAGCTATTCAGCTATCAGGTCGATCTTGAGAAGCGCGTACATGCCCAGCATCCGCTGCGTCGGGTGTTGGCGTTGATCGATTTCACCTTCGCCCGCGAGGTGGTCGCGCCCACCTACGGAGACAACGGCAACGTCTCGCTCGACCCGGCGGTTCTGCTCAAGCTGATGTTCCTGCTCTTCCAGGAGAATGTGCGCAGCGAGCGCGAGCTGATGCGCCGCCTGCCCGAGCGCCTCGATTGGCTGTGGTTCCTCGGCTACGGCCTGGATGACGCGATTCCCAACCACAGCGTGCTCTCCAAGGCGCGCAAGCGCTGGGGCGGCGAACTCTTCGAAACGCTCTTCGTGCGCACCGTGCGCCAGTGCGTCGAAGCCGGGCTGGTCGACGGCACCAAAGTCCACCTCGACGGCAGCTTGATCGATGCCGACGCCTCTCGCGACAGCGTCGTCAAAGCCGATGCCGCCACCATCGCCCGCATCAAGGCCGCCTATGCCGCGCAGGAGCGCAAACTCGACGACACCACGCCGCCCTCCGCCCGCACGGACATCAACCGCGGGCTGGTCAGCACCACCGATCCCGACGCCCCCTGCGTCTCCAAAGGTCCCGCCAGTGGCACGGCCCGCCCCCGCTACAAGACGCACCGCATGGTCGACGACCGCTGCGGCGTCATCACCGCCACCGCGACCACCCCCGGCGACGTCGCCGAGCCCAGCCAGACGCTTCCCCTCGTCGCGCAGCACGAGGACAACACCGGCCGCGAGGTCGTGGCCACCGTCGCCGATCGCCAATACGGCACGGTCGAGAACTATTGCGATCTGGTCGAACGCGGCGTCCGCCCCCACATCAGCCCGCTGCTGCCGGCCGACCACCGCAGCGAAGGCCGCTACACCAAGGATGAGTTCCTCTACGATGCCGCCAACGACCGCTACCTTTGTCCGGCCGGGCAGACCCTGCGCCCCCGTCGCTTCCACAAGCGCCGGCAGATGACCGACTACGTCGCGGACAAGCAGACCTGCGCAGCCTGTCCGCTGCGGGAGAACTGCACCGCCAGCAAGGTCGGCCGCTCCATCGCCCGCCACTGGAAAGAGGAGACGCTGGAATTTGCGCGCACCATCGCCCGGCTGCCCGAAGCGTACGCCGACCGCGCCCGACGCCGTCATCTGATGGAAGGCAGCTTCGCGCGCAGCGCCAACCTGCACCACTTCAAGCGCGCCCGCTGGCGGCGCCTCTGGCGCCAACAAATCCAGGATCACCTCATCGCCGCCGTGCAAAACATCGCCATCCTCGCCGGCGCTGTGTCCGCCGGCGTCGGCGCGCGTCTACCGCGCCGGCCCACCGCCGGCCGCGGCACGGGCGGCGCCGCTTTTGCGCGCGGATTCTGTGCCCTACGTCACCGCGGCGTCTGGTTTTACGCGCCGTCGGCCGGCGAAACCGGCTCCTGCCTCGCGGTGTAACTAGAAATCGGATCAGGTCACTTCTCAGCCCTGCCTATTTGGGCAACAGCCCCGCAA